>JAEDJB010000087.1 GCA_016296565.1 Oscillospiraceae bacterium
TTGGTAAGGATGAGGTCGGCGGTTCAAATCCGCCCAGCAGCTCCAAAAACTCTGGAAACTTCGGTTTCCGGAGTTTTTTGTTTCTTCGGGAAAAACGCCCGGATGCTCTAAATGGCATCCGGGCGTCTGGTTTTTAGATGAGCTTTTTCCCGTCGGAGTAGGCCTTGCCCACAACATCGCCCACCAGGCGATAGTCCTTGCGGGCCCGGTCATAGGCCAGGGGCTTGAGCTTGCCGGCGTCCACCAGGCCGTCCTCCCCCAGGATGGACTCGTCGGCGCTCATGTTCATCACCTCGCCCACAACCCGCAGGCCGCCGTAGGTGTCTGTCATTTCCACCACCCGGCACTCCAGAGTCAGGGGGAACTCCTCCAGGATGGGGGCGTCCACAAACTCACTTTTGACTGCATGCATCCCTGCCTTTTCGATTTTGTTCTCCTTGTGACCGGAAACCAGGCCGAAGTAATCGGCCTCCACCAGGTGGGTCTGGTCGGCGAAGCTCATGGTAAAGGCTTTCTTCAGAAGAATGTTCTCCGTGGTCTTGTGGCCCCGGGAGATGTTGATGTCCACATACTTGCTGCCGCACAGGCCGCCCCAGGCCACGTTCATGGCGTTGGGCACGCCGTTTTCGTCATAGGTGGCGATAACCAGCACCGGCTGGGGATAAAAGGCAACGTCGCTGAAATTTTTCCGCATAAGGATTCCTCCAGTTTTATTGGTATTCCGGCAGGACTGCCTGGAAGCTATCCCCTGTATTATACCAACTGGAGGGCGAGGGGGCAAGGGGGGCTTTTTCCTTGAAACCCTTAGGATTTCTGATGTCTTCGCGCGGATTTTTCCAGTGGCTTTTTCCTGTGGGATGTGTTATATAAATATACTGAGGTAGAATTTCGACAGAAGGAGAACCGCAATGTTAAACTTGTTTGATATTCTGGGGCCCGTTATGGTTGGGCCGTCCAGTTCTCACACGGCCGGGGCCGTGCGCATCGGCCTCATGGCCCGGAGCCTTTTGGGCGAGCCGCCGGTGGAGGCGGCCATTCATCTTCACGGCTCTTTTGCCGAGACCGGCTCCGGCCACGGCACCGACCGGGCACTGGTTGCCGGACTGCTGGGGATGCAGCCCGATGACCTGCGGATTCCCGGGGCGGCCCAGGAGGCCGAAAAGGCCGGGCTTTCCGTCACCATTGACACGGTAGACCTGCGGGAGGCCCACCCCAACACAGCCGTTCTGGAGGTCAGGGGCGCCAGCGGCAGAACGTTGGAGCTTCAGGCCTCCAGCCTGGGGGGCGGCCGGATCATGGTGAACAAGCTGGACGGCATCGAGGTCAGCTTCAGCGGGGCCTTCAACACCCTGGTGGTCCGCAGCCGGGACGTAAACGGCGTCGTCTCCGGGGTCACCAGCATCCTCTATCAGATCGGGGTGAATGTGGCCAACATGAGCGTCTGCCGGCCCAAGCGGGGGGCGGATATGCTGATGGTCATTGAGGCGGACGAGCACATCAAGCCCAGCCAGGTGGCCTTTCTCAACGAGCTGCCCAATATCATCTCTGTGACCTATTACGACAAGGAGGAGGAAGACGATGGCACTGGATTCGATGAAGGAAATCTTTGAGGCAATGGAGGACCAGGGCCTGCCCTTCTGGGAGGTCATTCTCCGGGCGGATATGGAGGACCGGCAGGTGAGCCGAAACCAGTCCATGGCCAAGATGCTCACCGTCTGGCAGGCCATGTCAGAGGCCGCCGACAATTACAGCGGCCGCCGCCGGAGCGCCAGCGGCCTGGTGGGAGGCGACGGCATGAAGATGCGCCAGTACACCCTCCGGGGCAAGGCCATGACCGGGGGCTACGTCAGCGAGGTGATCGCCGAGGCCCTGAGCATGGCCGAATCCAACGCCTGCATGTGCCGGATCGTGGCGGCCCCCACCGCCGGGGCCTGCGGGGTGTTGCCGGCGGTGATGCTTCCCCTGTGCCGCCGGGAAAAACTGACCCAGCACCAGATCCTGGAGGCGCTGTATGTGGCCAGCGGCATCGGCGCGGTGGTGGCCCACAAGGCCAGCATTGCTGGGGCCTCCGGGGGCTGCCAGGCGGAGATCGGCACCGCCTCCGCCATGGCGGCGGGTGCCTTGGTGGCGCTGCGGGGCGGCACCGGAGAGCAGATCGGCCACGCAGTGGCTATGGCCCTGAAAAACCTTATGGGTCTGGTCTGCGACCCGGTGGCAGGTCTCGTGGAGGTGCCCTGCGTCAAGCGCAACGTCATCGGCGCGGTGAACGCGGTGAGCGCCGCGGACATGGCTCTGGCGGGGATCGAGAGCCGCATCCCCGTGGACGAGGTCATCGACGCCATGGGCGAGGTGGGCCGCCGGATGCCGGTGGAGTTCCGGGAGACCGCCCTGGGCGGCCTGGCCGCCACCCCCACAGGGCAGGCGGTGAAAACCCGGATGCAGAAGCCGTAATCTGCAGGGGAAAAACATGGCAGAAATAGAAAATAAGAAACGATCCCTGATTTTTGTTAACATTATGATCTCTGCCGTTGCCACTGCCATGCTGGCAACGGCCATGACCACGGCGCTGCCCCCGGTGACGGAATATTTTGGGGTCAGCTTTGTGGTGAAAGGGAAACGGAGACCGTAAAGATATCGGTCTAAAACCCTCCCCCGCCCGGGCCCAACGGCTTGCGGCGGGGGAACTGCTGTGATAGAATAAACTATCATTCTCCCGCTGGGGCGGGATGGACCAAAGGGTTCCATTCCGCTTACACTGGAGCAGGAGGGATTTTCATGATTCGATTTGAATGCGACTACGCCGAGGGGGCCCACGAGCGCATCCTCCGGCGTCTGTTCGAGACCAATCTGGAGCAGACCCCCGGCTACGGGGAGGACCACTACTGCGACCAGGCCCGGGCCTATATCCGGGACCTGTGCCGGGATGACAGCCTGGACGTCCACTTCCTGGTGGGGGGCACCCAGACCAACGCCACGGTGATTACCGCCGCTCTGCGGCCCCATCAGGGGGTGATCGCTGCCGTCAGCGGCCACATCAACTGCCACGAAACCGGGGCCATCGAGGCCGGGGGCCACAAGGTCCTGGCGGTGCCCAGCGGGGACGGCAAGCTCACCGCCCTGGACATCCGCCGGGTGTACCGGGCCCACTGGGAGGACGTCACCCACGAGCACATGGTGCAGCCCGGCATGGTCTATATTTCCCAGCCCACGGAGAACGGCACCCTTTACAGCCGCCGGGAGCTGGAGGAAATCTGGCGGACCTGCGGGGACTGCGGCCTGCTCCTCTTTGTGGACGGGGCCCGGCTGGGGTACGGCCTTATGAGCGAAGCCTGCGACGTGACCCTGCCGGATCTGGCCCGGCTGTGCGATGCCTTCTACCTGGGGGGCACCAAGCAGGGGCTGCTCTTCGGGGAGGCGGTGGTCCTGTGCAACCCTGTGCTCAAGCGGGACTTCCGCTACATTATGAAGCAGCAGGGGGCCATGCTGGCCAAGGGCCGCCTGCTGGGGGTGCAGTACTGCGCCATGCTGGAGGACGGCCTGTACTTCGACCTGGCCAAGCGGGCCGACCGGCTGGCCATGGAGATCCGCCGGGCCTTTGAGGACCGGGGCTACCCCATGCTTTTCGATTCCTATACCAACCAGCAGTACCCCATCCTGCCGGACGAGGTGCTGGAAACGCTGGAGGAGGACTTCGCCTTTGCCTTCTGGAGCAAGGTGGACGGAGAACACACGGCGGTGCGGGTATGCACCAGCTGGGCAACGGAGGAGCGGGCAGTGAAGGAGCTGATCCGGGCGCTGGACCGCTGCACCGGAGACTAAAGGGAGGGAAACACCAATGAAACTGTACACCGTAGCCCACCAGGGCAAGACCCTGGTCTGCCTGGAAGGGACCAAAGGGGCACTGATCCCCCTGCCCTACGAGACCATGAATCAGCTGCTGCGGGACGACCCGGACCACCGGGCCCAGGTCCTGACCCAGAGCGCCTCGGCCCCGGGAGAGCTGTCCCTGGACCAGGTGCGGGTGCTGGCACCCATTCCGGAGCCCATGCAGGATGTGATCTGCCTGGGCATGAACTACCAGAAGCACAAGGCGGAGGCGGAGCAGTTTGACCCCCAGGCCTTTACCCGGGATCGGGGAAACGCCGTCTACTTCTCCAAGCGTGCTGCCCACTGCCCCGGCCCCGGGGACCCCATCCCCGGGCACTTTGACATCGTGGACAGCCTGGACTACGAAACCGAGCTGGCGGTGGTCCTGGGGAAGGACGCCTGGCAGGTGGCGGAGGAGGATGCCTTCGACTATGTGCTGGGCTACACCATTGTGAACGACGTGTCCGCCCGGAATTTACAGACCGGCCACAAGCAGTGGTACATGGGCAAGGGGCTGGACGGCTTCACCCCCATGGGCCCCTGCATCGTCACCAAGGACGAATTTGCCCAGCCTCCGGCCCAGGCCATCCGCACCTGGATCAACGGGGAACTGCGGCAGGATGCTGTGACCGACGAGCTGATTTTCGGCATCGCCTACGTGATCCACGAGCTGTCCCAGGGCATGACCCTGAAAGCGGGAACCATCATCGCCACCGGCACCCCCGCCGGCGTGGGCATGGGCTTTGACCCGCCCAAGTTTTTGAACCCCGGCGACCTGGTCCGGTGCGAAATAGAAGGCATCGGTGTTCTGGAAAACCGGGTGGAATAAAAAGACGCAAAAAACCAGCAGAGCGAAACGCTCTGCTGGTTTTTTGCTGCGTCAAAGCAGCCTCCCCTTTGAAGGGGAGGGGGACCGCGAAGCGGTGGAGAGGTGTCGCCTGGGAGGCGCAATCGGGAGCGGTACGACGGAACCAGGGAGGATATCCGCCGCTCTGCTTCGTCAGCGCTCCCGAGGGGATCCTCTCAGGGCAGCACCCCTCAGTCAGCTTCGCTGACAGCTCCCCTCTCCAGGGGAGCCTTTTTGGGGTGGGAGGGTACACGACCACTGAATGTGCGCCCAGCCGGTGGGTCCGCCCGGAAGGCAGACCATCAGGTCTCCCGCAGGGCTACCGTGGTAAAGGGCGGCTTGCCCCGGGTGCCGATGAGCTTCACCCCGGCCCGGTAGAGGGTTTCAATGGTCTCCACCAGGGGCGAGGTGATCACCTCACCGGGGGTGATGAGGGGGATGCCCGGGGGATAGGCCCAGATGTACTCCCCGCAGACCTTGCCCATGCTGTCGTAGAGGAAATCAATCCCGCCGGGGGCCATGGCGGCCTGCTCAATGGAGCACTTCCGGGGGGGCAGCGCGGGAACCGGCTGGATGGCGGGGGCAGGCTCCTGGGCGGGGCCGTACGTTTCGTCCAGCTCCAGCAGGGCCTGGGCCAGACGGCCGGCCATGTCGTCGCCGGTACCAAGGCCGGTCATGGCCACGGCGTAGTGGTCCAGGGCCATCTCCAGCTCGATCTTGTAGTCCTCCCGCAGGCGCTCCTTCAGCTCCACCCCGGTGAGGGCGCTGTTCCGGGTGGAGATGATAATTTTGGCCGGGTCCAGGGCGAAAATGCTGGGGTACTCCGCTCCGGCCTCGGCCCCGTGGCCGGGCAGACGCAGATATTTCAGCCCCTGGACTTTTTCGTCAAAGTCCTTCAGCCGCCCCATCCAAGCATTGCAGAGGGCTTCCCGATCCTGCTCCAGCAGCCGGAGACAGCCGTCCATGGAGGCCATCAGCAGGTAGGAAGGGCTGCTGGACTGGAAAATCCCCGTCTGCCGGGCGATCTCCGGCAGGGGCACCCGCTGGCCGCTGGCGTGGAGAACCGCGGTCTGGGTGAGGCTGGGGAGCATTTTGTGCAGGCTGGCCACCGCCAGGTCCGCACCCTGGCCCATGGCGCAGGGGGGGAAAACCGGGGACAGGCCCAGGTGGGCCCCGTGGGCCTCGTCCACCAGCACCGGCACGCCCTTGGCGTGGGCGGCGGCGCAGATGCCTGCCGTGTCGCTGAGCACCCCGTCATAGGTGGGGCTGGGATAGACCACCAGCTTAACGTTGGGATGCTCCTCCAGGGCCTGGGCCACCATCTCCGGGGAGATGGACCCGGACAGGCCGAAGGTCTCCTCCGTGGGGGGCAGGAGAAAAACCGGGTCCAGGCCGCACAGCTCAATGGCGTGGTAGATGGCCTTGTGGCAGTTCCGGGCCACAAGAATCTGGTCTCCCCGGCGGGTGGCCGCCCGGATGGCCGCCAGCAGGCCGCCGGTGGAGCCGTTCACCTGGAGATAGCTCCGGCGGCTGCCCCAAAGAGCCGCTGCCCGGTCCATGCTCTGGGCCAGGATGCCCTCCGGGTCGTGAAGGTCGTCAAATTCCGGCAGCTCGGTGATGTCCAGATCCGCCCCCAGCCGGCGGAGATAGGGGGCCAGATCGGTATTTTCCTTGTGACCGGGCATGTGCAGGGAAAGATAGCCCTGGTCGTGGTGATCCTGTAACCGCTCCAGCAGGGAGCGGGGATCGGCAGAAGACATATCGGTTCCTCCAATCACAATACGAAAGTACCGTTATGATACCAGAAAACAGGTCAGATGACAACCGGCGGGGCCATCTGGCCTGCGGCGGCGGCCAATCTGGCCTGAGCAACTGGCATGCTAAAAAGATTTGAGTTGGCGCTGTTGATAAGGTCAGTTTCGTGATACCCTAAGCACAACCGGCGGAGGAGAGCCGCCGGCCAACGAAGAAACGACCCGAAGGAGAGAGAAGTCATGTCTGAAAAAACTGCTGAAGCCCGCTCCCGCTCTTCCATGAGCGTGAAGGAGCTGGCCATTACCGCCATCTGCATCGTGCTGGTGTACGTCTTTACCGCCGTTGTCAATGTGAAGCTTCCCATCGCCGCTGCCGGCGGCCTGATCCACCTGGGCAACGTGCCCCTGTTCATCGCGGCCATCCTGTTCGGCAAGCGCACCGGCATGATCGCCGGCGGCATTGGCATGGGCCTGTTCGACCTGCTGTCCGGCTGGACCCTGTGGGCTCCCTTCACCCTGGTGATCGTGGGCATCATGGGCCTGGTGGTGGGCATGGTGACCGAGAAGAAGAAGTCCTTCCCCCGCTACATTCTGGCTATGGTTCTGGCCTGCATCATCAAAATTGTGGGTTACTATATCGCCGAGGGCATCATCTACGGCAACTGGGTTGCTCCCGCAGCCTCCATCCCCGGCAACCTGGTGCAGATCGGTGTGGCCGCTGTCATCACCCTCATCGTCATTGAGCCCCTGCGCCTGGCAGCAGAAAAGACCATCCTGCGCAACTAAGCGGCAGAAAAATGACTCGCTTGAGTCCCCAGATTTCATCTGAGCAGAGACGCCGGTGCAATTCCGGCGTCTTTTTGCAAGTTTTCTGCTTTGGGCCTTCAAAGTGAGGGGCGCAGACAAATTTGTGGGATGCCGCAAATTTTGTAGGATATTTTTGAAAATAATTGTTGCATTTAGTGGGAGAGCGTGTTATACTTTCAGTTGCAAATGGGTCGGCAGAGACTGTTTCTCCTGTTTGCAGGAAACCCTGTATTTTCACCTGTAGGAGTGCAGGTAAAAATAATATTTCACATGTGAAGGAGCAGATTATCATGAATGCTTATATCGCAAGCGTTATCGAGAACGTGAAGAAGAAGCACGGCAGCGAGCCCGAGTTCGTGCAGACTGTTGAAGAAGTTCTGAGCTCTCTGGACCCCGTCATTGAGGCTCATCCCGAATATGAGCAGGTTGACCTGCTGGGCCGTATGGTCGAGCCCGAGCGTATGTTCACTTTCCGCGTTGTCTGGACTGACGACGCTGGCAAGACCCACACCAACATTGGCTATCGCTGCCAGTTCAACGGCGCTATCGGCCCCTACAAGGGCGGCCTGCGCTTCCAGCCCAACGTTTACCCCGGCATCATCAAGTTCCTGGGCTT
>JAEDJB010000088.1 GCA_016296565.1 Oscillospiraceae bacterium
ATAAGAACGATGCCTATCGCGGCGAGTACACCGGCGCGGAGATCCGCCGGATCATGGATTGGCTTGTGAATGTGAAGGAGGATGGCTCCAACCCCATCCGGCACCGGAACCAGATGCCTGTTACCAGCGGCATGGAGTACACGGTTACCGAGACAGAGCGGGGCGTGTTCACCCTGGGAGACATTACCGTGAACGGAGCGCCCCTGGAGGATGACGCCGTGTACACGGTGCTGCTGATGGGGGCGGATACCTATCTGGAGCACCCCACCTTCTGCAACTGCCCTATGCCGGAGGATCTGAAGGCCAAGCGCCAGGATCAGTATGTGGGCAATTACACCAGCTATGACTGCATCAAGGACGCCCTGGCGATTACCAAACAGCTTCTGGCGCCTACGGAGTATGTGACCATTCTTCAGGGCAGTTAAAAAACCGGAATCAGGAGGAAAGGAGAGCGGTGCCACGAAAAAGCGATTGATTGTTTTGCTGCTTGCGCTTGTGTTTGCTGCCGGGGTCATTTTGGCGGGCCATTCCTATCTTGATTTTGTCTCCCGGACGATTTACACAGAGAGCACGGCGCACCTGGCAGAAATCTTCCATCAGGCCAATCAGACCCTGCATAACCTGGTCTCCATCAACTGGAGCCGGATGCGGATGTGGGAGCCTTACCTGGGGACTGCGGAGAGCGAAGAGGATATCCGGGCCTATGTGAACCAGGCCCAGGAGGAGAGCAACTTCACCGATTTCTATTTTATTTCCCGAAACGGCGAATATCTCACCTCCCAGGGCCAGCGGGGCTACCTGGACCTGCGGGATCAGCTTGGGGATCTGATTCTGGACAAGGAGCCTGTGGTCGCCTGCTCCGTTGTTCCGGATCAGCCGGAAATCATCGTGTTTGCCATTCCCGCCTCCCCGGGCCGCTACCGTGACTTTGACTATGAGGCCATTGCCATTACCTTCAACAACTCCGACCTGGTGGAAGCCCTCCGGATTTCGGCCTTCGACGGACAGGCCAGCACCTTTGCGGTGCTGGCCGACGGCCGGGTGGTTGTGGACAACGGCAACCAGGAGCTGAAGGATATCCACAATTTCTTCGCTCTGCTGGAACAATCAGAAAGCATCACCAGCGGGGCGCTTGACGCCCTGCACCAGGACTTTCTGGCAGGGAAGTCCGGCGCCATGGTGTTTGATGTCAGCGGAAGACCCTACTACCTGGTCTATGAGTCTGCCAGCTTTCAGGGCTGGACCATTCTGGGGGCTGTGCCCACCGACGTGGTGAACGCCAGCATGAGCAAGCTCCAGTCCACCACCATGATCGTGGTGTCGGGCATTGCCATTGCCCTGGCCATGCTGCTCCTGCTGGTGGTGATTCTGCAAAGCCGGCAGAAGCTGAAACGGAAGGATCATGAGCTGCTGGCCCGTGACGAGCTGTTCTCCAAGCTGTCGGTGAATGTGGACGATGTGTTCCTGATGCTGGATGCCCGGAGCCTACGGGTGGATTATGTGAGCCCCAACATCGAAAAGCTCCTGGGCATCCCGGAGGCACGGGTGCGGGAGGATGTCCATGTGATCGAGGGGTTCGCCGTTGAAAACGAAATCACCCGTGTTCTAAGCCGGCTTTCGGAGATCCGTCCCGGGGAGCAGATGGAGTGGGACAGGGAGTACATCCACCAGGGAAACGGCCAGGTGAGCTGGTTTCATGTGGTGGCCTTCTGCAGCGACATCCAGGGGGAGAAAAAATTCATTCTGGAGATGTCGGACCGCACCGAGGACAAGAAGATCCACCAGGCCCTGGAGGAGGCAGTCCATGCCGCCGAAAACGCCAGCCGGGCCAAGACCACCTTCCTGAACAGCATCTCCCACGACATCCGCACCCCCATGAACGCCATCATTGGCTTTACCAACATCGCCCTGAAGCAGGACCCCAAGCGGGAGGTCAGAAGCTGTCTCCACAAGATCCAAAACAGCTCCGAGCATCTGCTGACCCTCATCAACGACGTGCTGGATATCAGCCGCATCGAAAGCGGAAAAATCAGCTTCGAGCCGGTTCCCGTGGATATTACCGAGGTGGCGGACACGGTGCTCAGCATCATGTACGGCTTCCTGGCCGACCGGAACCTCACCTTCCGCACCAGCCTGCCCGTGCCGGAAACCCCCTATGTGCTGGCCGATTCCGTCCGCATCCGGGAGGTGCTGGTGAATATTCTCAGCAACGCGGTCAAGTTTACCGAGGACGGCGGCACCATCACCTTTGAGGCCAGCTACCATCCCGGCGGGGACGACCGGCATATCCTGGTGCGCTATCGGGTCACAGACACCGGGGTGGGCATGAGCGAGGAATTTGTCAAGGATATCTTCGATGCGTTTTCCCAGGAGGAAAACGGCGCGCGGACCTACTATAAGGGCACCGGCCTGGGCATGGCCATCACCAAGCGGTATGTGGATCTCATGGGAGGCACCATTTCTGTGAAGAGTATAAAGGGCCAGGGCTCTGACTTTACCGTGGAGCTTCCCCTGGAGCTGACCGATGCAATCAAGGTTCCGACCCAGGATCAGCCTTTCGTTCAGACCTGCCTGAGGGGTGTGAAGATCCTGCTGGCGGAGGACAACGACCTGAACGCGGAAATCGCAATGGTGCAGCTGGAGAAGCTGGGTATTCAGGTGACCAGAGCCGCCGACGGCAATGAGGCAGTCAAGCTCTTCGCAGAGAATCCGCCGGACACTTTCCACATGATTCTCATGGACATTATGATGCCGGAAATGAACGGCTACGAAGCCACAGCGGCCATCCGCAGCCTGGAGGACCGCCCCGATGCCCTCAGGATTCCCATCATCGCCATGACCGCCAACGCCTTCGCGGAGGATGTTCAGGCGTCCTTCGACGCCGGGATGAACGGGCACTTGTCCAAACCCATTGTCATGGAAGAGGTCGTAAAGGAGATTGCCAGAAATCTGAACCGTTAAGCTTGCCATGCATAACAAAGGGAGACTGCAGGACATCTGCAGTCTCCCTTACCTTTCGTTTACCGGCTGCCCCAGGCCCTTTTCCCGGGCGGCCCGGAGGATGGCCCGGGCGGCCAGGGTGTCGAAGACCCCCATGCCCACGGACTTGAAGTACCGGGTTTCCCCCAGGGGCGGGGGCGTTCCCGCAGCCTTCTTCGCCAGAAAGTCGCCCAACAGCTTGACCCGGTCCCGGGTCAGAACGCCGGAGGCCAGGGGCTGGCTCAGGTCCCCGCTCTCCTGGCAGGCGTAGGGCAGCTCAATGAACACCTCTGACGCAGCAGAAAAAACGGCGTCCGGAATCTCCCGCATGTCCGGCTGCCAGGACCCGATGGCCAGGATGCACTTGCCCCGGAACAGGGCGGGGTCGTTGGAAAACAGGGGCTGCCGGGACGGGGTAGCGGTGATGACGATGTCACTGCTTTTCAGCACCTGGTCTGCCGACGGGCAGAGGAGGATCTCCGGCTGCCGGGGAGAAAGCATGGCCCGGAGGGCTTGGACAAATTCCGTGAGATCCCGCCCCGGGCTCTGGCGGAGGTAAATGGTGCGGATGTCCCGTTCTGCGCACACAAAGGCCAGCTGGTGCAGCCCCTGGACGCCGCAGCCCACCAGCCCGGCGGTGCGGGCGTCCGTCGGGGCCAGGTGGCGGACGGCCACGCCCCCCACCGCCCCGGTGCGCAGGGCGGTGACCGTTGCCCCGTCCAGAATGGCCTCCAGCTGCCCGGTGTCAGCCCGGTTCAGCAGAACCACCCCGTCCAGGGCCGGCAGGCCCCGGGCGGGGTTTTCCGGGCAGGAGGCCAGGATTTTGGTGCTCACATAGTCCCCGGCAAAGCAGGGCATGTACAGCATGGAGAGGCCCTCCTGAGAGACCGCCAGCCGGTCGGCCATCACGCACTGGCCGGCGGTGAACAGGCGGTAGGCTTCCTCCACCGCGTCCATCATATCCGCCGGGGAAACCGCCTGCCGGATGGCGTCTTCATTTAAAAACAACATTTCCATTCCTCCCGTCTGTGCCGCCGGGCCGTGCCCGGGTTGGATTTTCTCCTATTTTACCACAGGTCCGGCCCCCTTGTCACCGCCGGCGTGCCAGGGTATAATAAACCCCACAGAGGAAAGGAGGGGAACCATGAGAATCATCACCACAGAAGAGCACCTGGCCGGCACCCCCATTCACCGGCACCTGGCAAAGTACGCAGCGGAGGACGCCCCCTACGGGGCCATGGCCCGGATCAAGGGCCGCCCCTTTGCCCCGGACCCGGTGCTGTTCACTGACCTGGACCAGCGCCTCCGGGACCTGGACCGGCACGGGATCACCATGCAGATTCTCTCCTGCCCGGTGAAGTCCCAGCTGCTCCCCCCGGGGGAGGCCCCGGCCCTGGTCCGGGAGACCAACGACTATGTGTGGGCCGCCGTCCAGCGGCACCCTGACCGGTACGGAGCCTTCGCCCTGCTGCCCTGGTCCGCCCCGGCGGAGGCGGTGAAGGAGGCCCAGCGGATCAAAAAGCTGGGCTACCACGGAGTGGTGCTGGTGGGCCGGGCCTCCAAAGACAGCGAATTTCTGGATGACCGGCGCTTCTGGCCCATTCTGGAGGCCTGCGAGGCCCTGGACCTGCCGGTTTTCGTCCACCCCGGCGCACCCCTGAAGGCGGTGCAGGAGCCCTATTACGGCGGCCTGGGGGAGGAGGTCAGCGCCCGGCTCTCCATGCACGGCTGGGGCTGGCACAACGAGGCGGGGATCCAGATCCTGCGCACCATCCTGGCGGGGGTCTTTGTCCGGTTCCCCCGGCTCCAGCTGATTGCCGGCCACTGGGGGGAGATGCTGCCCTTTTTCCTGTCCCGGCTGGACCAGTCCCTGCCCCGGGCGGTCACCGGCCTTGACCGGACCATTACGGAGACCTTCCGGGAAAACGTGTACGTTTCCCCCAGCGGCATGTTTGACTACCCCCAGCTCAGGTTCTGCCTGGAGGTGCTGGGGGCCGGGCGCATCCTCCACTCCGGGGACTGCCCCTTTCTCAGCAACGAGGGGGTGCGGGCGTTTATCGAGCAGGCGCCCATCTCCCAGGAGGAAAAGGAGAAAATTGCATTCCGAAACGCGGAAGCGCTATTTGGCTTATCCCTCAAATAAAAACCAAACGGGACCTGGTTCTCACCAGGTCCCGTTTGGCAAATAAAAGAGGATCAAAGGGGATAAGGAAAAAAGCAAAGGGGAAATCAGGCTGCCTTGGCCTTCTTCTGAGCGGACAGGGCGCGGATGCCCTCCACCACCAGGACGATGGCCAGGACCACCAGCAGGATGGCGATGATGCCGCGGACCCAGAACCACACCACGTCGGGGCCGCCGGCGGCGATGCCGGCAAACTGGGCCTTGATGGTGAAGCACAGGGAGGTCAGGGTGACCACCAGCATGAAGAACATGGGGATGTAGAACATCTTGTTGTTCCGGCCGATCTTGCCCAGCCAGCAGCACACAGCCAGCAGGCCCAGGGCGGCCAGCAGCTGGTTGGCAGCGCCGAACAGAGCCCAGATCTTGGCGTAGCCGGTCATGCCCAGGGCCACGCCCAGAACCACGGTGATGATGGTGGCGACGATAGGCTGGGTGATGGTCTTCTTCCAGCCGGTGAGATCCTCCCGGGTCTTGCCGGGTTCCACGAAGAACTCCTGGAACATGTACCGGGCCAGACGGGTGGCGGTGTCCAGAGAGGTGAGGCAGAAGGCGGAGACGGCCAGGATCAGCATGGAGTAGACCACGCTGTAGGTGGCTTCGCCGAAGACGCTGGAGAACATGGAGGCCAGACCGGTGGCGAACACCACGGTGGGGGTCACGGTCTCGCCAGCGGAGTAGGAGGCCCAGATGTAGCCCACGGTGCAGACGGAGATGAGAGCCAGGGCGCACTCAATGAGCATGCCGCCGTAAGCGATGGGCTTTGCGTCCCGCTCCCGGTCCAGCTGCTTGGCGGTGGTGCCGGAGCCCACCAGCGAGTGGAAGCCGGAGACGGCGCCGCAGGCGATGGTGACGAACAGGGCGGGGAACAGGTAGCCCAGGGAGGTCCCGGTGGGGGCCAGGGTATCCACGAAGCCGGTGAAGGCGGGCATTTCCATGGTGGGGTGGCAGCCGATGATGCCGATGACGGCCAGGATCATCATGCCGTAGAGCAGGAAGGAGCTTAAGTAGTCACGGGGCTGGAGCAAAATCCACACCGGGGTGACCGAGGCGATGGCGATGTACACGCCCACGATGATCATCCAGGCCTTGCCGCTGAGGTAGATGGGGTGCCAGTTCAGGCCGATGACCATGCACAGAATGATGGCGGCCACGCCGATGACCGTTGCCACACCCAGAGGGGCGTTGCGGCGGTAAACGAAGAAGCCGAAGATGATGGCCATCACGATGAACAGGATAGAGATCATAGCGGTGGAGGCGTTGGCAGCGGAAGCGGCCAGGTCCAGAGCGCCGGTCTCGGTGAAGGTGGCCTTGAAGGTGTTGGCCACGATGGAGGCGAAAGCGGCCACCACCAGGATCAGGGTCAGGTAGGCGAAGATGATGAACAGCTTCTTGGCCCGGGGGCCGATGGCAGAGGCAATGACCTCGCCGATGGACTGGCCCTTGTTGCGGATGGAGGCAAACAGGGCGCCGAAGTCATGGACGCCGCCGAAGAAGATGCCGCCGATGAGGATCCACAGCATCACGGGCACCCAGCCGAACACAGCGGCCTGGATGGGGCCGTTGATGGGGCCGGCGCCGGCGATGGAGGAAAAATGGTGTCCCATCAGCACGGGGGCCTTGGCGGGACAGTAGTCCTTGCCGTCCTCCATCTCATGGGCGGGGGTGACGCGGGAATCGTCCAGCCCCCATTGCTTGGCCAGCCATCTGCCGTAGAAAATATAGCCTACCAGCAGAACAGCCACGCCAATAATCAGGAACAATGCAGCATTCATAAATAGGTTCTCTCCCTTCTCTTGAATCGCAATTTTTTATGAAACAGCGTTGTTGCCAACGTCTGTGCTGCGCTGTGTCCGCTGGGGTTGGCGGCGGTTTTGCCGGTGCTCAGCTCGGCAAGGCCGGTGTGAAAGTCCATCCAGCCCCAATAGGAAAAGCGATAGCTTTTGTAGTGGCGGCACCGCTTCAGGGCCGCCCGGGCCTCCGGGTCGCAGGTGTCGCAGAGGAAGAGAGCAGTAATATAGGTATACATGTGGTTGGGTCCCGGCTCCACCCGGGCCATGCCCCGGTCGTAGGCCAGCGCCTCGCAGGCGGAGAAAATCTCCTTGGTCAGGTGGGGGACGCTGAACAGATAGACGTACTCGTGGCTGTTGGCCTCCCACAGGGTGGCCTTTTTGCTGAGCACATATTTGGAGGTGTGGGCGTGAAAGGCCATTTCCGCAACCAATGGGGCGTCCTCCGCCGGGGCTTGGGTGATGTCGAAGTAACCGGCGTAGCAGTCGCACAGGCGCTCCGCCGCCTGCTGCCGGGTCAGGGTCTGCTGGGTCATGGGGAAACCCTCCTTGCTCAGTCTGGCATTCTGACGAAAAAAGGGGACCAATTTTGAAAGTATTCCTAGAAACGTTTTCATTTTAGTCACAATTAGGACAAATGTCAATTTGAAAACGACAAAAATAACGACAAAATCCATGAAATTTTGGTAAAATCTGCTGTTGTATTCCACAAAAATAATTGCGCGTGAAATAATCCTGGGGAAAACAGGGCGAAGGAAGGAAAGAAATTCCTTGCAAGGAATCTTTGCGCCTCGGCGGGACGTGCCTG
>JAEDJB010000089.1 GCA_016296565.1 Oscillospiraceae bacterium
TTGTCGGTTATGATGTAAGGCGCCAGCATGCCGGCCAGCCGGGGCAGGGACATGGTCTGGAGATAGACCTTGCCGGGGCCGGTGACCACGGTGTCCACCAGGCCCTCGCCGCCCAGAAACTTGTTCTTCAGGCCCTTGACCACCCGGATGTCCAGCTGGCAGGAGCTGTCCATGAGGGCAACCACGCCGGTGTCGCACACCACTTCTTCCCCGGGGGCCAGGTCATACTCGTGGACGTAGCCGTCCAGCTCCAGGAACACGGTGCCGGGGCCGGTGACCTTCTGCATCACGAAGCCCTCGCCGCCCAGCAGGCCGGCGCCCACCTTCTTCTGGAAGTAGACCGACAGGTCCACCCCTTCGGTGCCGCAGAGAAAAGCGGACTTCTGGCAGATGATGCTCTCCCCTGCTCCCAGCTCCCGGGCCACGATGCGGCCGGCAAAGGAGGAGGCAAAGCCGATCTCTGCCGGACCCTTGGCGGTGTAATGGCTCATGAACAGGCTTTCGCCGGAGAACATGCGGCCGAAGCCCTTGCCGATGCTGCCGCCCTTGGTTTCGGTCTCCACAGGGCCCTTGGTCCAGGTGCGGCCGCCCACCTCGCTGATGATGGTCTCGCCGGCGTTCAGGTGCAGGATTACGGCAGGCAGGCTGCCGCCTTCGATCTCATAACGCATAGATTGTACCTCCTTATGTTTGTGGGTTGTCGGGTTTCCTTATTCCAGCGCTTACTCAGCCACGGCCAGGGCGTTCAGCAGGTCTGCCACCAGGGGATCGTCGGGGGTCATGACCTCGTCCAGCAGGCTCAGCTCAATTTTCAGGCCGTCAGAATCGCCGTCGCCGCGGGTGGCATAGGTCACGATATAATAGTTGGTGCCGAACTCCGTGGTGGTGCTCAGGGTCTGATAGGTCAGGCCGCCCAGGGTCATGGTGTCGCCCATCTCATAGCTGGCGCCGTTGGAATAGGTGTCCAGATTGCACAGGTCAATGGTGTTCTGCACGGCTTCGTCCAGGCTGCCCACCATGTTCTGGGTGGTGGCAATCAGCTTGCCGATCATGGCGCCATCTGCCTTATACAGGTTGAATCTCACGCTGCCAGTGGCGGGGGAACCCTCGCTGACGTAATTGGCGTCCACCTTATAGGACATCCCCTCAGGAATCGTCACGTCAATCAGCCCTGCCTGAAGCTCTGCGGGGCCGTCGCCCTCGTCGCCCTCTTCCAGGCCTTCGCTGGCTTCCGGTTCCTCTGCCGCGTCGGTCTCGGGAGTTTCCGCTTCCTGGGCGGTGGTCTCCTCTTCGGTCTCCGCGTCCGTGCTGGTGTCCCCGCCGCCGCAGGCGCACAGGCACAGGGCCAGCATCAGGGCCAGGATCAGAGAAAGCATCTTTTTCATGTTCATGGTTTTCCGTCCTTTCTGGTTTTTGTTTTGTGGGTTTCTTTTTCATGCCGAATCGGCATGGGGGCATGGTCTCGCGTTTCCTCCTCCTTTCCCGCGCTTTCGCGTTCCCTTCTCTTCAAAAATGAGTCATCGTTTTCTCAGCCGTAGGCCCGGTCAAGGACAGTCAGGATATAGTGCTGGCTCTGGAAGGGCAGCTGGGTCTTTTTGGTCCCTACGCCCACAAGCAGGCCTTCGTATCCCACCAGCACAGGGTACTGGTCGCGGATGACTCTGCCATCCGCGCTGGTCAGATCCAGCTTCAGGTAGGCCATCTCCTCATCGTAGACCAGGGACCACTGGCCCAGGTAGTACTCCTCGTAGCCCTGGAAGCCTGTGCCTGCGTCATAGTTCCAGCACAGCTCGGCCTGCCCGCCGGCTCTCAGCTCCAGGAAGTGGCATTTGGTGACCTCGTTGTCCATGTCATACCACTCATAATACCAGCTGGTGTCCTTCAGGTCGTTGGAGCCGGGCCAGACCCAGCCGTAATTGAGCAGGTCCAGAAGAAGGTTCTCATAGAGCTCGTCGTAGTTGCTGAAGTCCTTCATGCGCGGCGTTCCGTTGTCCATAGAGACCACAAACACCTGTCCGTCGTCGTCCAGCATGGGATACCAGGTCACAAGGCCGGTTTTGCTGGTGGTGACGTTCACCTGGGTGTCCGGGACGCAGTCCCCCTTGTTGCAGAGGACCAGGATGGGCTCCCCGGTCTTCGACTGATAGAGGGGGCTGCCGATATCCCAGTCTCCGTATTCCAGTTCAATCACGGGGCTCACCGTCACGGAAGCGCTCCCGTCCAGGGGCACCACGCAGTAAACGTCGCCGAAGTCTCCCCCCACCACCCGGCTTGCGGGAATCTCCGTGAGGAAGGGGTAGTCCTTCACCATCTGGGGGCAGTTTTTCTTCATCCACTGGGCGATGGACCCTGTCAGGGGTTCACCCACATTGCCCAGGTAGGCCGCGGCAAAGGCGGCGGAGGTCCCCGCCATGGACTGGCGCAGGGCGGTCAGAGAGGCCTGGGCCGCTGTGGCTGTCATGGCGAAGGAGAGCCGCTTGCTGCTGTCCATCATCCGGGTGAGGATGGCCGCCACCTCGCTGCGCCTGATGCTGCTGTCAGGCTTGCAGCTGTGCTGGCTGTCGCTGCCCTGGAGGATGCCCGCCCGGTAGAGCTTGTAGATGGCAGCTGCCTGGGGGTGGCTCATGGGCACGTCGGGAATGGACCCGTCGTTTACCGTGTTCTTCGCCGCCAGGGCCTTGGCAGGCAGGGCTGCGGCAAAGATCTCCATGTACCCGGCCCGGGTAGCCTTGGCGTTCCAGCTGTAGTCTTTGCTGATGATGCCGTTTGCCTTGGCGTAGTCCACATAGCTCTGGTACCAGGGGCTGCCATTCTGGAGGGTAACAGCGCCGGTGGTGTACTTCTGGTGCATGCAGGCGGCCAGCTTCACCGCCTCGGCATAGCTCAGGTTGTCGTTGGGGCAGTAGGCAGTGGCCGTTTTGCCGTTAATCAGGCCGGACTCCACCGCCTGCTTCACGTCGTTGTAATACCACTCCCCTGCCAGCACGTCAGTAAAGGTCATCCCCGCCGCCAGGGCGGACAGGGGGAGCAGGGTCAGGCTCAGCGCCAGAGCCATAACCAGAGAAAGAACTTTCTTTTTCATGGGTACCATCCTTTCTTCCCTCGTCAGAACTTTCCGCCGCGGCCGGAGAAGCCGTCATGGTCTATGGTGGTTCCGCCGCTTTCCTTCTCGATCTTCCGCCGGGTCACGGTGGTGTTCACGAAATGATCCTCCCGCACCCGGATGTCCACGCCGCCGTTGGGGACGTATTCCTCCGCCCGCACGGCCGCCACGGCAGTCTTCATTCCGGATTTGAGCACCAGGCACACCGACAGGGCGATGCCGATGCCCACCAGCAGGGCAATGCCGTAGGACATCAGGATCCGGGTGCCCATGGGGGTGGGCTCCCTGTCGCTGTCCACGTCCACGGGGGTTCCGTCCCGGGCGGCCTGGAGATAGGCCGCGCAGGTGTCCAGGTAATCGGTAAATCCGCCGTACCAGTCGTCTCCGGAAAAGTCATCCAGAAATTCCCCTTCCATCTTCTCCTTGCCGTAGTCGGTAAAGGCGGTGTTGCCCACGTCGCCGTAGGCCAGCAGCCAGTAGTCCCGGTCGGCC
The DNA here is from genome assembly GCA_016296565.1 of Oscillospiraceae bacterium. Taxonomy (GTDB): domain Bacteria; phylum Bacillota; class Clostridia; order Oscillospirales; family Oscillospiraceae; genus Evtepia. Next base: position 3,596 of record JAEDJB010000089.1, read on the forward strand.
ATGCTCAGGGTGAGCATGACGCCGTCCTTTCCGCTGCCGTAGCCCAGATCAAGCTGTTTATAGATCTCCTTGGCACAGTCCCGGATGTTACTGGCGTAATTCTGATAGTCATCCAGGATGGTGATGTACACGCCGCACTGGTACTGATTACCGATCTCCCGTGCCTGCTGCTCCAGCGCCCCGCACTCCTGGGCGGTGAGCAGACCGGCTGCGTCCTGGACGCAGGGGGTCATCAGGTCCTCGGTGTAGGTGTCCGGCGCCCCCGGCTCGGTTTCCGCCGCAGGCTCCCCTTCGGCGGCGGCGCCGGGCTGGCCCCCGGTCAGGTAGTCCTCCGCCAGGGCCACAAAGAGCTCCACGGCGGACTGGAAGGCCAGGTTGTCCTGGTCCAGGCCCCCGCTCCAGGCCTCCTCATTCAGCCACTGGGCCAGGGCGGGCTCCAGGCTGGCCATCAGGCCGGCCAGCTGGTCCTGGTCGTCCCCGCCGCAGATCACGCAGCCGCCCTGGTAGGCAAGGCCAGTGGCGTCCTCCGTCAGGCAGAGCATCATGAGATAGCCGTCGCCGGTGCCGGGATAACCGTATTCATACTGGTCGTAAAAGAGTCTGGCGTAGTCCTCGATGGACTCCCCTTCCAGGTCGTCCACCACGTCCACCCGGAGCTCCACGCCGTTTTGCTGGCGGAAGGCGTACAGGGTGTCAAAGCCCATACTGTCACAAAACTCCGGGTCGAGCTGGTCGGTGGCGTCGTAGATGAGGCCATACTCCGTGTAGGCAAAGGCGGGGACCAGCAGCGCCAGGGTCAAAGCCGCCGCCAGCAGGGCGGGGATCAGTTTCTTTTTCATGGCTGCCACTCCCCTTTCACAGAACGAACATCAGGATGGTCCCCAGCACGGCCGTCACCGAGGCGGCGACGCCCCCGAACCAGGCCAGGAGCTTGCCCTTGCTGATGGGCAGGTCGCCGATGAGCTTGCCGGTCTGCCCGTTCATGGCGAAGAGGAAATTCTTCCCCTCCCACTTTGTGCTGAGCATATACACCGGCAGCAGCGCGTACTGCACCTTGCCCCGGGTGAGCTTCACGTCCTTGCTGACGCAGATTCGGGTCTGGTAGCGGGTCATGTCGTCCTGGAGCACCCCCAGGGCCGTGTTCTCCGCCCGCTTGTCCGCCCGCTCCGCACACTCCTCCACGGACACATCGTACTTATCGGCCAGGTAGCCCGGCAGATAGGCAGTGGAGAAGGGCTTGAGCTCCCCGTAGTCGAAGGGCTCAATGGCGTCCATGTGGTCGTCGGGCATTTTGGAGGAGGCGTCCACAGGAATCTGCTGGAAGGACACCCGCCCTGCCCGCTTGGCCAGGAAGTGGTCGGTCTCGGTGACCTCATAGTCCCCGGCCCGGTGGGTCCGGGTGATGGTGCACTCAAAGTCCGCCTGGGCGTCGGCCTCCCCGTCGAACAGCCAGAAGGGGACATAGACCCCCTTGATCTCGTTGATCTTGTTCTCGCTGGCAAAGGCCTTGGGAAGCAGCCGCTTGCCCTTGTAGTGGTTTCTCAGGGCCGCCTTGGCGGCCTTCTGGCTCAGCTTGAAGGGAATGATGTAGTCCGGCTTCAGGGTGCCGGCAAACTGCCCGGGGACAACCGTGGGGTTGCCGCAGTAGGGGCAGGCGGTGGCGGCGGTGCTCTCGTCGCAGATCAGCTCCGCGCCGCAGGAGGGGCAGCTGTAGGCCTTCATTTTCGCCCCGTCCTCGCCCCAGTCGCTGCTGAGGCCGGAGTCATCCCAGGCGGCGTCTCCCCCGGCCGGGGCTTCCTGCTCTCCCCCGCCGGTCTGGGCCGCCTGCTCCTCCACGGCGGCCGCGGCCTCCTGGGCCTTCTGCTCCTTCTGGGCGTACAGAGCCTCGATCTCGGCCACGTCATACTTGCTGCCGCAGTAGTCGCATTCCAGCTTGCCGGACTCCCCCACAAAGTGCAGGGGACCGGTGCAGGCCGGGCACTGGTAGTTGGTAATCTGAGTTGGCATAGGTCTGCCCCCTTATCGCATTGGATTTATCCGTTGAGCGCGCCGCCGCAGTACTCGCAGCAGCCGCTGGGGTCCGGGGTGGTGGTGGCCCCGCACCAGGGGCAGGTCACCGAGGTCTTGGGGGCGGCGGCTGCCGCGGCCTCCTCCCGCACCTGCCGGCGGGCCTGGGTCAGGGCTTCCTTGATCTCCTGGCCCATGGACTCGTACTCCCGGTAGTCCACATTGGTCCGGGGATCATACTGGTTTCTTCCGAAGCCGCCGGTGGACTCCCCTTCCACGGAGCGGTTGTTCAGGCGGAACCGGATCTCGTCAAAGTAGGGAGCGTTCACGTGGATGGTGACAAAGAAATCATAATCGTAGTGATAACGGGGGGGATTGTAGCTGACTTCCTTCCCGTCGGGCCCTTCCCGCTTGATCTCGTCCCGGTCCTCCTGCACATCCACGGTGCAGCCGGTGACCTGGGAGAAGTCCAGCACATCGGGGTTTGCCTCCTGGATGTTTCTGGCGCTGGTGACCATGAACTTGCCAGCGTCCTCGTCCAGCAGGACCTTGGTGTTCTGTCCCAGGGTGCGGGTGACGTGAAAGCTTGCCACCGCCTGCTTGTTCTCCTCCCGGTAGGCCAGCTGCTCCTGAATCTGCGCCACCGTGCTGCTGCGCCGGTCGCTGAACCAGGGGGAGAGCTTGGCCGCGCAGGCCTTGCACAGATTGCCGTCCTCCAACTTACGGTTGCCCAGAAGGCCAATCTCACCGCCGCAGACAGCGCATTCTTTCTTTTCAAACAGTTTTCCAAACAGTCCCATGGTAAAGTCTCCTTTTCAGTCGCTCAATTCGGGGAGCTGCTCCCCGGTCCGGGCCAGCTCCTCCAGCAGGGTAATCAGGGTCAGCACCCCGGGGTCATTGGGCTGGGCGTAGGAAAGGGTTTCCTCCCCCTCCCCGGTCTGCCAGGTAAGGGTAAATTCGTCCCGGTCTCCGCCGTCCAGCATCTGGACGTCCGTCCACTCCTCCTGCAGCTGATCCAGGCGGTCCGGCTCCTGCCAGACCAGGGGCGCCAGGGCGGGATACAGGTCCAGCACCGCCTGCTCCACCTCCGCCCATTGGTCCGGGGTGATGGGGACGTGCTCCTTTTCTTCGGCCCGGTATCCGCCGTCTTCCTCCACCCAGTAACTGGCCCAGAGGATTTTCTCCGGTGACAGGGATAAGAAGAAGTCCTCTCCGGCAACCGTCCCTCTGACCCGGGTGTACTCCAGCCGGACCAGGGTGCCCGGGGGAATGTCCCCGCTGCCCTCATTTTCTCCGGCGGCGCTGCATCCCCCCAGAAGTCCCAGGGTCAGAAGCAGGACCAGTCCCCCCGCCAGCAGGCCCTTGTTCATCCCACGATGTCCCCGTCGTCAAAGGGATCGCCGCACTCCGGGCAGAACTTGGGGGGCTTTGCGCCCTTTTCCGGCTCCCAGCCGCACTTGTCGCACTTGTACTGAGGTACCCCGGCAGGCTTCCTGGCCCCGCACTCCGGGCAGAACTTGCCCTTGTTCACCGCGCCGCAGGTGCAGGTCCAGCCGTTCTCCGCGGGCCGGGGCGCGCCGCACTCCGGGCAGAACTTCCCGGCAGCCACATTGCCGCAGGTGCACTTCCAGCTGCCCACGGGGAAGGGCACCGGCTTGGGAGATCCGCAGTTCTGGCAGAACTTGCCGGTGTTGTCCCCCTGACCGCAGGTGCAGGTCCAGCTTCCGGGGGCAGGAGCTGCCGCCGGAGCGGGGGCAGGCTGAGGCTGCTGGGCAGCCTGCTGCTGCCCCATTTGGAACAGATTCTGGGCGTTCATGCCGCCGGCCTGGCCGGCCATTCCCATGCCCATGAAGGCCATGGCGGGACCGGCGTTGGGGTTGGACGCTGCCGACTGCATGGCCGCGCCCTGGGAGCCCACCAGATGGGCTGCCGCCCGAGTGGGGTCCATGAAGGCAGCGTTGCGCTGCATCTCCTTGATCATCTGCTCGTCTTCCTCATTGGCCTTCACCG
>JAEDJB010000090.1 GCA_016296565.1 Oscillospiraceae bacterium
CCTGCATGAAACTGTTCCGGCGCACCCTGTCCCTGGTCCTGTCCGCCCTGCTGCTCTGTCAGCTTCTGGTGGTGGGAGCCGGGGCGGCCCAGGACCCCATGGACGCCATTCTGGGGGTCTATGAGGGCTACTACTACGCCCAGCAGGGCCAGACCGGCATCACCCTCACCGTCTACCGGGAGGGCGGCCAGGTGAAGGCCATCTATGAGTTCTACAACCTGCCCAACCACACCAACGCCACCCGCCAGCAGGCCCTGCTGATCTCCAGCCGGACCTACAATCAGTTTGGATAAGGAACGAAAAGAGGAACCCGGCGGGGTGCGCGCAGGCGCACCCCGCCGGGTTTTTGGTTATCCTGCGGTCAAGGCTCTTCGTCCAGGTCGAACAGCAGAGCGGCGTAGTTTCGGCGGCCGTAGAGGATGCGGTCAACAGTTACCAGCCCCTTGTCAATACGATAAAAAGCAAGGTATTGGCCACATACCAGGAATCGCTCTTCCGGCAAATACATTTCTTCCTGATCGACCACCGGCCCCAGCTTAGGAAATCGTTCCAAGCGGCGGAGTTCTTTGGTGATCCCAACAATGGTGTTTTTGGCTGATGTGGGATTCTGAAGATGGTGGGAAATATAGACCTTGATCTCCTCCAGGTCCTTTTTTGCCTGGGCGGTCAGTACGATCTTACTCATAGTCCTTCTCCGTAATTCCCAGTGCTTCCTCTACTTCCTCCAGGGAAAAGGTTCCCTCTTCCTCTCCGGAGCGGCGGCCCTTTTCAATCTCTTTCAGGAGCTGGTGCATGGCACGCATCCGTTCGTACTCCCGGTATTCCTCGATGTCCAGGACGGCGTAGCGGCCATAGCCGTTCTTGGTGAGGAACACCGGCTGGCCGATGGCCACGTCCCGCAGGACCTCTCCGTAGTTGCGCAGGTCGGAGACTGGCTTGATATTCGGCATAGCGGCACCTCCTTTCTCCCTTCAGTATAGCAAATTCTTCGTAAAATGCAACGATGAATATTACGAAAGCTCCGTCCACGCCTCATCCGGGCAGGCGGCCACGGTGACGCCGGTGTAGTAGTGCTCCAGGATTTCGGTGTAGGTGCTCCCCGCCGAGGCCATGGCGTTGGCCCCGTACTGGCTCATGCCCACCCCGTGGCCGAAGCCGGTGACGGAGAAGGTAACCGCGTCCTCCGTGCAGGACACGGTAAAGCAGGCCGAGCGCAGGGAGAAAATCTGCCGCACCTGGGTGCCCGTCAGGGAAACCCCGCCGATCTGGATGGTATGTACGCTGCCCCCGGCGGTGCGGACGGTCTCCCCGAACCAGGTCTCCGGCGCGCCCTCCAGCACAGCCTCCGGCCGGGCGGCCAGGAAGAGGTCCCGGAACTCCTGGGCGGTGAAGGAAACCTCGCTGTGGAAGTTGGGAACCTCATCCCCCTCGGGGGAGGATACGCTTTGCAGATAGGGCACGCTCCCGCCCCAGACCTCCACCGCGTCCAAAGTAGCCTGGTCGGAGGAGGAGTGGAACACCGCGTCGATGAGCTGGCCCTCATAGAGGACCACCTGCCCGGCGGTGTCCGCCACCGCGTGGGTGATCTTGTCGGCGTAGACCCCGGCGTTCTCCCCCCAGTTGGCCTCGGCGGCCTCCCGGGAGATCCACGCCTGGCAGCAGTGGTAGTCGGTGCACAGGTCGGCCTCCGGGTGGTTGGGGGAGCCGCCTGCCTTGTTCAGGCTGTAGGTCCGGGCGGCCACCGCCTGGGCCTTCAGGGCCTCCTCCTCAAAGGAGGCGGGCATCTCCGCGGCCACCACCCCCCAGATGTACTGCTCCAGGTCCATCTCCTGGACCTGCCCGTCCACCAGGATGGACAGGGTGTGCCCGCTGGCGGGGAGGGTGGCCTGACCGGCCTGGTTCTCCTCCCCCTGCCGGGCCTGCTGGCGCAGACCCAGGGGAATCAAAAACAACACCAGGGCCAGCAGCAGCCCCACGCCTGCGATCTTTTTCATGGCTTTCTTCCTTTCCTGTGGCTCAGCCTGCCCCCGGGGGCAGGTCCAGGTAGACCTGTCCCTGCTCCGGGGTCACCCCCCGCAGGGCAAACAGCTCCTCCACGGTGACAAAATAGTAGTCCTCGGCCAGCAGCAGGTCCACGCACTGGAGGGCGGCCTCCACCGAGGTTTCAAAAATATCGTGCATGAGAATAATCGACCCGTCCCGGACCTGGTCGGTGACGGTGTCCACAATCCGGTCCACGTTCTTGTCCTTCCAGTCCTCCGTGTCCACGGACCAGCAGATGATGGGGGCCTGGGCGCACCGGAGCAGGGTGTCGTCCACAAAGCCGTAGGGGGGGCGGACCATCAGCTCCACCGGGCCCAACAGGTCCTGAAGGCAGGCCCGGCACCGGCCCAGCTGCCCGTCGATCTGCTCCGGGGTCATGCCCTTGAGCTGGACGTGGTCCCAGGTGTGCACCCCCACCTGGTGGCCCTCGGCGGCCATGCGCTGAACCGTCTCCTCCTGGCCCGCCACCTGGCTGCCGATGAGGAAAAAGGTGGCCTTCACCCCCCGCTGGGCAAGGCCGTCCAGGAGGGCCTGGGTGGTCTCCGGCCAGGGGCCGTCGTCAAAGGTCAGGGCCACGCAGCCTCCCCGGGCCGCCGCCGAGACCGGCTGGGCTTCCTCCTCCGTCCCCCTGTCCGGGGGGAGCAGAGCCGCCAGCAGGGCCAGGATCAAAGCCGCCGCCCACAGGCTCCACAACATGTTTCCTTTCCGCCGCGCCATGCCGTCCGCTCCCTTCCAAACCGAGATGCCAACAGTATGCCCCGGGCAGGCGGCGAAATATCCGTTCCCGTTCAGTATACCCGCCGCCGCCCCCTGCCGTCAAGGCGGGCGGGGGAGGAAAACCCGCCCAAGGGTTCCGGGGGTTTCCTGCTTTTCTGGGATTTTTCGACAAAAAGAAGCCGTTTCCTCTTGCTTTTCTTTGGGTTTTCTGTTATAACTGGATAGCCCGTGCGGGCAATTTTTTGTGAGAGAAAAGGAGACATTTCCCATGGCGAAAGAAAAAAGCCGCCTGGGCACGGAACCGGTCTATGACGCCCGGACCCTGGGCAAACCCCGGATGCTCATTCTGGGCCTCCAGCATATGTTTGCCATGTTCGGGGCAACGGTTCTGGTGCCCATCATCGTCAGCGGCAGCTACGGCCTGCCCCTGAGCGTGCAGACCACCCTGTTCTTTGCCGGCATCGGCACCCTGTTTTTCCATGTGTGTACCAAGCTCCAGGTGCCCGCCTTCCTGGGCTCCTCCTTTGCCTATCTGGGGGGCTTCATGGCCATCGGCCAGCTGGAGAGCGGCCCCTACGCCGCCATGACCGGGGAGGAAAAGCTCCCCTACGCCCTGGGCGGCATCGTGGTGGCCGGCCTGCTGTACCTGATCCTGGCCCTGCTCTTTAAGGTGGTGGGCCCCCAGCGGGTCATGCGCTTCTTCCCCCCCATCGTCACCGGCCCCATGATTATCCTCATCGGCCTGTCCCTGGCGGGCACCGCCGTGTCCAACGCCTCCGAGTGCTGGCCCCTGGCCCTGCTGGCCATCGCCGTCATCGTGGTGGCCAACATCTGGGGCAAGGGCATGGTGAAGATTATCCCCATCCTCCTGGGGGTGGTGATTCCTTATATCGTTGCCCTGTGCCTGGGCATGGTGGACTTCACCCAGGCCAAGGAGGTCTCCGCCGTGGGCCTGCCCCCCTTCGTGCTGGCCAAGTTTGACGTGACCGCCATCCTGGTGATGGCCCCCATCGCCATCGCCGCCATGATGGAGCACATCGGGGACATGTCCGCCATCTCCGCCACCTGCGGAAAGAACTTTATTGCGGACCCCGGCCTTCACCGGACCCTGCTGGGCGACGGCATCGCCACCGCCCTGGCCGGCCTCTTCGGCGGCCCGGCCAACACCACCTACGGGGAGAACACCGGCGTGCTGGCCCTCTCCCGGGTCTATGACCCCAGAGTCGTCCGGCTGGCCGCTCTCTACGCGGTGATCCTGTCCTTCAGCCCCAAGTTTGCCGCGGTGATCAACTCCATCCCCACCGCCATCATCGGCGGCGTGTCCTTCATCCTCTACGGCATGATCTCCGCCGTGGGCGTGCGCAACGTGGTGGAGAACCGGGTGGACCTGACCCAGAGCCGGAACCTGATCGTGGCCGCCGTCATGTTCGTGTGCGGCCTGGGCTTCAGCAAGGGCATCACCTTCACCGTGGGAGGCGCCACCGTCACCCTCACCGCCCTGGCCATTGCCGCCCTGGCGGGCGTGATCCTCAACGCCATCCTCCCCGGCAAGGACTACACCTTCGGCACCGACGCCAACAGCGACGCCTCCGCCGACCTGGGCCGGTATTGAGGTTCCCAAAACAAAACAGCGTGGTCACCCCCAATGGGTTGACCACGCTGTTTGCTTTTTTTGGGACGTTACAGCCCGTACTCCTCCGCCAGCTTCTTAAACTTGGGCAGGGCCCGCTGGATCTGCTCCGTGGGGACGCAGTAGGAGATGCGCACGTGGCCCGGGCAGCCGAAGCTGTCCCCGGGGACCAGGATCAGGTCGTACTTTCTGGCCCGCAGGCAGAAGGCCCGGGCGTCGGGCTCCAGGGCCCGGGGGAAGAGGTAGAAGGCCCCGTCGGGCTGGGCGCAGGTGTAGCCCATCTCCCGGAGGGAGTCCAGCAGCAGGTCCCGGTTCCGGTGGTAGATGGAGATATCCGCCGTCTGCCCGGCGCACCGGGCCGCCACCTGCTGGAACAGGTTGGGGGCGCACACATAGCCCAGGGCACGGCCTGCCCCGGCGATGGCGGCGTAAACCAGGTCAAAGTCCTCCATCGTCCGGGGCACCAGCACGTAGCCGATGCGCTGGCCGGGCAGGGACAGGGACTTGCTGTAGGAATAGCAGACCAGGGTGTTGGCATAATAAGAGGGAACCCAGGGCAGAGGCTCCGCCCCGTAGACGATCTCCCGGTAGGGCTCGTCGGAAATCAGGTAAATGGTGTGGCCATACTCCCTGGACTTCTCCGCCAGCACCTGGCCCAGCTGCCGGATGGTGGCTTCGGAATAGACCACCCCGGTGGGGTTGTTGGGGCTGTTGATGATCACCGCCTTGGTGCTGGGGCTCAGGGCCTTCTCCAGGGCGGCAAAGTCGATCTGGAAGTCCTCGATGTTGGCCGGGACCGCCACCAGCTTGCCCCCGGCGCTCTCCACAAAGACCTTGTACTCGGGGAAGTAGGGGGCGAAGGTGATGAACGCATCCCCCGGGCAGCCCATGGCGGACAGGGCGCAGCAGAGAGCCGCCGCCGCCCCCACGGTGAGGTAGAAGCAGTCCTTGTCGTAGTCCGTGCCGTAGCGGGTGTTCAGCTCATCGGCCAGGGCCTGGCGCACCCCCGGGTCGCCCTGGGCGGGGGTGTAGCCGTGGAGCTGCACCGGGTCCATCTCAGCTACCAGCTGGGTGATGGCCTGTCCCACGCTCTCCGGGGCGGGGACGCTGGGGTTGCCGATGGAGAAATCATCCACGTTCTCCGGCCCCACCTCTGCCGCCCGGGCCTGGGCGAAGGCGAAGGCCTCCCGAATCTCCGACCGGGCGCTGCCCAGCGCCACCATTCGTTCCGATAATCCTGCCATAGTTTATGACCTCCAATCCGTTGGAATTCAAATTTTCCCGTCGATTATACCATAAAGAAGGTGGGAGAACAAGCGGCGGAAGGGCGTCGCCTCCGGCGGGGCGTTTTGACAAACCTAACCACGCCGGATTTTCCCCGCAACCCCATGTAGGGCGGGGTCCCCTGACCCCGCCGCCAACGCCGCAGATATCCTCCGCGTGCGGCGGGATGTGGGCATCCCGCCCTACAGGCATCCCCCTCTGCATGGACAGTTTTTAGCACTCACACAAAAAGAGTGCTAATGTTAACAATTTGGACACACTTTTTACTCGCTTTGTTCACAAAGTATCGGTATGATATGACCTGTAAACAAGAGGTGAGCCGATAAAACGTAAGCACTCGACCTCGAAGAGTGAAAATCAAAACTTGCTGACTCGCCTCCCCGGGACCTCCCGGGTGACGGCCCGAAATAGATCTGAAAAGGAGATTTCTATGATGTTTGGTATGATTCCGTTTTCCCGTCGCGACGACAACATGTTCGACCTGTTCGACAACTTTGAAAAGAATTTCTTCGGCAGCTCCAACAGCAGCATGCCCGCCTTCCGCACCGATATCCGGGACCTGGGCGACAAGTTCCTGATGGAAGCCGAGCTGCCCGGCTTTGACAAGGAAGACATTCAGCTGGATCTGAAGGACGGCTTCCTGACCATCAAGGCCCAGCACAAGGAGGCCCAGGACCAGAAGGATGCCCAGGGCAGCTACATCCGCCGGGAGCGGCGGATCGGCACCTTCTCCCGCACCTTCGACATCAGCGGCATCGACGAGGCCGGCATCACCGCCTCCTACACCAACGGCATCCTGGCCCTGACCCTGCCCAAGCAGGCTCCCGTGGTTCCCGCCGCCCGCCAGATCGCCATCCACTAAGCGCCTTTCCCCCAGCCGGGGAACCGCCCCGGCAAAATTAAGATACCATACCTCCTGCACTCCACACGTTACACTTGATACCTCCTATTTTTTAATTTGCTCTCTTCTTACTCCTCTCTTTTCTCTAGTTTTCGCACCCCCAACGGCAGGGCGCCGGCGCATGCCGGCGCTCTCGCCATGTGGGGCAATCTATCACACAAAGGAGTGAACTTGTATGAACGCTGAAAAACTGACGCAGAAATCCGCCGAGGCCATCCGCACCGCCCAGGCCCTGGCGCAAGAATATGGCAACCCCCAGATTGAGCAGATCCACCTGCTCTGCGCCCTGCTGTCGGACGAGGCGGGGCTGATCCCCCAGCTGCTCTCCAGCATGGGTCTCACCCTCCCCTCCTTCATGGCCGCCGCCAAGGACCTGCTGGAGCGCCAGCCCCGGGTGTCCTCCTCCGGCCACGAGGCCGGGAAGGTCTACATTTCCACCGACACCGACAAGGCCCTGAACCGGGCGGAAAAGACCGCCGGGGAGATGAAGGACGAGTTCATCTCCGTGGAGCACCTGTTCCTGGGGCTGCTGGACACCGCCGACCGGGAGCTGAGCAAGCTCTTCTCGGACTACCGGGTCACAAGGGAGGGGGTTCTCCAGGCCCTCACCGCCGTCCGGGGCAACCAGCGGGTTACGTCGGACAACCCGGAGGAGACCTACGACGCTCTGAAAAAATACGGCTCCGACCTGGTGGAGCGGGCCCGGCAGAACAAGCTGGACCCGGTGATCGGCCGGGACGACGAGATCCGCAACGTCATCCGCATCCTCTCCCGCAAGACCAAGAATAACCCCGTCCTCATCGGCGAGCCCGGCGTGGGCAAAACCGCCATCGCCGAGGGTCTGGCCCAGCGGATTGTCAAGGGGGACGTGCCCGCCTCCCTGAAGGACAAGACCATCTTCGCCCTGGACATGGGGGCCCTGGTGGCCGGGGCCAAGTACCGGGGCGAGTTTGAGGAGCGGCTGAAGGCCGTCCTCAACGAGGTGAAGAAGTCCGAGGGGAAGATCATCCTCTTCAT
>JAEDJB010000091.1 GCA_016296565.1 Oscillospiraceae bacterium
AAGTGGATGGCTTCCAGGGCGAAGGCTTCGTCCAGGATGGGGCCGTACATGGTTTCCGTGACCCGCTCCTTCTCCGGCGGGGACAGCTCCGCCCAGGCGGTTTTCAGGATTTCGTCCCGGTAGGCCTCCAAGGCGCTCAGAAATGCCTGGTCGTGCCGCCGGAACCGCTCCTCCAGGGTGCCCGGCTCCGCGGGGTCCCACTCGTCGCCGTGGCGGAAAAACTCGCAGATCTGCTGAACGCCAACCCGGCGGAAAAAGTCTGCATCATACATTTCCCTCACCTCTCGTATCATACTATAACATGTTGTTTATCGTTGTGTCAATGGCTTGCATGAAATCTATGGAAACCGATATAATCAACATGATAAACAGGGAGGTGTCACCCATGAGCATGTATCGAAACCGAACCCAGTGGTCAACTGCGACTGACAAGGAATTATTGGAAAAGTTTCGTCAGTTGTCTGCGACAACCCGCATCCCTGCTTCCCGTCTCCTGGACGAAGCCATCGAAGACCTGCTGGTGAAATACAACGTCATCACCAAGGAAGAAAAAAAGAATCCGTAAGAAGGGAACCGAACCATGACCAAAAAACTCTACGACCTGGACAGCCATCTGTCCGTCTTTTCCGCCCAGGTCCTCGCCTGCGACCCCGCCGGGGAGGGCCGCTGGCAGGTCCTGCTGGACCAGACTGCCTTCTTCCCCGAGGGGGGCGGTCAGCTCCCCGACCAGGGCACCCTGGACCAGGCCCATGTCCTGGACGTGCAGGAGGCCGGGCAGGACATCCTCCACACCACGGACGCACCCCTGACTGTGGGGAGCACCGTCACCGGAACCCTGGACTGGCCCCTGCGCTTTCGCCGGATGCAGTGCCACTCCGGGGAGCACATTGTCTCCGGCACCGCCCACAGCCTCTACGGCTGCACCAACGTGGGCTTCCACCTGGGGGAAAACGAGGTCATCCTGGACTTTGACAAGGAGCTGAGCCAGGAACAGCTGGACACCATCGAGACCATCGCCAACCAGGTGATCTGGGAAAACCGCCCCGTCCTGGCCGAGTACCCCAACCCGGCGGTGCTTCGGGACCTGGACTACCGGAGCAAGCTGGACCTCACCGAAAATGTCCGCATCGTCACCATCCCCGGCTGCGACGTGTGCGCCTGCTGCGCCCCTCACGTCAATGCCACCGGGGAAATCGGCGTTATTAAGCTGCTGTCCTCCATGCGCCACCGGGGAGGCATCCGCATCTGGATGGCCGCCGGGCAGATGGCCCTGGAGGACTACCGCACCAAGCAGGGCAACGTGGCCGCCATCTCCGCCGCCCTGTCGGTGAAGCAGCACGAGACCGCCCAGGGGGTGGCCCGGATGAAGCAGGAGCTGGAAGCGGCCTACCTGTCCCTGAAGGAGGCCCGTCAGGCTTTGGCGGCGGAAAAGTGCCGCAATCTGCCGGAGACCGAGGGCAACCTGCTTCTGTTTGAGGAAGATCTGGACAGCCAGAGCATGCGCACCCTGGTCAACGCCGGGATGGAGAAGTGCTCCGGCGTCTGCGCTGTGTTCGTGGGGAAGGACGGCCAGTACCGCCACGTGATGGGCAGCAAGCACTTGGACCTGCGGGCCAAGTCCAAAGAGATCCACCAGGCCCTGGGAGGCAAGGGGGGCGGCCAGCCCACCATGATCCAGGGCACCGTCACCGCCGGCCGGAAGGAAATTGAGGCCTACTTCGGGTAATCCTCCCCTTTGGCTCCCCCTTTGGGAGCGCTGGATTCGCCCTCTCAGTCAGCCTGCGGCTGCCAGCTCCCCCAGAGGGGGAGCCAAGACGCTGACCCTATGAAAGGAGGCCCCCTATGGCCAAAAAGAATCCCCGGAACACCCGGGGGCGGATCGTCTCCGCCGCCTGGCAGCTCTTCTATGAGCAGGGCTATGAGAACACCACCGTGGAGGAGATCATCGAGACCTCCCAGACCTCCAAGGGCTCCTTCTACCACTACTTTGACGGGAAGGACGCCCTGCTGAGCACCCTCAGCGACCTGTTCGACGAAAAGTACGAGGCCCTCCAGGAGACCATGGACCCGGCCATGCCCGCCATGGACAAGCTGCTCTTTCTCAACAGCGAGCTCTTCCGCATGATCGAAAACTCCGTCTCCATCGACCTGCTGGCCCGGCTGCTCTCCACCCAGCTGGTGACCAACGGGGAAAAGCATCTGCTCAACCACAAGCGCACCTACTACCGCCTCCTGCGGAAAATCATCGCCCAGGGCCAGGAGGCCGGGGAGCTGTCGGACAAGCGGACGGTCAGCGACATGGTGAAGCTCTACGCCCTGTGCGAGCGCGCCCTCATGTATGACTGGTGCCTGTGCGGCGGGGAATACTCCCTGCGAGATTACGCCAGCCAGGTCCTCCCCACTTTTCTCAGCAGCTTTTCTCCCGATGATATTCCTATAAATCGTCCAGAAGAAAATCCTTGAATTTTATACTTTTTAAAAGAATCTTTAGAACACAGTATAGACTATAGTCTATACTGTGTTCTGCGTTGCGTTCTATCTTTCGTCGTGGTATGATAGATCTCAACATTAAAAAACACGTTTTTTTGAGAGAGAAATGTGTGTTTCCAAAAAAGGAGTGATCCTCTCATGACCACCTCAAAAATTTGCATCGTGGCCGCCATCGTGATATATCTGGCTGTCATGGTGCTGGTGGGCGTCTACTTCAGCCGAAAGGGCAGCGGCTCGTCTTCCCACGAGTTCTACCTGGGCGGCCGGAAGCTGGGCCCCATCGTCACTGCTATGAGCGCCGAGGCCTCAGACATGAGCAGCTGGCTGCTGATGGGCCTGCCTGGCCTGGCCTACATCTCCGGCATTGCCGAGCCCGGCTGGACCGCCATCGGCCTGGCCGTAGGCACCTATCTGAACTGGCTGATCGTCGCCAAGCGCCTGCGGAACTACACCGTCTCCATCAAGGCCTTCACCATCCCCAGCTTCTTCTCCCGCCGGTTCCACGATGAACGGCGAGCCCTGACCCTCATTGCCTCCATCGTCATTCTTATCTTCTTCATCCCCTATACCGCCTCTGGTTTCAAGGCCATCGGCACTCTGTTCAACAGTCTCTTTGGGGTGGATTACCATGTGGCGATGATTGTGGGCGGCATCGTGGTTATCGCCTATACGGTGCTGGGCGGCTTTTTGGCTGTGTCCACCACTGACCTGATTCAAAGCATCGTCATGTCCGTTGCTCTGGTGGTCATCGTGTTCTTCGGCATCAGCCAGGCCGGCGGCTGGGACGCGGTGGTGTCCAACGCCCAGTCCCTCCCCGGCTACCTGAACCTGACCCAGGGCCACAACATGGCCGAGGGCACCGCCGCCACCTACGGCGGTCTGAGCATCGCCTCCACCCTGGCCTGGGGCCTGGGCTACTTCGGCATGCCCCACATCCTGCTGCGGTTCATGGCCATTGAGGACAGCCAAAAGCTGAAGATTTCCCGCCGCATCGCCTCCATCTGGGTGGTCATCGCCATGTTCGTGGCCATCCTCATCGGCATTATCGGCCTGAGCGTCTCCAAGGCCGGCAACATCCCCTTCCTGTCCACCAGCGCAGAGTCTGAGACCGTCATCATCCAGCTGTCCAACCTGCTCAGCCAGTTCGGTCCCCTCTTCGCCATCATAGCCGGTCTGGTGCTGGCAGGCATCCTTGCCTCCACCATGTCCACTGCCGACTCCCAGCTGCTCACCGCCGCATCCAGCGTCTCCCACGACCTGTTGGAGGACGTGTTCGGCATCAAGATGAAAATGGAAACCTCCATGCTGGTGGCCCGACTCACCGTGGTTGGCATCGCCATTGTGGGTATTTTCCTGGCCTGGGACCCCAACAGCTCCGTGTTCCGCATCGTCTCCTTCGCTTGGGCAGGCTTCGGCGCGGCCTTCGGCCCCGTGGTCCTCTTCTCCCTGTTCTGGAAGCGCACCAACAAGCCGGGCGCTCTGGCCGGTATGGTGGCCGGCGCCGTGATGGTCTTCGTCTGGAAGTACCTGATCGCCCCCATGGGCGGCGCCTGGGCCATCTACGAGCTGCTGCCCGCTTTCCTGGTGGCCTGCGTGGCCATCGTGGTGGTCTCCCTGGTCACCGCGCCTCCCTCCCAGGAGATTGCGGATGAGTTCGAGGCTGTGAAGAAAATGTAATCCATGTAATCCACTGTATCCCCTTCTTTGATTGCAGAAAGGCCCCGGCGATGTTTCGCCGGGGCCTTCAGTCTGTCGGAAAAGGCTTTTTGCCAGGAAACCTGAAAATTTTCCTCACTTTTTACAGAAACTGCGCGCTGCGCCTTGACAGGGACTGTCTCCGGTCTTATACTGAAGTCGAGAATAAAAATACATTTTCTCCTGGGAATTTCCGGGGATAAAACGTATTTTTATTCCAAAAGAAAGAAAGGAGATATTGCTGTGAAACCCTTAAAACCCGCCGTTCGCTTTCTGGCTGTCCTGATGGCGCTGACCATGCTGCTCTCCTGCAGCGTGCTGGCAGCAGACATCACCGTGACCCCCAGCAGCGAAGGCAACGAGACGCTGATTTCCCTCAGCGAAGCCAACACTTTGGAAGTGACCGTGAACCTGTCCCAGGAGGATCTGGCTGCCGCCCAGGCCGGTCAGGTTACCTGGACCCTGGTGCGCAACGCTTCCTACGCAAACCCCTCCGGCTCCTTCCACCCCCTGCTGGGTGAGACGGAGATGTACCCCAACGAGCTGGACACCATCGACCTGGGTGCAGTTCCCGAGGCCTATGCCGCCTTCCTGAACGTCACCAGTCTGGAGACCAGCTTCGGCAGCGGCACCATGACCCTGACCCTCACTACCGACCCCATGATGAGCCGTGGTAACCCCAGCGCCCCCCACGCCAACGGCGGTTCCTACCTGGACGTGTGCGGCTCCTTCGACCTGGTGGCCTCTGTGGACGGCAAGGAAATTGCCCGCCAGAGCGACATCCTGGTGAAGCCCTATGAGAACTTCCACACCATGTGGGAGATCTACGCCGAGCTGGACCGTCTGGCCACCCTGGGCGACGACAACGACAAGACCGCCAAGCCCTATGTGGCAAAAATGAGCATGGGCACCTCCGGCGCCGGCTACGACATGCCCTACCTCATCGTTGCCAAGGACAGCGACGCCGTGAACAACTGGCTGATGCTGTGCGAGCGGGCAGAGAACGACCCCGAAGGGGTCCTGGCCGATATTGAGGCTGGCAAGCTGACCTATCAGGTTCCCGTTCTCTACTCCAACATCCACTCCAACGAAGTGGCCGCCGTGGACGGCATTATGGCCTTCGCCCAGATGCTGGTGGAGGAGGACTCCATCTCCTATGAAAAGCTCCTGAGCCTTACCGAATCCGGCCAGGCAGTCCTGGACGCCCAGCGGGACGCCCTGGGCCTGCACCTGCCCGAGCTGGTGCAGGCCAAGACCAACTTCCTGGGCGCGATTCTGCCGGACGCCAGCGCTGCCAAGGGCTCCCAGAATTCCGGCAAGGTCACCGACTTTGACGAGTATTACACCAGCGAGACCGACTCTGTGAAGGTGGACGACCTGCTGGAGGACGTGTTCTTCATTCTGGTTCCCGAGGAGAACGTGGAGGGCCGGATGTACATCACCCGCTACTCCTCCGGCGGCTATGACCTGAACCGGGACAACTCCTTCCAGACCCAGGTGGAAACCCAGAACATGCAGCACCTGATCGCCACCTACAACCCCGTAACCCTGCTGGAGCTCCACGGCCAGGTCACCGGCTTCCAGGTGGAGCCCTGCTCCCCGCCCCACGAGCCCAACGTGGAATATGACCTGCTGTCCAACTACCTGATGGCCGGCGGCGAAGCCTTCGGCGCAGCTGCCGTTGCCAACAACGACGACTATCAGAGCTATGTGGTCCCCATGCGCGACTACCTGACCAGCGACGAAGCCGGCAACCCCGACTGGACCTATCCCTGGGACGACATGTCCACCAGCTACACCCCCCAGTTTGCCATGCTTCAGGGCTGCGTCGCCTACACCGTGGAGCTGCCCGCCTACTGCGACAGCACCGTCACCGCAGCCTCCTACGGCCTGCTGGGCCTGTCTGACTATGTGGCCGACAACAAGGACGGCTACTTCTCCAACCAGGTGGAAATCTACGCCCGGTGCCTTGCCAACGAGAACACCGACGCAGAGGTGGGTCCCTGGCTGGTGGACGCCGCTGACACCCTGGGAGCAGAAGCCGACCTCTTCCGCCCCGCCTACGACGGCCAGGGCCAGAACGGCCAGTTCTTCCCCGAGTGCTACCTGATCCCCCTGGACAGCGCCAACCAGACCAACCTCCAGGCCGCCTATGACATGATCGAGTGGCTTACCCGCAACGACGTGAAGGTGGGCATCACCGACAAGGCCGTCACCTATGACGGCGTCACCTATCCCGCCGGCACCATGGTGGTTTCCATGTACCAGGCCAAGCGGGCTGTGGCCAACGGCGTGCTCTATCAGGGCACCGTCATCCGCAACTGGAACGAGCTGTACTCCGAAGGCATCACCGCCTTCAACTACACCCGCGGCTTCGACATGGTCACCTGCGCAGAGCCTGCCGCTTATGAGACCATCGCCGCCGCTGTGGGCACCACCCTGGACAGCTCCACCGCCCAGGCCTATCTGAACGCCCACGCCAAGACCCAGTTTACCGGCCAGACCAAGGCAGACGTGATCATCTCCAACGCCTCCGAGGACGCCGTGTCCGCCGTGAACGCCCTGCTGAAGGCCGGCAAGGTGGTGGGCATGGTCACCGAGGGCGCTTATGAAGGGGACTTCATCTGCTCCTACAAGGACTACCTCACCGTGAAGGATGCCTATGTGCTCACCGCCACCGGCGTCAGCGGGGACGACATCACCGCCTACGTCATCGAAAAGGCCCCCACCGTGTACATCAGCGGCGCGGCCAAGGCCGTCACCCCCAGCACCGTGGGCTATGTGAACACCAACCGCATCACCCCCCAGGCCTATAACTACGACCGGGTGGCCATGGACCTTATGAACTTCACCACCACCACCGACGCCTCCAAGGCAGACGTGGTCATCGGCGCCACCGCTCTGGACAGCACCGGTCTGGCCGCGGTTCAGGCGGGCACCCCCTACATCGGCTACACCAGCTCCGCCATGAAGACCGTAAGCGAGAAGCTGGTTGCCGTGACCCTGGGTTCCACCAGCGGCATGGACTGCCTGGGTACCGTCATCTACCCGGAGAAGACCCTCACCAACGCCAGCTACATTAACGACGGCGACAACGTCTTCTACGGCTACGGCACTTCCTACTTCTCCAGCCTGCCTGTGGGCGCCAAGGTCCTGGTCCAGGGCGACGGAGCCTACCCCATGGAGGGCTTCCTCAACGGGGACGACACCAGCCTGAACGCCTTCCTCAGCGGGGTCAAGGGCATCTCCTACCAGGGCAAGGACATGAACGGCAACGACGTGGACCTGACCCTCTTTGCCAACAGCCTCACCAACAAGGCCCATCAGCGGGATGAGTACGCCTTCATCAGCAACACCATCTTCGCAAGC
>JAEDJB010000092.1 GCA_016296565.1 Oscillospiraceae bacterium
TTTTTCTGCTAAACTAATTCTACATCTTAAATTGGAAAACAGGATCAAGAGTCTTTCCAAAGCAAGACGCGACCGCTGTCGGCTTTCCCCGTGTCCCGGCAGCTAAGGCCACACGGACAGCCGGGTCGAATGCCGAGTTCCGCATGATGCGGCGGCAACTTCTGTTGCCTTATTGATTGGGTTAAAAGCCCAAGTTTTATAAGTTGGTAACTTAGAACCAAACCTGTGCTTTTGGGCATGCAAACTTGTGAAATGATCAATAAGAGTAGTAAAAGTAAGTTTCTTTGCTATATAGACTCTCGTATCCCTGATTTTCCACCAGAATTTCTTATCTTGTGGTGTTTTTCCAAGTGACGGCGTGCCCGCGGGCATACCGTCACTTTTTGTTTTTTGGAGGGGGCCGCCCATGAAAAAAATCATCGAGCTGAAAAACATCACAAAATCCTTCGACGGGGAGCAGCCCGTCCTGCAAAATATAAACCTGGACATTTACGACAACGAATTTCTCACCCTCCTGGGCCCCTCCGGCTGCGGCAAAACCACGCTCCTCCGGCTCATCGGCGGCTTTGAAGCCCCCGACGAGGGAGACGTGATCTTCCTGGGCGAGCGCATCAACAACATGCCCCCTCACAAGCGGAATGTCAACACCGTCTTTCAGAAATACGCCCTCTTCCCCCACCTGAACGTCTTTGAAAACGTGGCCTTTCCCCTGCGGGAGAAGAAGCTCCCAAAGGACGAAATCGACACCCGGGTCCGGGAGATGCTCTCCCTGGTGGCCCTGAACGGCTTTGAAAAGCGCAGCGTCACCCGGCTTTCCGGCGGCCAGCAGCAGCGGGTGGCCATCGCCCGGGCCCTGGTGGCCCACCCCCGGGTCCTGCTGCTGGATGAGCCTCTGGGCGCCCTGGACTTAAAGCTCCGCAAGGACATGCAGGTGGAGCTGAAAAAAATCCAGAAGCAGACGGGCATCACCTTCATCTTCGTCACCCACGACCAGGAGGAGGCCCTGTCCATGTCCGACACCGTGGTGGTCATGTCCGAGGGCAAGATCCACCAGATCGGCACCCCCGTGGACATTTACAACGAGCCGGTGAACGCTTTCGTTGCCGACTTCATCGGGGAGAGCAACATTCTGGACGGAGTGATGCTGTCTGACTTCAAGGTTCGCTTTTCCGGCCAGGTCTTTGAATGTCTGGACAAGGATTTTGGGAAAAACGAGCCGGTGGACGTGGTGGTCCGCCCGGAGGACGTGGACATCGTCCCCCTGGAACAGGGCCAGCTCACCGGTGTTGTCACCTCCGTCACCTTCATGGGGGTTCATTACGAGATCATCGTGGACGTGAGCGGCTTTAAGTGGATGATCCAGACCACCGACTTTGTGGACGTGGACGAGAAGATCGGTATCCAGCTGGAGCCCGACGCCATCCACATTATGAAAAAGTCCGAGTACTCCGACCTGTACGGGGACTACTCCTCCTTCTCCAACGAGCTGGATGAGCTGTCCGACGCGGAAGCAGAGGAGGACGAGGCATGAGAAACAACCTGACCCGGGAGGAAAAGCGCATCGCCTGGGCAGACCACGCGGCTCTGGGACCTTACTCCCTGTGGGCAGTGATCTTCATCCTGGTGCCCCTAGTGTTCGTGGCCTACTACGCCTTTACCGACAACAGCTTCAACTTCACCCTGGAGAACATCCAGCGGTTCTTCACCGCCACCTCCTCCATGGCCCAGGACGACGGCTCCGTGCGGGAGGTCCGCACCTACCTGGTGATCTTCTGGCGGTCCCTGAAGCTGGCTATTATCTCCACCGCCATCTGCCTGGTGCTGGCCTACCCCCTGGCCTACATCATGGCCCGGGCAGAGGAAAAGGTGCAGAAAACCTTCATGACCATCATCATGATCCCCATGTGGATGAACTTCCTCATCCGCACCTACGCCTGGATGACCATTCTCCAGGACACAGGCATCCTGAACAACTTCCTCACCGCCCTGCATCTGCCGGCGGTTCATATCATCGGCACCGAGGCCGCCGTGGTCATCGGCATGGTCTACGACTACTTCCCCTATATGGTGCTGCCCCTGTACTCCATCATGGCCAAGATGGATATTAAGCTCATCGAGGCCGCCCGGGACCTGGGGTGCAGCAACGCCGGGGTCCTGCGCCGGGTGATCTGGCCCCTCAGCCTCCCCGGCGTCATCAACGGCATCACCATGGTGCTCATTCCCTCCATCAGCACTTTCTATATCTCCCAGAAGCTGGGCGACGGCAAGTTCTTCCTTATCGGCGACGCCATTGAGGGACAGTATGTGGCCAACAACCTGCACTTTGCCGCTGCCATGGCCTTTATCCTGATGGTGGTCCTGCTGGTGTGCATGGGCCTTATGCGGGTGCTCACCAACCGTCATGTGGAAGGAGGGGTATAAGACATGAAGCCTCTTGCAAAACTGTATACCGCCTTAATCTTCCTCTTCCTCTTTGCCCCCATTGCCATCCTGCTGGTGTTCTCCTTTAACAGCGGCAACAGCCTGTCGGTGTTCTCCGGCTTCTCCCTGTACTGGTACAAGGAGCTCTTCCACGACACCAACACCCTGGGTGCGCTGAAAAACACCCTCGTCCTGGCCCTGTGCGCCTCCCTGATCGCTACGATAATGGGCACGGCCGCCGCCGTAGGCATCAACAAGCTCCGCAGCAAATACATGCGGGCGGCAATGAACACCGTGACCAACATCCCCATGGTGAATCCGGACATCATCACCGGCATCTCCCTGATGCTCATGTTCGTCTTTGTGGGGCGGCTCATGGGCCTGTCCACCAGTCTGAACTTCTGGACCATGCTCATCGCCCACATCACCTTCTGCCTGCCCTATGTGATTCTCCAGGTGCTGCCCAAGCTGCGGCAGATGGACAAGTCCCTCCCCGAGGCCGCCATGGACCTGGGGTGCACCCCCTTCCGGGCCTTCCTGAAGGTGGAGCTGCCGGAAATCTTCCCCGGCATCCTCACGGGCCTCATCATGGCCTTCACCCTCTCCCTGGACGACTTCGTCATCAGTTACTTTACCGCCGGCAACGGCTTTGAAACCCTGCCCATCCGCATCTACAGCATGACCAAAAAGACGGTCACCCCCAAGATGTACGCTCTGGCAACCATCACCTTCTTCGTGATTCTGGCCTTGCTGCTCATGTCCAACCTGGCTGACACAGACGACAGAGGCAAGGAAAAGCAGCCCCGCCGGAAACACGGGAGGAAAAAACGGACGGACCCCTGATCCCCTGGTATTCCCTGCCGCCCCGGCGGCTAGAATAAAACAAGAGAAAAAAGAGACAACGAAAAGGAGGACTCAACATGAAAAGAACCCTTGCCCTTGCCCTCGTCCTGGCCCTGGTTCTGTCCCTGGGCCTGTGCCTCACCAGCTGCGGCGGCTCTGACACCCTGACCCTGAACGTATACAACTGGGGCGAATATATTTCCGACGGCTCCGACGGCTCTCTGGACACCATCAAGGCCTTTGAATCCTGGTATGAGGCCGAGTATGGCCAGAAGGTCAAGGTGAACTACTCCACCTACGCCAGCAACGAGGATATGTACGCCAAGCTGAAGAGCGGCGCTGTGAGCTACGACGTGATCATCCCCTCGGACTATATGATCGCCCGGCTGAAGGATGAGGATATGCTCCTGCCCCTCAACTTCGACAACATCCCCAACTACCAGTACATTGACTCCGAGTTTCAGGGGCTGTACTACGATCCCGACAACCTGTACTCCGTGCCCTACACCTACGGCGTGGTGGGCATCATCTACGACGCCAACAAGGTGGACGAAGCCGACGTGGGCGGCTGGGACCTGCTGTGGAACGAAAAGTACGCCGGGTCCATCCTCCAGTTCAACAACTCCCGGGACGCCTTCGGCACCGCCATGTATAAGCTGGGCATCGACGTGAACACCACCGACAAGAGCCAGTGGGACCAGGCTCTCCAGGAGCTCATGACCCAGCGTCCCCTGGTGAAGGCCTACGTCATGGACGAGATCTTCAACGCCCTGGAGTCCGGCGAGGCCGCCATCGGCGCTTACTACGCCGGGGACTACTTCACCATGGCCGACGCCCAGGCCGACACCGTGGACCTGCAGTTCTACTATCCCGAGGTGACCAACTACTTCGTGGACGCCATGTGCATCCCCTCCTGCTGCGGCAACCAGGAGCTGGCTGAGATCTTTATCAACTACATGCTCAGCGAGGAACCCGCCGTGGCCAACGCCGAGTATATCTACTACGCCACCCCCAACTCCCTGGTCTATGAAAACGAGACCTATATTGAGGACATGGGCGAGGACGTCATGGACATTCTCTACCCTGCCCTGGACGGTTTCTCCGCGCAGTATAACCAGTATGCCTACCGGAACCTGCCCGACGACATGCTGGACTATATGAACACCCTGTGGGAGAACCTGAAGATTACCTGATCTGCATAAAAATGCCGCCCGCCGGGTCTCAACTCTGGCGGGCGGTATTTTTTCGTTCAACTCTCAGGGGGATGGGGTTCCTTGCCCTTTCTCCTGAAATCCGCTATACTGCTTTCAGAGGTGATGGGCATGAAACGCATGATCGCGTCGGATCTTCACGGCTCCCTGGCTTGCTGCCGGAAGCTGCTGGAGCTGTTTCAGAACGAAAACGCCCAGGAGCTGATTCTCCTGGGCGATCTGGTATTTTCCGGGTCCTACGACCCTCTGTATGAATTTAACCCCCAAGGGGTGATGGACCTGCTCAACGCCCAGGCCGGGCAGGTGCTGGCCGTGGAGGGCAACTGCGACTGGGGTATCCAGGAGCTCTCCCCCCAGTTTCCCTTCTACCGGAAGTACCGGCTGGAGACCTGGGAGGGGCGGGAGGTGTTTCTCACCCATGGCCACCGGTACTCTCCCCGGAACCCTCCGCCCATGGGCATGGCCCAGGTGATGCTCTCCGGCCACACCCACCGGCCGGACTTCCGACAGGTGGGGGATCTGGTCTGCGTAAACCCCGGCTCAGTCTCTCTGCCCCGGGGCGGCTCCCCCCACAGCTGTCTGGTCTGGGAGGATGGGTTACTCCGGTGGCTGACCCTGGAGGGGCAGGAATTTCACCGGGAGAGGCTGCCCTGACCTCCCAGCCCCGGGGACAGGGGCCAGCGGGACAGGCTCTGCCGGAGCATGCCCGCCACCACAATCAGGGAGGGCACGCTGACGCAGACGGCGATAAAGCTGTCCCCATACCGCAGCAGCCAGGGGAAGCTGCTCCCCAACCAAGCGCACAGGCCGTAGGCCAGGAGCATGCCGCCGCAGCCGGCGGTGTCGATGGCCCAGCTGATGACCTCGCTGCGCACCGCCGGGGACCGGACGCCCCGGGCAAAATGGGCCAGCAGCCCCGTGACCCCCAGGGCCAGCAGGCAGAGGGCGGCCTCCATTCCCCCCACCTGGCGGGGGTCGATGCGGTGGCCGCCGGTGAGCAACAGGTGGACATTCTGTCCGATGAGGACCAGCAGAAGTACCAAAAGCAGCAGGTTTTTGCTCACCGTAAAGACCCAGCGCACCCGGTCCCGCCGGGCTTCCTCCCGGAGGAACACCATAAGTCCGGTGAAGAGCCCCAGAAACAGGGTCTCCCCCAGGTCAAACCAGCTGTCCGCCCACACCCCCTGAGACGAAGTGACCAGGGCGATGGCCAGCTCCGTCCCCAAAAACAACACGCCGCTGACAAGGGACACTGTCAGGGCAAGCTTCTCCCGCGTTCGCTCCATAGATCGGTCGGGTTCCATAGAAAAAAGGCCTCCTTGTTTTGTTCCTGTCTTGCCATATGAACCCTTTTTCCCATGAAAAAAAGAGTATGAAGCGCCCACGGCGTCTTCATACTCTTTGTCCGTTTGCCTGTTGGTTATCTCCTCATCGGCGGCGCAAAGGCGCTCTCTCCAAAGATTTGTCCGATCTCCTTCCTTTTACCTGCTCAGTTTCTCCGGCCGGGAAGACGGTACCCGCCCGCATTGCTTCTTCGGTGCCTTTCGGTCTCTCGGGAGATCATCAGCCATATCATATTGTAGCTAGTATAACACCGCTGGACTGGCTTTGTCAAATGGAATGACCCGCCGTCGCTCAGTTAAACGAGCGACGGGTTCTTTTAGCCTTTGGTAATGACGCCGGTGGGAGAGCAGGAAATTTTCATGTCAACAGGAACGTTGAACGGGAACTTTTTCAGGTCACCCGTCAAGATTGCCGTACCGCCAGTCTTCTTAATGTTAGGACTATTAAAGGTCCATCCCGAAGCAAGATTCTTGGTATAGCTGGCGCTGACCACACTCACACCCGAAGTACTGTAAGAGAAAGTTGCTGTAAGTGCAAGCGTAGCAATCCAACTTCCATCCTTCTGATAGTCCCGGGTAAGGGTTGCCGTCTTCGTAGAGCTACGCTCCACAGAAGGATGAATAACCAAAGTAGTTTCTACTGTAATGCCATTTCCTAAGTCTTCCACAGTAGACATAGATTCTGTCGCAGGCTCTACGGCAAGTGTCTTAGGAACTGGCAACAGAGAAAAAGCAAGAATACCAACAAGTATAACAGAGAAAAAATTCTTTGCTATGAGCTTCATTTGAATACCTCCTGTTATTCAGTTTTTTCGTTTTGTTCATTTGTGTCATCCTCAATTACAAGGTCTTCACTGTACGTAAATTGGGCCTCAGATTTCAGTTGAACGACATAAATAGAAAAGATAGACAGGGCAGCAATCAAAGCCGCCACAAACGCAACGATACTGATACGAATCCGTTTTTTCTTCTTTTTGTAACCTTCCACCATCGCCGGGTCCATGCACTCCATGAAGGTGCTGGCCAGTTCTTGGGGTTCCCCTAAGAACTCCACCACGCCGGAATAATCCAGGTCGGGATTGCTTTCTCGTAGTTCTTCCACCATCTGGTGGGCCTTCGCAAGGAGATGGTCCTGCTCCCCCTTGGGACAAAACAAATGACTGCGGACCTCCCGATAGTACTGATTCAGTTCCTTAGTCATTGGGTTTCTCCTCCTGAGGGCGCTGGCCGCCCTGGGCCAGGATCTGGTTTACAGTGCCGGTGAACGAGTAGTACTCGGCAATGATCTGCTGGAGATAGGTATCTCCGGTCTCGGTGACGTCGAAATAGATGCGGACCCGGTTATCCTCGGAGACCATCTTCTCCTTCTCGTAGATATACCCAAAGTCTTTCAAGCGGTAGATGGCCTGATAGAGGGTGTTGAAGGTGATTTTTCCTCCGCTCATATCCTCGATGGCCTGCATCATTTCGTAGGTATACATGGGTTTTTGGCGTAGCACAAAGAGCACCAACATTTCTGTGGTTGCCTTCTTCAGTGCCTCGCGTATGCTGGCGGGTGTTCCGCTTGTCTTGTTGGATTTTCGTTCTTTCATGGTTGTAGAAAGGACCTTTCTGTGAGCTCAGTCTTATCATATTTCAAAAACATTACTTTGTCAATGATGTTTGTTGTTGACAAATATATAAAAATATGATATATTGCAGGTAAAGCAAGAACGTTTATTACAA
>JAEDJB010000093.1 GCA_016296565.1 Oscillospiraceae bacterium
CGTCCCCCTCCGTCAGCTTCCCCAGGGCCTGATAGACCCGGTCGGCCTTGTAGCGGTAGGCCTCCTTCACGAAGGTCATCAGGTCCTTGCCCTTCTCTTCCAGCTCCAGCAGGGAGGCGTCGGCCACCAGCCGGCCCCGGTGGAGGAGCAGCGCCCGGCCCACGAAGGCGGAGACCTCCTCCAGCAGGTGGGTGGAGAGCAAAATGGTCTCGTTGGGCTCCAGAATCCCCAGCAGGACCTTGTAAAAGTCCTCCCGGTTGAACACGTCGTTGCCGGCGAAGGGCTCATCCATGAGGATGTAGTCCGCCCCCTGGCTCAGGGCCAGAATCACCTCGAACTGGTTCTGCTGGCCGGTGGAGAGCTTGCCGATGTTCCGGTCCAGGGGCAGCTCGAAGAAGTCCATGAGGGCGTCGAACCGCTTGCCCCGGAAGGCGGGGAAGTGCTCCGCGTAAAATTCCCGGTGGGCCCTGGCGGTGAGCAGGGGGAAGAAGGAGTGCTCGCTGGTGGCGAAGGAGAGCTTTTCGATGCTTTTCCGGGTCACCGGCTGGCCGTCCAGGGTGATCTCACCCTGGTACCGGTGCAGGCCCAGGATGCACTTCATGAGGGTGGTCTTGCCCGCGCCGTTTTCTCCGAACAGCCCCACGATCTCCCCCCGGGGAAGGGTCAGGGACACGTCCTCCAGGGCGTTCTGTTTGCCCCGGTAGGATTTTGAGATATGATTGAGTTCCAGCATAAGAAATACCTCCAGGTTCCGTTAAAGCAGACGAAGCAGGATCAGGGGCACCCCCTGCCAGAAAGCGGACCACTGGTCCGGGGGCAGGCTGGCCGCCGGGATGGTGAAGCGGTACATGAGGTAAAAAAGCAGGGTGAGCACGGGAGTCGCCAGCAGGTAAACCCCGATGGTCAGCAGGGGAAAGGCCAGGCACCGGCGGGGAAGCTCCCACTTGTCCGGCAGGCGGCGCATCAGGTAAATGGACTGGCTGCCCTGGCGGAACCGGCGGTAATTGAGGAAGGTCTGGACCGCCGCCAGAATCACCAGAAAGGAAAGGCCGAACACCGGCGTATAGATGGAAGCCCCCGAGCCCTCCAGTTTTCCACCGCTGACCAGGTCAATGAAGGGGGCGGCCCGGAGTTCGACGCCGAAGCGGATGGTGCTTGCGGCGATGTTCAGATTCCGGGCGAAGAGGATCAGGCTGTAGAAGGACATGCCGATCACCGCCAGGCCCAGGGTGATGGTGCTGCTGGCCGGTTCCACCCCGGGGGGAACCAGCTGGTCACGCCGATACCGTTTCATGGACCTCCTCCTTTCCCGTCTGGAAAGCGCTGTACAGGGAGAGCCCGGTCCAGGCCAGCACCCCCAGGGTCAGGACAATGTCCACCCCCAGGGACCCCATGGGCTGGACAAAGGCGAAAATCCAGGCAAGGGCCAGGCCCAGTGCGGCCAGGGTGTTGTTCTTCCGCCGGATCTGGGCGGCGGAGCAGGCGGCGGTGAAGCCCATGGCGCCAAAGAAAGCCAGGTTCCGCAGCCAGCGGAAGCCGTCCTCCAGGGGGAGGAAGGAGTGGAACAGGGCATTTTCCCAGCAGGCCAGGAAGAAGGTCTGGGGTCCCACATGGCCCCCCTGGCGCTGGTAAAAAAGGCAGAACAGAACCAGCACCAGGCTCTGCACCCCCCAGAAGAGAAGGTAAACCAGGCTGTTGAACACCCCCTGCCACAGAACCACCGCCCGGGGGGAGATGGACAGCCGGTCCAGGGTGTAGTCCGAGCGGTGCTTGCCCCTGCCGTCCCGGAGCAGCAGGAAGGTCAGCACCACGAAGGCAACGCGGGTTACGAGCGCCAGAGGGGACTGCATCAGCCCCAGGGCCGCCGTGAGACTGTATGTGGCGAGCTCGGGCATCAGGCGCAGGACCAGCAGGGTCTCCCACCCGGCCATGACGGCCAGCAGGAGCAGAACCTTCCAGGCGGACTGGCGGAGGAAAAGCAGAAAAACGGAAAAATGCGGTCTCATCATTCGTCTCCTTTCTCCCAGAGAGAATCCAGCAGGGTCAGGGCTTCCTCCCTGGTGACCCCCATCTGTTTCATGGCGGATATCATGGCCTGCAAGTCGTCCCGGAGCAGCTGGGCCTTCACCCTGGCCCGGGCGGCCTCGTCGGCTACCACCCGGCTCTTGGACCCGGTGTGGGACTGGACCAGCCCCTCCTCCTCCAGCAGCCGGTAGGCCTTTTGAACGGTGTTTGGGTTGACCCCCAGCAGGGAGGACACCATCCGGCGGGAGGGAAGCTCCTCCCCGTGGGCGATGGTTCCCCCGGCGATGCCCTGCTTGACATAGCGGAGGATCTGGAGGTAGATGGGGACGCCCTCCTCCAGGACCAGGTGCTCAAAGGGAAGCACGGGGGATTCCTCCTTTCCAAAAGTGTGTTACTCGAGTAATACGGTTTCTAAGTGTATTATATGGGTAATACGGTTTGGTGTCAAGAGAAAGTTTTTCGCCTGCCCACAGGCCCATTCAGGAGAACAAAAAAAGAGACGCTTTCGCGTCTCTTTTTTCGTGTCGTTATCAAAGCTCAGTCAAAGGCCAGGCCCAGGTAGGCGTCCTGCTTGAACCACTTGGCGTGCAGGGACTGGTCGTACCACTTGATCATGCCGAAGGCCTGCTGATAGCTGCCGGGGATGCCGTCCCAGAAGCCGGGGGTGCGGATGTGGTACCGGGAGGCCTGCATCTGGCTGCCGATGGCCTCGGCGGCCTTCTCCATCTTCTCGGGAGCGATGAGCAGCTCCTTCACCAGCAGGCGGCGCTTCTGGACGTACTCAATGGCGGCGCAGCCCACCTCGCCCTCGATCTCGATCTTGTACAGGTCCCCGTAGGACAGGTGGCTGCCGATCTGCTGGAAGTGGATCATCTCGTCGGTGTAAGCCATGTGGAAGGTGCCCTTCAGGTAGCGCTCCCGGATCTGGTTGTACTCGTGGGGGGAGATGGGGGTCATGACGGCGCCGCCGGTCTCACCGGTAAAGTTGGAGGTAAGCAGCTCCACCTTGCGGGTGGCGAAGCACTCGTCCATGCCCACGGACTCAAAGAACCGGTGGAGGGAGGGGGAGGCCGGCACCAGGACCATGGCCTTGTAGCCCTTTTCCTGGAGGTACTGGTCGGCGTACTTCAGCAGCTGGCGGGCGTGACCCTGGCCCTGCATATAGGGGCTGGTGGCCAGAGCGTAGACATAGCCCACGGAGATTTCCTCGCCCTCGGGGGTCAGGATGTTGCCGGGCAGCATGGCGGCCATGGAGTTAATCTCCCCTTCGTCCTCCACCACCAGAACCTGGTCGGCGGTGCAGAACTGCTGGTAGAAGATGTCAATATAGGCAGTGGGATCCCCAAAACACTTTTTCCAGAGATCCTTCTGCTGAGGGATCTCCTCGGGGGTAGACGGGCGAATGTGGATCATAATGGGTTCCTCCTTCAAGTAAGATAGACGCACGGAGGAAGAACCCGTCAGGAGCCCTTCCAGGGCACGCTCTTATAATACTGCGTCCGGGGTTTCCACGGCGCAGAAGTTTACAAGCAGGTGGTCCGGGTAGTAGGACAGCTTGGACCGGCGCAGGCCGGGCACGCCCATGTCGTCCTCCCGGTTGAGGTATTGGATCTGGGGATGGGTCTGCCGCACATACCGGGCAAAGGACCGGTTCACGGCGGGATAGGCGCCCTGGATTTCGCTCCGGGCCCGCTCAAAGTGAACGTCAAAGACCGCGTCCGTCAGGGGTGCGCCCAGGGAGAAGCCCAGCAGATCCCCCTGCCAGGAGAGGGTTATCCCTTCCAGCCTCAGGGTTTCCCGGTGGGTCAGGGCCAGCACCAGGGCCTGGTGTTCATCCTCCAGGGAAGAGAGGCTCCCGGGGGTCTCCCGTACTGCCGCCTGCCGGTGCCATTCCTGGTCCATGGCCAGGCACCGGGGCACGTCAGCCTGGGTCAGAGGGGCCCAGGACCAGCCGGGGCAGGCGTCGTCCAGCCGGTGGATGTGGTTGCGCTTGCCATGGAGCTTCTTGCCGGGCAGGTCCGCCAGCCGGTCCACGGCGTAGAGGTAGTCGAAGCCGTCTCGGGCTTCTGCGAAGGAAAACCGGCCGGGGAAACGATCCTCCAGCCAGTTTTTGTGGTAAAGGGTCAGGCTGATGAGCCGCAGGGGATGGCCCTGGCTGTGGGCGTCCTGGGAGAGGGCCGCCAGGGCGGGGGCGGGGTCGCCCTCTCCCACCGGCCACAGATAGGCGCGGCCCAGGGAGCTTTCCAGCCGGACCAGCAGCCGGTCGTTCAGCCGGGCCAGCTGGAACTGGTAAGCCCCCTGCCAGCAGAAGAGAACCGGGAAGCTATAGTTGCACAGGGACAGGCCCTCCTTGGCCAGGAGCGCCGTCACCCAATCACGGTCCCCGGGAACAGGGGTTCGAAATTCAATCATAGATGAAGGCAGGATTCCTTTTCTGCGGGACGTTACAGGGTGATGGTCTGCACGTCGTACTTGTTGTTGCGGATGATCTCGTCCAGGCGGATCTCCTCGGTGATGGAGGAGATCAGGTTGTAGGCTGCGCCCTTGTGCTTGGCCCGGCCGGTGCGGCCGATGCGGTGGACATAGTATTCCCCTTCCTCGGGGATATCATAATTGATGACGGCGTCCACGTCGTCAATGTCCAGGCCCCGGGCGGCCACGTCGGTGGCCACCAGCACCCGCAGCTCGCCCTTGCGGAAGGAGGTGAGGACCTTTTCCCGGACCTTCTGGCCCAGGTCCCCGTGGATGCACTGGGCGGAGATGCCCTTCATTTTCAGAAGGCCGGTGATCCGGTCGGTGTTGTTTTTGGTGTTGCAGAAGACGATGACCCGGTCCAGCTGTTCCTTTTCCAGGATGGCGGCCAGCAGATCCACCTTGCCTCCCATGTCAACTTTAATTCGGTACTGGCTGATCTGGGGGCGGTTTTCCTGGACGGGGCGGACCACGATCTCCACCGGGTCACGCTGGTAGACCCAGGAAATATCCATAACCTCCCGGGAGATGGTGGCGGAGAACATGCCAAGGTTCCGCCGATTGGGGATCTGCTTGAGGATGTGGGTCACGTCCTTGATAAAGCCCATGTCCAGCATCCGGTCGGCCTCGTCCAGGACCACGGTTTCCACCTTGCCCAGGCGGACGGTGCGGCGCTTCATGTGGTCCATAAGGCGGCCGGGGGTGGCCACCACGATCTGGGGGCGCTTTTTGAGAAGGGTAATCTGCTTGTCGATGGGCTGGCCGCCGTAGAGGCAGGCCACCCGGATGCCGGGAAGGAAGGCGCACAGCTGGCGCAGCTCGTCCTGAATTTGCAGGGCAAGCTCCCGGGTGGGTGCCAGAATGAGGCCGGTAACGTCGGTGCCCTCAGGGTCGGTGTGCTCCACCATGGGGATGCCGAAGGCGAAGGTTTTGCCGGAGCCGGTGGGGGCCTTGGCGATGACGTCCTTCCAATCTTTGAAACAGGGGATGGCCCCGGCCTGGACCGGTGTGGCCATGGTGAAGCCCTTCTGTCCCAGGGCTTTCAGGATTCCCTCGGAGAGATTCATTTCGCTGTAACGCAGGTCGAGATCGACCTCTATGCCGTTGATTTCCATACAATCGTTCCTTAACTTGTAAAAATACTTTTATATTATTCGAATCATATCACAATAGTGAAAAGGTTGCAAGGGGGTGCTTTCGGTTTTGCAAAAAGGCGCTTTTGGTTTTGCAAAAAGGCGTCCTCCCTGGCTCTCCCAGAGGGAGAGCCAAGAGGGTTGAGTTTTTCGCTGCCGTGATCTCCCGAAAACCGCCCCTGCAAAAAAATTCCGCAAACAAGGAAAATCTCCGTGCGTTTTCCCGTAGAATGTGGTAAAATGATCAATACCTATGTTTGGGAGCCATCCGCTCCCTGGTTTTCCAGCGAAGGGAGTTCTTTTTCATGCGGAAAGCATTGATTTTGCCCGCGGTCTCCGTGGCCGGCGGGGTGGTGGGCCTGGCGGTGCGCCAGCTTTACCTGCGCCAGGCCTTTGAGCCGGGCACCGGTCTGCCCATTTCCGGCCAGCCGATCACCTATGGGCTGTGGGCTGTGGCCATCGTCGTCGCTGTGGCCGTCATCCTGCTCTCCGGCGGCAAGCACCGGACCTTTGAGAAAAATTATGTCCGCGCCTTTGGCGGCGGCAGCCTGATTCAGACCGCCGGAGTCCTGGCCGGTGCGGTCCTGCTGGTGCTGGGGGGCTTTTTCAACATCGCCGCCTATATCCAGGCCCCCATCGACTTCTACACCCAGGCCAAAACCGTGAGCATCGTGCGGCCGGTGCTGGGGGTAGTGTGCCTGCTGGCCGGGGCGGGGCTGTGGTTCCTGCTCCAGAAGGTCCGGGCCAGAGGAAAGATCCCCGTGGGCTGGTCCCTGATGCCCGGCTTTGCCTGCTGCCTGTGGGTCATGGCCAACTACCAGCAGTGGGCCCAGGACCCGGTGCTGGAGAAGTACCTGTTCTGCCTGCTGGCGGTGCTGCTGTCCATGGTGGCCTGCTACTGCCTGCCGGGCTTTGTCTTCGGCAAGGGTCAGGTGCGGCTGACGGCAGTGACCTGCCTGCTGGCCGCCGCCTTCAGCATCATGGTTCTGGGAGACGGCCTGCCCCTGATGGACGTGGCCCTGTACCTGGCCATGGTCTTTTACCTGCTGTCCATGGCCTCTGTGCTGCTGGACAACGACGCAAAGCCGGAGCCTGTGCTTCCCCCCAACTGCGGCGGCTCCTGCCAGGGCTGCCCCGGCTGCGGCCCGGTGGAGGGACCCAAGGAAGAATAAAAACGTTCTTCGCTGTCCCTGGCTCCCCCTCCGGGAAAGCCAGGGGGCCTGCGATATATCAGAAAAAACAAACGCGCCTCTGCGCGCATGGAGGTCAGATACATGGAACGAGATCAGAAGAAGAAATTTTACATTACCACCCCCATCTACTACCCCTCGGACAAGCTCCACATCGGCCACACCTACTGCACCGTGGCCACCGACGCCATGGCCCGCTATAAGCGGCTCCAGGGCTACGACGTCCTCTTCCTCACCGGCACCGACGAGCACGGCCAGAAGATCGAGGACAAGGCCAAGGAAGCCGGGGTCACCCCCCAGGAGTTTGTGGACAGCATCGTCACCGGACCCCGGGGCGTGCTGGACCTGTGGAAGCTCATGAACATCTCCAACGACCGGTTCATCCGCACCACCGATGACTATCACGTGGCCGCCATTCAGAAGATCTTCAAGAAGATGTATGAGAAGGGCGACATTTACAAGGGCAAGTACGTGGGCAAGTACTGCAAGCCCTGCGAGTCCTTCTGGACCGAGAGCCAGCTGGTGGAGGGCAAGTGCCCCGACTGCGGCCGGGAGGTTCAGGACGCGGAGGAGGAAGCCTACTTCTTCCGGCTGTCCAAGTACGCCGATAAGGTCCAGGACCTGCTGGAGAACACCGACTTCCTCCAGCCCCGCTCCCGGGTCAACGAGATGGTGAACAACTTCATCAAGCCCGGCCTGGAGGACCTGTGCGTCTCCCG
>JAEDJB010000094.1 GCA_016296565.1 Oscillospiraceae bacterium
CATTGAATACCCTTTATCTTAATCCATTTTCTCACCTGGTGTCAAGGGGAAGGATAGGGAAGGGGCGAGATGCTCCCGTCGCCAAAGCCTCCCCTTTGAAGGGGAGGGGGACCGCGAAGCGGTGGAGAGGTGTCGCCTGGGAGGACCGATCGGGAGCGGTACAACGGGACCAGGGAGGTTAATCCGCCGCGGTACCCCGTCAGCGCTCCCGAGGGGAAATTCCCAGGGCAGCACCTCTCAGTCAGCTTCGCTGACAGCTCCCCTCCCCAGGGGAGCCTTTGCGTTGAGAAACCCTCAGCCCTGGTGATAGGGTACCAACCCACGCCAGGCGCGCCCAGCCGGTGGGCGCGCTTCTGTACGGCGTTACACTGAGAAAGCGGCAGCCCCACCCAAACACCAAAACGCACAGCCCCGCAAGTCTGTACAAACCAGAGAGAGGGAATCCAAAGGGGGAGAACCTCTCCCCCTTTGGTCTTCTTTCCCCCATTTCTTTGAAAGAAATGGGGCCCCCGCCGGGAAGGCGAAAAAAAGCCCCCGGCCACAGTGGCCGGAGGCATATTCCGTAACGGTTGTTATTGTCCGATCAGGTACCGATGGAGCATCACCGCCACCTGGGCGCGGGTGGCGTGGTTCTGGGGGGAGAGGGTGGTGTCCGTGGTGCCGGTGATGATCCCCCGGCCCACTGCCCAGGTCATGGGGACCGCGGCGTAAGAATCCACGCTGTCCTTGTCGGTGAAGGCGTTCAGATTTCCCTCCGTCTGGGAGAGGGCTCCCATGGCGTCGGCATAGCGGTAGAGAATGGCGGCAATCTGCTGGCGGGTTACGGGGTTGTCGGGGCCGAAGGTGGTGTCCGTGATGCCGTTGACAATCCCCATCACGTTGGCCCACACCACGGCCTCGTAGTAGTAGCTGCCCACGTTCAGATCGGTGAAGTTGGTGGTGATGGTGACCTCAGGGCTGCCGGCGGCCCGGTAGAGGACGGTGACCAGCATGGCCCGGGTCATGGAGGCGTCGGGGCCGAAGCGATCCCCCCCGATGCCGTTGATGAGGCCGCACTCATAGGCAAAGTCCACGGCGTTGGCCGCCCAGGAGCCCACCGTTGTCTCGGTGACGTCGGTGAAGTAGTCGGAGACGGTCTTGCTGGTCACGTCGATGAGAATGGTATCCTCCAGCACCTTGCCGGACCGGGTGGTGAGGGTCACCGGCAGGGTGACCTGGCCGGAATACCCGGCGGCGGGCAGGTAGGAGAGGGTGGAGACGTGGTAGTCCCCGTGCACGGCGGCGTTGGTGTAGTACCGGGCGCCCTGGTCAGGGATGCCGCTGCCCTTCACAAAGTCGCGCAGCAGATGGCCGGCGGAGGGGGCGCCGAACACGATGGACTCCACCGGGTCGGCGTCGTTGCTGTGGAAAAAGTCCGAGCCGTTGAAGGTGAACCCGGCGCTGCCGCAGTGGATGGCGCCGTCGTCGGGGGCGGCCTCGGTCACCACGATTTCCAGCTGGCCGTAGTAGGTCTCGTCCCCATAGGCCAGGAAGTGAATTTCATAGGTTCCCGGTGCCGCGGGGGTGAAGGTCACGGCGGACAGAAGAGGGTCCCCCTCCAGGCGGTAGGTGGTTTCTGCCGTGACGTTCAGCGTCCCGGCCTCCGCGCCGGTGATGGTGTCCGGGAGAAATTCCACGAAGATCAGCCCCGGAATGGCGGGGGTCATGGGGTCCTCGCTGATCCCCTGGGTGAGCTGCTCCAGAACGGAGTGCTTGCCCTCCAGGTCCAGAAGCTGGTCCAGAGAGATTCCTTCGTTGGAGACCTCCACCTGAGCCCCCAGGACTGTGCCGGGGAGGACGTCGATCGTGTAGGAGCAGACGGCGGAGAGGGTCTTGTCAGGGGCTTCATTGTTCTGGGCGGTGACGGTGCACAGGGCGGTGATCTGCCCCTGGAAGGCGGAGGTCACCTGGGCCGAAACATCCTCCGAGAGGGGCTTGTTGTCCTGGTCCACCCAGGCATAGGAAAAGGTATACTGCGCAGAAACGTCCGTCTCCCCGCTTTTCACAGTGGCTGCCGGGGCCGTCAGGGTGAGGGTCTGGTACTGACCGATCCGGGCGGTGCAGCTGGTCTCTTCCAGAACCAGCGTGTCCTCTGTGGCCTCCTCCTCTTCGTCGGGATCTTCCTCCGAGGGTTCGTCCACCGCAGGGTCTTCCCCGGTGGGCTCTTCCGGTGTTTCCGGTTCCCCGGTGGAACCCTCCGGATCGGCGGGTTCGGCGGCAACGGGATTCTCCTCTGTGGAGTCTCCCTCCGCTGCCAGGACAGGGACGGCCAGACTCACAGCCAGGGCCAGAGCCAGCAGAAGGGAGAGGGATTTGTGCAGGAATTTTTTCATGGTAGGTACCTCGCATGTGGTGGGTCCCGGAAAATGGGTCGGGACGGAGAAAACAACTTGCTTAACGGGTTTCTTTTTTTATTTTAACCATTATACCACAGGAGAGCCCCCAGGAAAGGACTTTTTTCGCCGCCGGATTTTTTCCGGCGTTTTGCATAAACCGCGGCATATTGGTGCAGGCTATCCATATACTTGAAAGCACAGGGAGGGATGACCCATGGCAAGGGAGCGCACCCCCACCCAGTCCCAGCGGCTGCGGCGGGGCCTGGAGGAGACCAGCCGGGCTCTGGCGGCGGCCCGGGTGGGCTTTGACGAGACGGCGGACCGGGACCTGCTGGAGTACTATCTCTACGAGATCAGCGCCCTGCGGGCCAAGCACACCTATCTGCTGCGGCAGATGAAGGCCCTGGAAAAGGAGGAGAACCCATGAATGTGTTTGCCGACGGCCCCGGGCTGTCCATTCTGATCGCTGTGGTGCTGATCCTGGTGATTTTCCGGCGGCCCCTGCTCTGGCTGGGGAAGCTGCTGGCGCGGTCCCTTCTGGGGCTGGGGTTTCTGGCCCTCTGGTCCCAGAGCGGCCTGGCGGCGGGACTGGCCCTGGGGGTCAACGCCTTCAACGCCGTCACCCTGGGCCTTCTGGGGCTGCCCGGCCTGGGGCTGCTGCTGCTGTTCCGGTGGGTGGGTACATAAGGTTTTCCCCGCCCGCCCTGCTATTTCACGGTCCGCGTGCGCGCGGAGGAAAAGGAGGTCCCTCCATGGGTCGACCCATTCTGAACCGCCTGGGGCGGTTTCTTATGGCCCTTTTGTGTACCGCCGGCGTGCTCTCCGGCGGCTTTCTTCTGCTGTGCGCCGGGGGCGTTCTGGACCCGGCGGTTCTCTTCCCCCGGGAGGAAGCGGCGGCGGTCTCCGCCCAGCCGGCCCAGCCGGTGCCAAAGGAGGAGCCGGAGCCCTTCCGGACCCTCCGCCTGTCCCCGGAGGAGCTGGATCAGGCCGCTGTCCTGGCCCAGGGCTATGACGGGGTGGTGGTCACCCTGAAGGAGGCGGACGGGAGCCTGGGCTATGTGTCCGCCCTGGCCCTGGCGGCGGACGCGGGGGCCTCCTGGGGGGATCTGGACCGGAACGAGGCCCTGCGGGCGCTGAACCGGCAGCCGGGGCTGTACACCGTGGCCCAGGTTTCCTGCCTGCGGGACAGCCTGGTGGTCCAGCAGGACCCCACCTTGGCCCTGCGCCGGGAGAGTGGCTCCCCCTGGCGGGACGCCGGAGGGCTTACCTGGCTGGACCCGGCCAGCACCCAGGTCCAGGACTATCTCATCGGCCTGTGCCGGGAGCTGGCCCAGCTGGGCTTTGACGAGGTAGTGCTCACCCACTGCTGCTATCCCACCCAGGGGGACCTGACCTGCCTGGCGGGGGCCGGGGACCGGGCCGGGACCCTGGAGACCTTCTGCCGCCGCCTTCAGGGGGCCCTGGCGGACTATCCCGTGCGCCTGTCGGTGGTGGGGGAGGGGGACAGCCTCACCCCAAATTCCCCCAGCGGCCAGACGGCGGCGCTGCTGGCCTCCTTCCCCGGGCGGGTGTGGGCGGAGGAGGAAAACGCGGCGGCTCTGGCGGTTTTTTCCCCGGTTTTGATGCCGGAATGATACTAGTTCTTGATAAAAAGCTTTCCAAGCTTTTTATAGCGCAAAGCGCGTCAAGAACTGCATGAGACGGCGCAGCGTGCGTTAGCACGATGCGAGTGTGCGTAGCACACGGGATTCTTGATTCAATTTTTTAATCAAGAATCAGTATGAAGCCATCCTGCAAAATCCCCCCGGCGTCCGGAAAGGGACGCCGGGGGGATTTTCCTGTTCTGACGACTTGACAGATTATCCAGTCTTTTGCCACAAAATGTTCTGTTTCCCGGAGAAAATGACAGTTTTTGAAATGTTATTCACAAAAAAATCGTAAAAATACGGAAAAAGTCGGGAAAAAGGGGTTCCCATCTGATGGGAACTGTGCTATGATTACAAAGCGGTAACAAAAGTAACACGAAAACGGGATTTTGTAACAATTGGTACACCAATTTTCGTGGAAATCGGATACATAGGGAGAGATAGGATGCGAACGCGAATTCTGAGCATTGTGCTGACAGCGCTGATGATGATCGCTCTGGTGCCCACCGCCCTGGCGGCCACCACAGAGGAGATCAACCAGCCGGAGGTTTTTCTGAAGCAGGAGAACAACGGAACCTGCACCCTCGCCTCCGCTGCCATGATGCTCAGACGCACTGCCATGCTCCGGGGTGACCAGGATTGGGACACCATCACCGAGGCCTCCTGCCGGGAAGCTTTCTGGATCGGCGGCCGGGGCCTTCCCTATAACTTTGAATACGACGGCATCACCGTGAGCCACGGCCGCCTGCCCGGCGGCGAGGCCAATGTTCAGATCCTGATCGACCTGCTGGAGGAGCACCCCGAGGGAATCGTCCTTCACGCCCGGTGCGTTCCCCACGGCATCCTTCTCACCGATTATACCGACGGCGTGTTCTACTGCGCCGACCCCGCTCAGAACGTGGCCCAGGCCCGGGTGCCCATTGAAGAGGCCCACGGCACCCGCATTGAAAACTCCAGCGCTTACTGGTTTGTCACCTCCCCCGACGTGACAGCAGTCCAAGTTCCTGTCCTGCCGGAGCCCTCTGTGGAGCCCAACCGGTCCCCTCTGTCCCGCTTCTTGGGTCAGAGCCAGGAGGGAGAGACCGCCAGCTGCCTCATCGGCCAGGCGATGGCTGCCCAGTCCCGGCTGTGACCAAAGCTTAGACCACTTTTTCGGAGAAGTCCAACGGGCTTCTCCGTTTTGACTTTCACCTTGCGCCCGCGGGAGAAGAATGCTACAATAGAATTGGTATACCAATTTTAGAAAGAAGGCGTTCTCTTGCGGTATGTTAAGCAGTTCGGGATCATTTTGCTGATCTCTTTCCTGGGGGAAGTGCTCCACGCCCTGCTCCCTCTTCCCGTGCCCGCCAGCATTTACGGCATCATTCTGCTGTTTCTGTGCTTACAGACCGGGCTTTTGAAGGTCTCCGCCATTCGGGAGACCAGCCGGTTTCTCATTGAAATTATGCCCATGCTCTTTCTCCCCGCGGCGGTGGGGCTCATTGAGAGCTGGGACGTGCTGCAGCCGGTGTGGGTGCCCTACCTGGTGATTACGGCGGTCTCCACCTTTGTTGTGATGGTGTGTGCCGGCCGGGTGACCCAGAGGGTGATCCGCCGGGGCCGGAAGGGGAAGGAGGAGGCCTGTGACTAACCTGTTGGGCTCCTCTGCCTACTTCGGCCTGCTGCTGAGCCTGGGGGCCTACGGCCTGGGGCTGCTGCTCCAGCGCCGGTGGAAGCTCCCCATTTTCAATCCCCTGCTGGTGGCCATCGTGGTGGTGGCAGCGGCTCTGCTGCTGCTGGACCTGGACTACGACAGCTACAGCCAAGGGGCAAACCTGCTGAACTACCTGCTCACCCCTGCCACCGTCTGTCTGGCGGTGCCCCTGTATGAGCAGTTTTCCCTGCTTCGGCGCCATGGCAAGGCAGTGCTTCTGGGCATTGCCGCCGGGGTGCTGGCCAGCCTTGTGACCATCCTGGTTCTGGCCTGGCTGTTCTCCCTGGATCACAGCGCCTATGTGACCCTGCTTCCCAAGTCCATCACCACCGCCATCGGCATCGGCGTGTCGGAGGAACTGGGGGGCCATGTGTCCCTTACGGTGGTGGTCATCATCATCACCGGGGTGCTGGGGAACATCTTTGCGGAAGGGGTGTGCAAGGTCTTTCGGATCACCGAGCCTGTGGCCGCCGGGGTGGCCATCGGCACCTCCACCCACGCCGTGGGCACCGCCCGGGCCATGGAGATGGGGGAGATCCAGGGGGCCATGAGCAGCCTGTCCATTGTGGTGGCGGGCCTGCTCACTGTGGTAGGCGCGAATTTGTTTGCACATTTTTTATAAGGGTACCTAGGAGGGGTGACCATGGAAGCCAGAGAGTATCAGAAAGCCATTGACTGTCTCTGCGGGCTCATTGAGGACGGCCAGCTGACGGTGGGGGACAAGCTCCCCACGGAGCGGGCCCTGGCAGAGCAGCTTGGGATCAGCCGCAATTCCACCCGGGAGGCGCTGCGGGCCCTGGAAAACCTGGGGGTGGTGGAGCGCCGCCAGGGGTCCGGCAGCTACCTGGTGGGCAACACCACAAAAACCATCCAGCCCATGATTGACATGATGCTCCTGCTGGGCCAGACCTCCCGGCTGGAGATCTGTGCCTTCCGCCGGAACATGGAGAAGGGGGTCATCCTGGCGGTGCTGGAGCAGGGCACCTTCCCCCGGTGGGAGGAAAAGCTGGCCCCCCTGGTGGAGACTCCCCTCATGGAGCTGTCCCTGGAGGAGCAGTGCCGCCGGGACCGGGCCTTCCACTTCACCCTCATTGAGGCCACGGAAAACCGGTTCTGGGTGAGCATCGGCGAGGCCATCGTCTGGGTGTACAACCGGTGGATCGACGCCGTGCTGGAGACCACGGGGACGGAGGTCAAGGAGACGGTCTCCCAGGCCCACCGGGACATGTTTCTGGCCCTGAAGGCCGGCGACCGTGCTGCCTGCGAGGCCGCCATCGACCGGCACTATGACACTGTTCATCAAGCATTATTGGAAACGCCAGAACTATAACCTGTCGAAAAAAGCATGTGAAACGCCCGACCTGTAACGGTCGGGCGTTTTGTTCTGCGCAAACTCCTTGGCTCCCCCTCTGGGGAGCCAAGAGGATAGAACCTCACCTCTCCCACGTTAAGGCCAGGGCCTGCTCCGGGAAAAGGGCCAG
>JAEDJB010000095.1 GCA_016296565.1 Oscillospiraceae bacterium
TCCCGGCCGATCATCCGGTCCAGCTTGCCCTCGGCGGCCTTGCGGCTGAGGGAAATGCAGTGGTTTTCCAGGAACTTCCGCTTGCTCCGCTGCTTCCGGTCGCCCTTATCTCCCTGGCCGGCGCGGCCGGACTCACCGGCGGAGCCGGAATTCTCCTGGGGGGAGTTTTCCTTGGGGGTGTTGGGGTTTGCCATGCTGCCCATCAGTTTATTTAAAAAGGGGAAGGTGGCGGTGCGGCCATCCTCTTCCTCGTCGTCATCGTTTCCGGCAGAGCCGTCCATGGCGCCGGCCAGGTTGTCCATCAGGCCCTCCAGGCTTTCCGCGCCGTCAAAGGCGGACATCATTTCGGTGGTGAGACCCTCCAGGTCCTCGTCGCTCAGGCCCATCTTCTCGATCATGTCGGTGACCGGGCGGATGTTCAGCTCCCGGGCGCACTTGAGGCAAAGACCCTCGTTCTGGCCGTTCTGGCCGCTGTTGTCCAGCCGGGTGATAAAGA
Organism: Oscillospiraceae bacterium; assembly: GCA_016296565.1. Taxonomy (GTDB): domain Bacteria; phylum Bacillota; class Clostridia; order Oscillospirales; family Oscillospiraceae; genus Evtepia. Next base: position 497 of record JAEDJB010000095.1, read on the forward strand.
CCACGGCCACGTTCTTTTTACATCTGCTGCAAAGCGTAGGTTTCATAGGCGTTCACTCCTTCGTGGGGCGTCATTTGCTGCCCATCGTAACATGGTTTTGTGAATTGGGTGTGAATGGCGGGCAGGAAAGTTATCCCCCCGTCAGGGAAAGCAGCGGCAGGTTGTTCAGCAGGATCAGGACCCGGCTTTGGGCTGCCACCTCCGGCGGAATCCAGGCCAGCAGGTCACAGAGCACCCATTGGGCCACCAGCAGGATCAGAACGCCCTTCACCAGGCCCAGCAGGCCGCCCAGGGCCTTGTTGAGAAAGTGCAGCACCGGGAGCTTTGCCACCAGGTTCAGGGCGTGGCAAAGAATCTGCCACACCAGCTGCGCCCCCACAAAGCCCACCAGGAACAGGATGGCCTTGGCGGCCAGGGCGGAGGCGGCGTCCAGATGGCCGGTAAAGAGAGGGGCCAGCTGCGCCTGTAAGGGCTGGGAACAGTGGGTCGCCAGATACCAGCCCCCCACCAGACCCAGCACCACGGACAGCAGGGAGCAGAGGGTGAGGATCAGCCCCCGGCGCACCCCCATGGAAAACCAGTAGACCAGCAGAACCAGCAGGACAATGTCCAGCAGGAGGGAGGCGGTGAGGGTCATGGTGCTTCCTCCTCCGCGGTGTTGTCGATCTTCTCGCCGGAGGGGTAGTACAGGGTCACCGAAGCGCTGCTCACCAGGGCTGCGCTGCCGTCCTGGTAGAGGGCCAGGTTGCGGATGCCCTTCTGGTTGGGCTCGGTGATATACTTGTCCAGCTTCCGCCCGGCGGTGATGATGTCGCCGGTGGTGAGAAGGGCCACGTCATGGCCCTGGGCGGCCAGGGCGATGGCCTGCCCCTCCACCTCCAGGCGGCCGTACTCCTTGCCGTTGTCGTCCACGGTGACCAGGGTGCCCGCGCTGCCCGAGGCGGAGCGGGACAGGAAGAGGGCGGCAAAGTCGTCCCCCTGGAGGGAGCCCATTTTCAGGTACTCCCCGCCGTAGTCGTAGCTGGCGGTGATAACCGCGCTGGAGTCCAGAATCAGCAGGCTCTCGTCGCCCAGAATCCAGCACTTGCCGCTGCTGAGGATGGACAGGACCACGTTGGAGCCCAGGGAGACCTCCCGGGTGGGTTTCTCCCGGGAGGAGAAGGTGTAGTAGAGCAGGGTGTTTTCAAAGGCGCCCTCGGCCTGGCCGGGGGAGACCAGGTAGACCCCCCGGCAGTCGGGGGTAACCACCGCGTCGGAGATGTACCGGCTGGACAGGCGGATGGTGAGCACCGCCTCAAAGTCGGGGTTATAGACGGTCACAACGGCCTTGTAGCCGCTGACCTTGCTGGTCACGGCGACCCAGCCCTTGTCGTTGACGGTGGCGCAGAGGAGGGACTCCTCCGAGGGCAGGGTCAGCTCGTTTTCCAGGTGGTCCTTGTTCACCACCTTCAGCTGCTGGCCGCCCACGTCATAGACCACGGCGTAGTCCCCGGCGGCGTTCAGGGCGGGGGAGGTCATGGACACGCTCTCCTTCATCTGGAGGGTGCCCGTGGGGGAGAACACCTGGATCTGGCTCTGGGTGCAGATGAGCAGGTTGTCGTCCATGCCCAGAAAGAGGCTGTTGGCCTGGGCGTTGTGGGCGAAGTTTTCCTGGCTGTAGGTGCTGCTGATCCGGCGGAACACCGAGGCGGTGTTGTCCCGGAACACCGTGGCGGCCAGCAGGCCGAAGAGCACCACGGCCGCCAGCACCAGGATCAGCACCCGCTGCCGGCGGGTGAGAGAAGTTTTCAGGGTTTCCAGTTTGCGCATAGTAAGCCTCCGGGATAGGGGAGATCTGGGATCGGGTACCAGAGATTGGTCATGTACAGCCCCTGGGGCGGGGCGGTGGGGCCTGCGTCGGTGCGGTTGCGTCCCTCCAGCAGGGCGGGAATCTGGTCGGGAGAAATCTTTCCCTCCGAGGCGTAGACGCAGGTACCCACCATGGCGCGGACCATGTTGTAGAGAAAGCCGTCGGCGCACACCCGGCAGGAGATCAGGTCTCCCTCCCGCTGGATGTCAAAGTAGTGGACGGTGCGGACGGTGGTTTTGGTCTCCGTGCCCACCGAGCGGACGCAGGCAAAGTCGTGGGTGCCCACAAAGCAGGAGGCGGCCTTCTGCATCACCTGTTCGTCCAGGTGCTTGGGATAAAACCACACCCGGTTGACCAGAAAGGCGTTCCGGATGCGGGAGTTGTAGATCCGATAGGTGTATTCCTTTTTCAGGCAGCTGCCGATGGCGTTGAAGTCCTCGGGCACCTCTGCCGCGTGGGTCACCACAATGTCCCCCGGCAGGCGGGTGTTCACCGCCAGGGGGATGCGGTCGCAGGGGATGGTGGAGGTGGTGCGGAAGTTGGCCACATACCGCTCCGCGTGGACCCCTGCGTCGGTGCGGCCGGCCCCGGTGCACTTCACCGGGTGGCACACCACGTGGGACAGGGCCTTTTCCAGGGTTTCGGCCACGGTGACGTCCCGCTTCTGGACCTGCCAGCCGTGGTAGGCAGTGCCGTCGTACATGAGGGTGAGAGCAATGTTTCGCATAGCGCCTCCTTACAGGCCGAAGTATCGCAGCACGCAGACCCCTGCCAGCAGAGCGATGCTGAACAGGATGCAGACCCAGTCCCGGCCTGCCATGGTCAGCTGGCGCATCCGGGTGCGGCCCTCGTCCCCGTGGTAGCAGCGGCACTCCATGGCCACCGCCAGCTCCTCCGCCCGGCGGAAGGAGGAGATGAACAGGGGGATGAGAATGGGGATCAGGGCCTTGGCCTTCTGCATGAGGTTGCCGGTGTCAAAGTCCGCGCCCCGGGCCTTCTGGGCGGCGATGATCTTGTCGGTCTCCTGAATCAGGTTGGGGATAAACCGCAGGGCAATGCTCATCATCATGGACAGCTCATGGACGGGGAAGTTGACCTTTTTGAGGGGCCGCAGCAGCCGCTCCAGGCCGTCGGTGAGGACGATGGGGGAGGTGGTGTAGGTGAGCAGCAGGGTGCAGGCTAAGAGCATCAGGATGCGCAGCACCATAAAGCCCGCCTTCCACAGGCCCTCCCGGGTGATGGTGAAGATGCCCAAGGACCACAGGGGCGTGCCGGGGGTGTAGAACAGGTTCAATATGGCCGCAAAGACCACGATAAAGAGGATGGGCTTCAAACCCTTCAGGTAAGCCTTGGGCTGGATGCGGGAGATGCCGATGAGAATGAGCAGCACCACCAGCACCAGGCCGTAGGACACCAGCTGCTTGCACAGGAAGATGGTCACGATGAACAGCACCGTGAAGATGAGCTTGGACCGGGGGTCCAGCCGGTGAATGAGGGAGTTTCCGGGGAAATACTGGCCCAGGGTGATGTCTTTCAGTGCCATTTATACGCCCTCCTTCCCGCGGTATGCCTTGAGGAAGGCTTCCTTGGCCTGCTCCACGGTGTACACCGCGGGGTCAATGTCCACCCCCAGGGCCCGCACCCGGGAGAACACCCGGTTCATGGCGGGCACAGCCAGGCCCAGCGCCTCCAGGTCGGTTCCGTGGGCAAAGACCTCCCGGGGGGTGCCCACATAGGGGAGGGTGCCGTTGCTCACCACCACCAGCCGGTCGGTGAGCCGGGCCACGTCCTCCATGGAGTGGCTTACAAAGACGATGGTGGCGCCGTTTGCCCGGCGGTAGGCCTCGATGTTTTCCAGGATGCTGGCGGCCCCTGCCGGGTCCAGGCCGGCGGTGGGCTCGTCCAGGATCAGCACCTTGGGCTCCATGGCGATGACCCCGGCGATGGCAACCCGCCGCTTCTGGCCGCCGGAGAGCTCAAAGGGGGAGCGCTGGAGCACCTGGTCGTCCAGCCCGGCAAAGGCCGCCGCCCGGCGGACCCGCCGGTCGATCTCCCCCTCCTCCAGCTTCATGTTCCGGGGGCCGAAGGCGATGTCCTTGTACACCGTGTCCTCAAACAGCTGGTACTCGGGGTACTGGAACACCAGCCCCACCTGGAAGCGGATGCTGTGGGTGAGGGCTTTGCTGCTCCAGATGTCCTGGCCCTGGAAGAGGACCTGGCCGGAGGTGGGGCGCATAAGGCCGTTGAGGTGCTGGATCAGGGTGGATTTCCCCGAGCCGGTGCGGCCGATGATGCCCAGATACTCCCCTTCGTAGATGTCCAGGCTGATGTTGTCCAGGGCGGTCTGCTGGAAGGGGGTGTTGGGGCTGTAGATATGGGTCAGATTTTTGATTTCAATGATCGGTTCCACAGTTGTATCTTCCTCTTTTGTCGGTATCACGGGCGCAGCAGCCCGGCAAGCACAGCGGCGCACTCCTCGTCGCTGAGGGCGTCCAGGGGGACGGGCAGGCCGCTTTTGCGCAGCTCGTAGAGCAAAGCCACGGTCTCCGGCACAGCAAGGCCGGAGGCGCGCAGGGTCTCCACGTGCTGGAAAACCTCCTTGGGGGGGCCGTCGTCAATGATTTTCCCCCCGGCCATGACGATGAGCCGCTGGGCCTGGGCGGCCTCGTCCATGTGGTGGGTGATGAGCACCACGGTGATGCCGTATTTCTCGTTGAGGGTGCGGATGGTGTCCACGGTCTCCCGCCGGCCCACCGGGTCCAGCATGGCGGTGGCCTCGTCCAGGACGATGCACCGGGGCATCATGGCGATGATGCCGGCGATGGCCACCCGCTGCTTCTGACCGCCGGAGAGCAGGTGGGGGGCGTGCTCCCGCAGGTCGTACATGCCCACCATTTTGAGGGCCCGGTCCACCCGCTCCCGGATTTCCAGGGGGGGAACCCCCATGTTCTCCGGGCCGAAGGCCACGTCCTCTTCCACGACGCTGGCTACGATCTGGTTGTCCGGGTTCTGAAAGACCATACCCACCTTGCCCCGGATGTCCAGCAGGTTGTCCGGGTCAGAGGTGTCCAGCCCGTCCACCCAGAGCTTGCCCTGGGTGGGGGTGAGCAGGGCGTTGATATGCTTGGCCAGGGTGGATTTGCCCGAGCCGTTGTGGCCCAGAATGGCCACGAAGGAGCCTGCCTCGATCTCCAGGCTGATGTTGTCCAGCACCGGGGGATGCCCTGCTGGCTCGTCCGGATAGGAGAAGGTCAGGTTTTCCGCTTTGATGATTGCACTCATAGAGATTCTACCTCGTTACTTGCCCGCCGCGGTCCACCGGCCGGAGGCGCCGCAGGGGAGGATGAGACCGCTGTCCGTGGCCGGCAGGCCCAGCTCGTCGCTGACGGTGCATCCGCCGTATTTCCGGGTCAGCAGGGTTTCCATCATATAGGTGAGCACCGACGGGGCCAGGCCCGTGGTGTAGGAGTTGACCAAAAAGAACAGGGGGTTGTCCGAGAGGACCCCGGCCACCAGCTCCAGGAAGGGGTAGAGGTTTTCCTCCAGCTTCCAGATCTCCCCGGAGGGGCCCCGGCCGTAGGAGGGGGGGTCCATAATCACCGCGTCGTACCGGCGGCCCCGGCGGATCTCCCGCTCCACGAACTTGGCGCAGTCGTCCACGATCCAGCGGATGGGGGCGTTTTCCAGGCCGGAGCTTTTGGCGTTCTCCCGGGCCCAGCTGACCATGCCCTTGGCCGCGTCCACGTGGCACACGGAAGCCCCGGCGGCGGCGCAGGCGATGGTGGCGGCCCCGGTGTAGGCGAACAGGTTCAGCACGTTCACCGGCCGGCCGGCGGAGCGGATCTGCTCCATGGCAAAGTCCCAGTTGGCAGCCTGCTCGGGGAACAGGCCGGTGTGCTTGAAGTTCATGGGCTTTACGTTGAAGGTGAGCTCCCTGTACCGGATCTGCCAGCGCTGGGGCAGGTCCTTCTTCACCCAGTGGCCGCCCCCGGTGTTGGACCGGGCGTACCGGGCGTCGTACTTCTTCCAGCCGGGGTGCCGGCGGGGGGTGTTCCAGATGGCCTGGGGGTCCGGCCGCACCAGGACATACTCACCCCAGCGCTCCAGCTTTTCCCCTCTGCCGCAGTCCAGCAGCTCATAGTCCTTCCAACCTGTTGACGCCCACATACACATTCCCCTTTTTCAGGGCGTCCCCGGAGGAACGCCCGTGCTTCATACCGATATAAAATCAAATTATTATATCATTCCAAACCCTTTCCGTCAACAAATTACAAGACAAAGGTGTCGCAAGGTTTTCCGGGAGAAAACGTTGTATTGACCGGGAAAATATGCTAAAATATCATCAAAAGATTTCCTTTTTGGGAGGAATCCGCGATGAACGAAAATGAAGGTCAATTCCGCAGCGCCGCCTTCGGCGGTTTTCACCGGCAGGACGTGCTGGACTATATCGAGACCATGACCCGGGAGCATCAGGCCGCTCTGGCCGCCGCCCAGGAGGAGAAGGACGCCCTGGCCCAGGAAAAGGCCGAGGTGGAGTCTGCCCTGGCAGAGGAGAAGGCCGCCCGCCGCCGGGCAGAGGACCGGCAGATGCTCCTGGAGAACCGGGCATCCGCCGCCGCCGGCGGACAAAAGGACCTGGAGGACGCCCTGGAAGCGGCCAGGGCCCAGCTGGAGGAACAGTCTGCCCAGCTGGCCCAGGCCCAGGAAGAGGCAGCGCGCCTGCGGTCCCAGCTCCAGACGGAGACGGCGGACGTCCAGGCCAAGCTTCAGGAGGAAGTGAAGGAGCTGAAGGCCCAGCTCCAGGAGCTGAAGCCCCAGGCAGAGTCCTGGCAGCG
>JAEDJB010000096.1 GCA_016296565.1 Oscillospiraceae bacterium
TAATATGCCCGCAAAGCAGGAAATTATGCAAAAAAAGCCGGGCCCGTTGAAAAAGCCTCGCAGAGTTTGCTGCTCGCAGGCAGCAAAGACAATTTAATCATGTTCTCCGGCGGCGTGTACGTCGGAGAACATACTTCTCAGGCCGCAAGTGTGAGGGCTGTGGGCCTTTGTCCACAGCCCTTGCGCGCAGCGGCCTGCCATCCCCTCTGTCGGAAAAGGCTTTGCCTTTTTCGACAAAATAAGCCGCCCGCCTTTGAAAAGAAGGGTGGCCTTTTCTTCAAAGGTGGGCGGCGGTGGGTGGCGGTGGAGGTTACGGGGTTTCTGCTGCTTCTGCCGCTTCCAGCTCGGCCTGCTGCTTCTGCAGGTCAGCCAGGGAGAAGCTGTCCAGATACTGGTCGATCACCTGGTCCAGCCCCTGCCACAGGGGGAGGGCCCGGCAGTGGCCGGCCTTTTCGCAGCCCTTCTTCTCTCCCTTGAGGCAGGAGACGGAGGCCAGGCTGCCCTCGGCCAGGCGGATGATTTCCCCGGCAGAGTAGTCCGCGGGGGCCTTGGCCAGGCGGTAACCGCCTCCCTTGCCCCGGGCGGCATCCACCAGGTTCACCCGGCTGAGAGAGGCCAGGATGTTTTCCAGGTACTTAACGGAGATCTCTTGGCGGCGGGCAATGTCCTTCAGGGGGATATACTCGCCGGTGTTGTGGTCGGCCAGGTCCAGCATCACGCGCAGGGCATAGCGGCCCTTGGTGGAGATCATCATGGCGGTGCTCCTTCTTTCTGTTCGTTCTTTCCTTCCGTGCGGGCGGCTCCGGCCGCGCCCGGCCGGAAACCTATGAGATTGCTTTGATTATACCCCAAAGAAACGAAAAAGTGAATGGGGGCTGTCAAAATTTTTGAAAATATTTGGGGTTTTTCTGAAAATCTTACAATATTTCATGCAATTTGCCCCGAGAAAAAGGTTCCCGGCCGCGCGCGGCCGGGAACCTTAGGAGAATGCGCTGAGGATACGCCGGGGAGCAGGATTACTCCGCGGTGTACCGCATGAGGATGGTGGCAACCTGAGCCCGGGTGGCGGAGTTCTGGGGGGCCAGGGTGTTGTTGCCCACGCCGGAGATGAGGCCTTCGCCAACAGCCCAGTTCACAGCGTCGGTGGCGTAGGAAGAGATCTTGCCTGCGTCGGAGAAGGCAGCCAGGTTGTCGCCGGCTGCGGGGATCTCGCCGCCGCTTTCATACTGAGCGAAGCGATAGAAGAAGGCAGCCAGCTGCTCCCGGGTGAGGGCCTTGCTGGGGGCGAAGGTGGTGTCGGAGGTGCCGGTGGTGATGCCGGTCTCGGAGGCCCAGAGGACCGCGTTGGTGTACCAGGTGTCAGCGGCCACGTCCTGGAAGGGGTTGTCCTGGGTGACTTCGGGTTCCCCTGCCATCCGGTAGAGAACGGTGACCATCATGGCGCGGGTCAGGTTGGTGCCGGGCTGGAAGGCGCCGCTGGAGCCGTTCATGAGGCCGGTGAGGGTCACATAGGTCACGGCGTTGGCGTACCAGTCAGTGGCGGTCACGTCGGTGTAGGAGATGGTGCTGATGCGGCTCTGGGTGGTGCCGTAGTCAGCCTCGGTGACCACGCCGCCCAGCTGGGTGGTGATGTAGTCCATGACCACCTCGTCCAGAGGCACGCCCAGGTCATAGCCGACGGGGGAGGCCTTGAAGGCGTAGTAGGTGTCGCCGCCTGCGCCCAGGAAGTCGTTGGTGACGATGGTGTAGGTCTCGTTGGGGTCAAAGGCCTCGCCGCCCACGGTCTGGATCATGACCCGGTTGATGGAGTCGGGCTTGCCGTAGGTGGAGTCGGGGTAGAGGGAGGAGGTGTCATAGGCTGCGCCGGTGTTGATGGTGTAGGTGATGCCGGACACCTGGGGGAAGCCGCCGATGGCTTCGGGGGTGCAGTAGGTGGAGGCCTCCAGGACTTCCTGGAGCTCTGCGCCGGTGACCTTCACGATGTACAGGGTGTTGCCGAAGGGCAGCACGGTGTTGATGTCCTTCTTGGTGATGTCCCCGGCGGGGATGGAGGCGCGGATGCCGCCGCCGTTGGTGACGGCTGCGTCCACAGGCTCACCCAGGGAGTTGGCCTGCCACAGCATGGCGTCGGTGATCAGGTCGGCCAGGTTGGTCTCGCCGGTGCGCACGTTGGCCTTTTCGCCCTGCAGGTCCACTTCGGTCTGGGCAAAGACAGCGCCGTAGTCGGCGTCGATCTCAGCCTGGATGCTCTCAGCCAGCGCGGCCACGGCTGCGTCGGGGGTGCAGCCCCCTTCGACCAGGGCGCTGGTGATCACGTTGAAGGCGTCGATGGTGCCGTCGGGAGTGATTTCAATGACGCCGATGTTTTCCAGCTTGGTGCCGGTGGAGGTGAGCAGGGTGCCGTTCACGGTGGCGTTTTCGTTGGTGGCGGCCACGATGTCCTCCAGGGTGGAGTGGGAGTGACCGTCGATGAACACGTCGATGCCGTCCACGTTCTCCAGCAGGTCGATGGAGCGGTTGCCCACGGACTCGGCGTCAATGCCCAGGTGACCCAGGCAGACGATGATGTCGCAGCCGTCAGCCTCCAGGGCGTCCACCTGAGCCTGGGCGCAGTCGAACATCTCCTGGCCGGCCAGGAAGGTCACGCCCTGGATCTTGGCGGGGTGAGCCTTGGTGGCGGTTTCCGGGGTGTCCAGACCGAAGAAGCCGATCTTGGTGCCGTCGGGGGCGGTGAAGACGATGTTGTCGCCGAAGGCCAGGTCGCCTTCGTGCTGGATGTTGGCAGCCAGGATGGGGAAGTCGGCCGCATCGGCCAGCTCCACCAGGTTGGCGTAGCCATAGTCAAACTCATGGTTGCCGGGGGCGGCCACGTTGTAACCGGCCAGGTTCATGAGCTCCACAGCCGTTGCGCCCTGGGAGACGCTCACGGTGGGGTCGCCCTGGATGAAGTCGCCGGCGTCTACCAGCAGCACATAGGCGCCTAAGTCCTCATAGCTCTGCTTCAGGGCAGCCACCGCTGCGTAACCGCTGATGCCGCCGTGGACATCGTTGGTGTGCAGGATGACGATGGAACCCGTCATGTCCTCGTTCTCGGACTCAACAGCGCCGGCGGGAATGGCCAAAGAGAAGGCCATGACCACAGCCAGGAAGAGAGCCGCGAACTTGTTCCACTTCTTCATAGTTGATCCTCCTAATCTGATATTCTGAAAAGACCACAAACGTAGACTTTCCAGGGGCATAGTCATTATACCCGATTCCCGGTGGGATTGCCACCCTATTTTTCTTACGTTTTGGAAACAAAAAACCGTCGCCTGCCCGGCGTGGTCGGGTACCCTTTGGGGCGGGCGAACAGGCGCTGAGGGTTTCTCAACCCAAAGGCTCCCCTGGAGAGGGGAGCTGGATTTGCCCGCAGGGCAAAGACTGAGGGGTGCTGCCCTGTGAAGCGCATCTCGGGCGCGCTGACGAGGCAGGGCGGCGGAGATAGTCCCCCCTGGTCCTGCCGTACCGCTCCCGATCGATTCTCCCAGGCGACACCTCTCCACCGCTCCGCGGTCCCCCTCCCCTCTAAAGGGGAGGTTTTTTGCGGGGGAAAAAGTGCCCGGTGGAAACGAAAAACCGCCCCGCCGGAAAACCCGGCAGGGCGGTCTGTGCGTTTTAGGGATTGCTGAAGAAGAACCCGCACTTGTCGTACTGGTACTCCAGGGCCTCGCTGATGCGCTCGGCCAGGTAGAGGAACCGGGCGAACTTCTGGCGGGGGTCCAGGCTCAGCTGGTGGGAGTTGAAGGTGGCCAGGGGGAGCTTCCGCCACACCCCGTCCTCCCCGGGCTGCTGGCGGTCCAGCAGGGCGTCCGTGGGGGGAAAGTAGAAGGACTTGATATAGTAGTTTCCCTCCTCGTCCTTCCGGTAGCCCAGGATGGCGGCGTAGTCAAAGTCCACGGCGGTAAACTCGTTGGCCTCCCGCTCGTCAAACTCCGCCTTCATCATGGGGTAGTAGAACAGGCGGATGGCGAAGGTCTGGTCCTTCAGGTGGGCAAACTTCTGGTCCATGGGATCGTCGCTTCCCACAATGGGGGCGCCGTCGGACCGCTCCAGCCGGCCGGTGATCCGGGGCAGGCCCTCCTCCGTGGGCTGGGCCAGGGAAAAACTCACCTTATACTTGGAAGAAAAGTCCGTGTAGCGGTTCAAAACGTCCACAGCTTGTTCCGCCAAAGACTGGCGGTGGGCATTGTTCTTTGCGTCCATAATCATTCCTCCTTGTTGATGAATGGATGGTGTTATAACGTTATTGGTTGTAGAGCAGGTTGCGCTCCACAGCGGTGTACCGGTCCAGCATGACCTGGGTCTCCGGGGCAATGTGATAGTAGGGGTTGCCCGCCCCGTCGGCAAAGAACCGGTTTCGGGACAGCAGCATGTTGGGGGAGATTTCCTCCGCCAGCCAGGAGAAGTAGTCGTTCAGGGGCAGGCCCGCCCGCTGGAGGGTGTGCAGGCCCAGGAAGGTGCAGCTCTCCGTCCGGTCCGGCTGGGCCGCAGTCTCGTAGTTGGTCCAGATGAGGTAGTCGGTGGAGAGAATGTCCATGAGGGTGGCCGGGTCCCAGTCGGAGGACTCCTCCGTGGGGGAGACCCCCAGGTGGGTGTAGATGGACACCCCGTCAGACAGGTTCAGGGAGGGGAGATGATCCCCCACAAAGACCAGCAGCACCGGCCGGTCCACCTGAGAGAAGTAGTCCACCAGGATACCCAACGAGGCGTCCGCGTCGTGCAGGCCGTACACCAGGCTGTCCAGAATGGCCAGGTCCTGGCTGGAGAGCTGATCGCACTGGGCGGGGTAGCCGGAGGACGCCCCGTACTTTGCCGGGTAGTAGGACTGGTGGTTTTCCATGGACAGGCCGTAGAGGAAGAAGGGGGAATCCGGGTCCCGGGCCTCGTACCGGGCGATGAGCTCCCGGGCAAAGGATTCGTCGGAGACGAAGTCCCCCTTGCGCTCCGGCTGGGTGAGAAAGTCGTCCTTGAAGAGCATATCCTGGAAGCCGATGGCGGGGTAGATGTTGGCGCGGTTGTAGAGCTTGGCGTCGTGGGAGTGGACTGCCACGGCGTCGTAGCCCAGCTGCCGCAGGTGGCGGACGGTGGTGGGCAGGTTCCGGTAGCAGGTCAGGTCCAGGGTGCTCAGGGTGTCCCCCTCCCGCAGCAGGGAGGAGGTAAGGCCCGTGAACATCTCCATCTCCACGTAGCCGGTGCCGCCGCCGTAGGTGTTGGACAGAAACCGGCCGTTGGTGCAGGTTTCCGACAGGGCGTGGAACACCGGCAGGGGGTCCTCCTGGAAGGTCAGCCCCGGCAGGCGGGTCACGTCGAAGAAGCTCTCGGAGACGATGAAGATGATGTCGGGGGCCTCCGCCAGGGAGAGGGTCTCTGCGGGGGCCTGAGTGTCGGCCAGAAAGCGCTGGGCCAGCTCTGCGGCGTCCGCGTCGTTGCCGCCGCTCTCTGCCAGCTGGCGGGTGGCCCAGGCGGTGTAGACCCCCAGGGCGACTCCGGCCCGGTCGTTCCGCTCCACCTGGTCCGCGCAGCCCGCATCCAGGGCCGCGGCGGCGCTTTGCAGAGTACCGGGGTAGAACAGGGAGAAGAACAGGGCCATGGCGATGCCCCCCATGGCAAGGCCCGGTGCGGGGGGCAGACGCCAGTGCTTTTCCATTCTGCCCAGAAAGACGAAGAGCAAAACGGTGATGGCGGCGGCCACCAGGGCGGGGGCGCTGGGCAGCAGCTGGTCGGCGGCAAAGCCGGTGATGTCCTTGATGTTTCCCAGCAGGGTGAAGTCGCTGAGCTGAATGGGCGCGCCGTTGATCTTCAGCTTGCACCAGCTGGCGTGGCTGAGCAGCAGAAGCACAATGGCGGCGGGCAGGTAGGAGGGCAGGACCCGGCGGGAGAACCCGTACAGGGTGAGGCAGAAGCTGGAGAAGATCGCCCAGAACAGCCCCACGGCCGCGGGATGGGAGACCAGCCAGGGGAAGGGGGCGGAGAGACTCTCCAGCCAGATCACCTGGGTGAGGTAGAGCACCACGACAGGAACCAGCAGGATGGTCCCCAGGCACAGGAGGGGTCCCCGGGAGAAGAATCGTCGGATCATAGCTGCGGCTCCTTCCTGCGTCAGGATTTTACAATATTATTGCATATTAGTATATATTATACTCCAAAAAACGGGGATTGCAATGGAAAGTAGACCCGGCTTTTCTTGCGTCCAGGCGGGAAATATGATACAGTCAAACCAAAGAACCCCTCAGAAAGGAGACTGTCTATGTTCAAATTGGGTTTGTGCCAGATGCAGGTGACCGGGGACAAGGCCGCCAACCTCCGCCGGGCGGAGACGCTGCTCCGTCAGGCGGCGGACCAGGGGGCGAACCTGGCCGTGCTGCCGGAGATGTTCAACTGCCCCTATGAAAACGCCTGCTTCCCCCTCTATGGGGAGCCCGCCGGGGGAGAGACCTGGCAGTTTTTGTCGGGGATCGCCAAAGAGCTGGGAATTTACCTGGTGGGCGGCTCGGTGCCGGAGCTGGAGGACGGAAAAATCTACAACACCAGCTATATTTTCTCCCCTGAGGGCAAGGAGCTGGGCCGCCACCGGAAGGTCCACCTGTTTGACATTGACGTGCCCGGTGGGCAGCGGTTCATGGAGTCGGACACCCTCACCGCCGGGGACTCCTTCACCGTGGTGGACACCCCCCTGGGGAAGCTGGGGGTGGCCATCTGCTTCGACATCCGCTTTTCCGACTTCTTCCGGGTGATGGGGGACCTGGGGGCCCAGCTGATCGTCATCCCCGCCGCCTTCAACATGACCACCGGTCCCCTCCACTGGGACCTGGCTTTCCGGATGCGGGCCCTGGACAACCAGTGCTTTGTGGCCGGCTGCTCCCCTGCCCGGGACGTAAACGCCTCCTATGTGGCCTACGGCCACTCCCTGGTGTGCGACCCCTGGGGGACCATCGTTGCCCAGCTGGACGAGAAGGAAGGGGTCATTGTAACGGACATTGACTTAAACGACCTGGAGAAATACCGGGGCCAGATCCCCATTCTGGCCGGCCGCCGGACAGACCTGTACCGGACCCAGCGGTTAAAGTAACCACAAAGAAAACCCCGGCC
>JAEDJB010000097.1 GCA_016296565.1 Oscillospiraceae bacterium
AGGACTACTGCACCCTGGTCACCTGCACCCCCTACGGCATCAACACCCACCGGCTGCTGGTGCGGGGGCACCGGATCGAAAACCTGGACGACGATTTCCTGAACGTGGCCGCCGAGGCCCGGCCCATTGACCCCACCCTGGTGGCCCCCCTGGTGGCGGTGCCCATCCTGGTGGTCCTGCTGGTGATCGTTTTGGTGAAATACCGGAAAAAATAAGGAGGCGATCCTATGACGCGCTTCAATTGCATACGCCGCTGGGCGGCTCTGGCCCTGTGCCTGGCGCTGGCCCTGCTGATGCTGCCCGGCCGGGCGGCGGCGGCGGACCTGTCCCTGACCCTGTCCTTCCAGCCCGGAGGAAGCCCCGCTGTGGGGGCGGAATTCCGCCTCTATCAGGTGGGTCAGTGGGACGGCAGCGGCGGCTTCCACTGGCTGGACAGCCTGGAGGAAAAGCAGATCAACTGGGACGACCTGGAGAACCTGGCCGCCACCCTGGCCCCTTACGCGGGAGAACTGACCCCTGTCCGGACGGGGAAAACCGGCCAGGACGGTAAGGTGACTTTCTCCAACCTGGAGGCTGGGGTTTACCTGGTGCTGGGAGAGCCCTACCGGGTGGGCCAGATTACCTACACCCCCAACCCGGTGCTCATCAGCCTGCCCAGCGGGGGGCAGAACCAGGTCTCCGCCAACATAAAGTATGAGGAAGATAAGGACACGCCCGGAACCACCACTACCGTGCAGGTCCAGAAGGTGTGGCCCGACCAGGACGCGGCCCGGCCCCAGGAGATCACCGTCCAGCTGCTGAAAAACGGCGAAGTCTATGACACGGTTACCTTAAACGCCGACAACAACTGGCGGCACACCTGGACTGGCCTCAGCAAGGACGCCCTCTGGCAGGTGGTGGAGGTGTCTGTGCCCGAGGGGTACACCGTCTCCATCAGCAAGGACGGGACGACCTTTACCATCATCAACACCTACACGCCCCCGGAGGAGCCGGACAACCCCGACAACCCGGAGAACCCCGACAACCCGGACAATCCGGACACCCCCACCACGCCGACCACGCCCACCAACCCCACCACGCCCAGCAGTCCCGGCAGCTCCGGCGGCAAGCCCACTCTGCCCCAGACGGGACAGCTCTGGTGGCCGGTGCCCCTGCTGGCCTGCGGCGGGATGCTGTGCTTCCTGGCCGGATGGGTGAAGAACCGGAGGGACTATGAAAGCTAAACGCGGAACCATTCTCATGACCATAGGGCTGCTGCTGCTGGCAGCGGCCCTTTTTTTAGCCGGGTACAACATCTGGGACGAGCACCGGGCGGAGTCCTCCGCCCGGCAGGTCCTGGCCCAGCTGGAGGCGGAGCCCCCCCAGGAGCCCCTCACCCCGGAGAAGCCCACCCCGGAATACATCCTCCACCCGGAGATGGACATGCCCACGGTGGAGATTGACGGGAACCGGTACATCGGCCGGGTGTCTATCCCCGCCCTGGGGCTGGAGCTGCCGGTGATGAGTCAGTGGAGCTATCCCAACCTGAAAATTGCCCCCTGCCGCTACCAGGGCTCCGCCTACACCGGAGACCTGATTATCGCCGGGCACAACTACCGCACCCACTTCGGCCCCCTGAAAAACCTGGGGATGGGGGACGCCATCCTGTTCACCGACGCCGACGGCAACCAGTTCCGGTATACCGTTGCCCAGGTGGAGACCCTGGCCAAGACCGCCGTGGAGGAGATGGCCGCGGGAGACTGGGACCTGACCCTCTTCACCTGCACCCTGGGGGGACAGACAAGAGTCACCGTGCGCTGCGTGGAAACGAAGGATTTCCTGTAAAATCGGCGGAGATTTCGGAAATTATGCAAGATTTTTGCCGGAAATCGTTGCGGTTTTCCGGGGATTCGTGTATAGTGGACGGAGAAGCCAGCCCTGAGGAAGGTCAGGAAAGATCTGGTTTCTATTGACTTGTCACCTGATTAGGCATATAATGACAAGGATATCCCGCGAGGCAGCCCTACGGGGCGTCTCGCCTACAATTATGGCGGCTTTGCCGCCACAAGGAAACAGAGGATAAGAAAATGAATACAAGCAAGAAGCTGAACATGACCATGCTGTGCGACTTCTATGAGCTCACCATGGGCAATGGCTATTTCAAGGCCGGCTACAAGGACCGGATCACTCACTTTGACCTGTATTTCCGCAGCGTGCCCGACAAGGGCGGTTACGCCATCGCCGCCGGGCTGGAGCAGGTCATCGAGTATATCCAGGACCTGCACTTTGAGCCGGAGGACATCGAGTACCTCCGCAGCCGGAACATGTTCGACGAGGAATTTCTGGACTACCTGGCAAACTTCCGCTTTACCGGCGACATCTACGCCATCCCCGAGGGGACCCCGGTGTTCCCCCACGAGCCCATCCTCACCGTCCGGGCTCCCGCCATTCAGACCCAACTGCTGGAGACCTACCTGCTGCTGACCATCAACCACCAGAGCCTCATCGCCACCAAGGCCAATCGCATCGTCCGGGCCGCCCGGGGCCGCACCGTGCTGGAGTTCGGCTCCCGCCGGGCCCAGGGCTCCAGCGGCGCCATCGACGGGGCGCGGGCCGCGTACATCGGCGGCTGCAAGGGTACCGCCTGCACCATCTCCGACCAGCTCTACGGCGTGCCCGCCGGGGGCACCATGGCCCACGCTTGGGTTCAGATGTTCGACACCCAGTATGATGCCTTCCGCACCTATTGCGAGATCTACCCCGAGAACCCCGTCCTGCTGGTGGACACCTACAACACCCTGAAAAGTGGCATCCCCGACGCCATCCGGGCCTTCAACGACGTGCTCAAGCCCAGGGGCATCACCAAGTGCGGCATCCGCCTGGACTCCGGCGACATGGCTTATCTCACCAAGGAGGCCCGCCGGATGCTGGACGAGGCCGGGTGGACCGAATGTAAGATCACCGTGTCCAACTCTCTGGACGAGATCATCATCCAGGACCTGCTGCTCCAGGGGGCCCAGATCGACTCCTTTGGCGTGGGCGAGCGGCTGATCACCGCCCGCAGCGAGCCTGTTTTCGGCGGCGTGTACAAGTTGGTAGCCTACGAGGACGACAACGGCAACGTGATCCCCAAGATCAAGCTCAGCGAAAACGTGGCCAAGATCACCATTCCCCAGTTCAAGAAGGTCTTCCGCCTCTTCGACAACGCCGACGGCATGGCCATCGGCGACTGGATGTGCACCTATGACGAGACCGTGGAGGACAACCTGAATCCCGACGGCAGCCTGACCATCTTTGACCCCGACGTGACCTGGAAGACCAAGACCATCTCCAACTTCACCGCCAAGCAGATCCAGGTGCCCATCTTCCTGGACGGCAAGCTGGTGTATGAATGTCCCACCCTGCCGGAGATCCAGCAGTACTGCAAGGACCAGATGGACACCATGTGGGACTCCGTAAAGCGGTTCGACAACCCCCACAACTACTATGTGGACCTGTCCCAGAAGCTGTGGGACATCAAGTACGACCTGCTCACTCATAATAAGTAAAGCCGCAGATAAGGGAGCGTGCCCCATGAAGGCAGAAGAGCGAAGAAAGTGCATAGCCCAGACCCTCACGGCGGACAGCCCCATCAGCGCCACCGCCCTGGCGGGACAGTTTTCCGTCAGCCGCCAGATCATTGTGGGGGACATCGCCCTGCTGCGGGCCGCCGGCATGGACATCGTGGCCACCCCCAGAGGCTACAAGCTGGGGGAGAGCCGGGGCCTGGCCCGGACGGTGGCATGCGTGCACACCGGGGAGGAGACCGAGCAGGAGCTGCTGGCCATGGTGGACAACGGCTGTACTGTTATCGACGTGGTGGTGGACCACCCCCTCTACGGTCAGATCACCGGTCAGCTGTCCCTGTCCTCCCGGTACGATGTGCGTCAGTTCGTGGAGAAGGCCAGAAACACTGCCCCCCTGTCCTCCCTCACCGCCGGGGTCCACATCCACCATCTGCGCTGCCCCAGCGAGGAGGCTTACCAGCGGGTGTGCCGGGACCTGGAGGCGCTGGGACTTCTGTACACCCAGGGCTGAAAACCATTGACAACCGAACCACAGTCCACTATAATAAGCTGTGCACGTGTCTTGACATGTGTACAGCTTATTTTTCGATACAAAGGAGAACGGAGACAGAACTATGAGCGTCAAAGCATTTCTGACGCGGAAAAACATCGTCTTTTCCGCCAAGCGCTACGGGGTGGACGCCCTGGGCGCCATGGCCCAGGGCCTGTTCTGTACCCTGCTGGTGGGTACCATCCTGAACACCCTGGGAACCCAGTTCCACATCGGCTTCCTCACCGCCACCGTTGTCACCATCGGCTCCGGAGACGCCGCTACCGCCTACACCATCGGCGGCCTGGCCTCCGCCATGGTGGGCCCGGCCATGGCCGTGGCCATCGGCGCGGCCCTCCAGGCCCCGCCCCTGGTGCTCTTCTCCCTGGTGCCCGTGGGCTTTGCCACCAACGCCCTGGGCGGCGCAGGCGGCCCTCTGGCTGTGCTGGTCATTGCCATCATCGCCGCCGAGTGCGGCAAGGCCGTGTCCAAGGAGACCAAGATTGACATCCTGGTGACCCCCATCGTCACCGTCCTGGTGGGCGTGGGCGCTGCATACCTGGTGGCCCCGCCCATCGGCAAGGCCGCCTCCTGGGTGGGCAACCTGATCATGTGGGCCACCGAGCTGCAGCCCTTCTTTATGGGCATCCTGGTGTCGGTGATCGTGGGCGTGGCCCTGACCCTGCCCATCTCCAGCGCGGCCATCTGCGCGGCCCTGGGCCTCACCGGTCTGGCCGG
This sequence comes from Oscillospiraceae bacterium, assembly GCA_016296565.1. GTDB lineage: Bacteria > Bacillota > Clostridia > Oscillospirales > Oscillospiraceae > Evtepia. The sequence goes on from JAEDJB010000097.1 coordinate 4,813, forward strand.
CGGCGCGGCGGTGGCCGGCTGCTGCGCCCAGATGGTGGGCTTCGCTGTCATGTCCTTCCGGGAGAACAAGTGGGGCGGCCTGGTGTCTCAGGGCCTGGGCACCTCCATGCTCCAGATGGGCAACATCGTCCGCAACCCCAAGATCTGGATTCCCCCCACGGTGGCCTCTGCCATCACCGGCCCCATCGCCACCTGCCTGTTCCGCATGGAGATGAACGGCACCCCCGTGTCCTCCGGTATGGGCACCTGCGGCCTGGTGGGCCCCATCGGCGTGTACACCGGCTGGGTCAATGACGTGGCCGAGGGCCTGAAGGCCTCCGTCACCGGCATGGACTGGCTGGGGATGGTGCTGGTTTGCTTCGTGCTGCCCGCCGTGCTCACCTGGCTCATCAGCCTGCCCTGCCGCAAGGCCGGCTGGATCAAGGAAGGCGACCTGAAGCTGGATGACTGAACTGGAAATTCAGGAAATATATGGTAATCCTTTCTTCTGAAAATGTGCACAAAGAAAATGTTGTGTTTTTGTACAAATAAGACAATAGAAAATCGTGCAACCCGATAAAGTTACGGGAACCTTCCAATTTATGGTTGAAAATTCTGGAAAAATGGGGCATGCTGGAAATACAGAAATGTAAAATACATCCAGAAAACCCATTGATGACCATATCTGAAGGAGGAAGTCCCATGAAAAAGATGATCGCTCTGTGCTTAACCCTGGTGATGGGCCTGGCCCTGCTGGCCGGCTGCCAGTCCGCCGATCCTGACAACCCCTACGGCCAGGAACCCGCCCCGAAGAACAGCACCTCCGCGGTGGTCACGGTTCAGCAGATCTGAATGTTTCTCCGCCCCTGCCGGAGTAAATACCCGCCGGCAGGGGATTTGGGATAAAAATGCAAAAATTCCATATACAGGAAAAACAACTTTCCTCTGAAAATATGCACAAAGAAATTGTTGTGCTTTTGTACAAATATAACAACTGAAAATGGTGTAAAACGATAAAATTCCAGTGTATCCCTAAGTTTGGGTTGAAAAATCCGTCAAAAAGAGCGATACTATGTGCATGGCACGATTTTGATTCGTCTGGATATTCATACATATCCGTAAACCGAAGGAGGAACTGAGATGAAGAAGATGATCGCCCTGTGCATGGCAATGCTGATGAGCCTGGCTCTGCTGGCTGGCTGCTCCTCTGCTGACCCCAACAACCCCTATGGCCAGGAGCCCGCTCCCAAGAACGGCACCAGCGCTGTTATCGTAACTGAGCAGATCTGAGGGTCCCCAGTTAAGACGGAAACCGCCCCGGCAGCACCAAGCTGCCGGGGCGATTTTTCTGCCCGGGGATAAAAAACCCTCCGGCCCAAAAGGCCGGAGGGTGGGAGATGCGGTATAGAAACCGGTTCAAAACCGGGGATCAATCCTGGTCGATGATGATGCCGTAGCCGCCGTCGTTGCGCTTATAGACAACGGAGAACGCGCCGCCCTCGTCTTCGTTGCGGAAGGCGAAGAAGGTGTGGTCCACCAGGTTCATCTGCAGGATGGCTTCCTCCACGGTCATGGGGCGGAAGAAGAACCGCTTGGAACGGACCAGCTGATAAGAGGGCTCCTCGGCCTCGTCGGCTTCGGGAACAAAGTACTCTTCAGAGGGGATTGCGTCAAAGGCTTCCTTGCGCAGGCGTTTTTCCAGACGGGACTTGTTCTTGCGAAGCTGGCGTTCAATGGACGCCACGGCGGCATCGATGGAGACAAACATATCAGAGGTGCTCTCTGCCACGCGGATGATGGTGGAGCCGGAGCGGATGGTCACTTCCAGCATGTTGCGGCCCTTCTCCACGCTGAAAACCACGGAGGTTTCGGGCTCATTCTTGAAGTAACGGTCCAGCTTGCCGATCTTCTTCTCAGCATAGGCGTGCACCCGGTTGGGGATGTTCACTTTCTTGTCGGTAAAGGTGAATTTCATGTATGTCAGCTCCTTTCGTGGGAGTAAGGGGAAGCAAGAAGGATTTCCTGCGTCCTTACAAGCACAGTATACCATACCTTCCAGGGAAAGTCACGTTGTTTTTGGGAAAAAGAGAAAATAGATTTCCCAGAAGGGAGAACCCTGGGGGATGGGACAAAAAGTGACAAAAGGGACCCCTTGACGGATGGAAGAAATTGGGATACCATAAATGCGGCGGCAGGTGTTGTCCGTCAGATGACATCGTTCATTCCATTCTCCTGCTTGCGCGCTTTCCCGTTAGAAGGCGCGCACTTTTTTTGACCCGGGACAAAAAACCACCCCGGTCAGAGGA
>JAEDJB010000098.1 GCA_016296565.1 Oscillospiraceae bacterium
ACAGGGCGGTCTGGGCGCTGCGGCGCTTGGCGCCGTCGGTCTCATCGCAGTACAGACGGTCCTTGATGATATCCAGGTAGAAGTTGGACATCTCCACCACGCAGAAGTCGTTCACCGCGTGGGTGATGACGCTGAACTCATAGTCGTCATAGGCCTGGAAGCAGCGGGTGATGAGGGCGTTCAGCCGGGTGAGCGCCCAGCGGTCCAGCTCCTCCATGTCGGCGGGAGCCACCAGGTTGTCGGCGTCGAACCCGTCCAGGTTGCCCAGGCAGTACCGGGCGGTGTTCCGGAACTTCAGGTAGTTCTGGGACAGCTGCTTGAAGATCTTGTCGGAGCAGCGCACGTCGGCGTGGTAATCGGCGGAGGCGGCCCACAGGCGGAGCAGGTCAGCGCCGTACTTGTTCATGATTTCGTAGGGGTCCATGCCGTTGCCCAGGGACTTGTGCATGGCCTTGCCCTCGCCGTCCACGGTCCAGCCGTGGGTGAGGCACTGCTTGAAGGGAGCCTTGGCCACCCCGGTGGAGCCCACGGAGGTGAGCAGGGCTGCCTGGAACCAGCCGCGGTACTGGTCCAGACCTTCCATATACATGTCAGCCGGCCAGAAGCCCTGGTCCCGCTTCATAGCGGCCAGGTGGGAGGAACCGGAGTCGAACCAGCCGTCCAGGGTGTCCTGCTCCCGCTCGAAGCCGGCAGACTTGCCGCAGTGGGGGCAGGTGAAACCGGCGGGCAGGATTTCAGCAGCCTCCTTGGAGAACCAGGCGTTGGAGCCCTCGGCGGCGAACAGGTCAGAGATCAGCTGGATGGTCTCGTCGGTGACGATGGGCTTGCCGCAGTCCTTGCAGTAGAACACGGGGATGGGCAGGCCCCAGCGGCGCTGGCGGGAGATGCACCAGTCGGCGCGCTCCCGGACCATGGCCTTCATCCGGTCCTGGCCCCAGGCGGGAACCCAGCGGACCTCGTCGCAGGCGGAGCAGGCCTCTTCCTTGAAGGCCTCCACGGAGCAGAACCACTGGGGGGTAGCCCGGAAGATGATGGGCTTCTTGCAGCGCCAGCAGTGGGGATAGGAGTGGACGATCTCCTCGGAGGCGAAGAGCATGCCGGACTCCTTCATGTCCGCCAGGATGATGGGGTTGGAGGCGTCGGTCTTGAGGCCGGCGTACTTGCCGGCGTAGTCGGTGTGGCGGCCCTGGTCGTCCACGGGCACCACCATGTCCATGCCGTAGCGCTTGCAGGTCTGGTAGTCGTCGGCGCCGAAGCCGGGAGCGGTGTGGACGCAGCCGGTACCGGAGTCCATGGTGACGTAGTCTGCCAGCACCAGACGGCTTGTCTTGGGCAGGAAGGGGTGGTCAGCCAGCATGTTCTCAAAGAAGGAGCCAGGGTGGGACTCCAGGATCTCATAGGTCTCAAAGCCGCCCAGCTTCATCACCTTCTCGGTGAGGGCCCGGGCCATGATATAGATTTCCTCGTTGGGGGCCTTCACCAGGACGTACTCCTCGTCGGGGTGCAGGGCGATGGCCAGGTTGCCGGGGAGGGTCCAGATGGTGGTGGTCCAGATCACGAAGAAGAGCTTGCTGTGGTCCACGTGTGCCAGCTTGCCCTGGTCGTCGTTCATGGGGAACTTCACGAAGGCGGTGGTGCAGGGGTCGTCCTGATACTCGATCTCGGCCTCAGCCAGAGCGGTCTCGTCGTGGGGGCACCAGTAAACGGGCTTCAGGCCCTTGTAGATATAGCCCTTCTTGTACATTTCCCCAAAGACCTTCACCTCTTCGGCCTCAAAGCCGGGGTTCATGGTCAGGTAGGGGTGGTCCCAGTCGCCGATGACGCCCATCCGCTGGAAGCCTTCGCTCTGCACGTCCACATAGTGCTGGGCAAACTCATGGCAGGCGGAGCGGAACTCCGGCACCGGCATCTTCTTGTGGTTGAGCTTGTTCTGCTTGATGATGGCGGACTCAATGGGCATGCCGTGGTTGTCCCAGCCGGGGATATAGGGGGTGTAGTAGCCCCGCATGGCGTAGGACCGGACGATGATGTCCTTGATGGACTTGTTCAGGGCGTGGCCCATGTGCAGGGCGCCGTTGGAGAAGGGAGGGCCGTCGTGAAGGGAGAACCGGGGCTTATCCTTGTTCTTCTTCAGCAGCTCCCCGTAGATGTCGATTTTCTTCCAGCGTGCCAGCATTTCCGGCTCCCGCTTGGGCAGGCCGGCCCGCATGGGGAAGTCGGTTTTTGGCAGGTTGATGGTGGCATTGTAATCCTGGGCCATAGTGTTATTCATTCCTCTCTATCACAGAAACGGAACCTGCCCGGTGAGCCGGCCAGGTTCCGCTTTTGGGCGCGTATGCGCAAATCTTTCTTCTGTCGTCTCTGGAGAAGCCTCGCAGAGTTTCGCCCGGGGCGAACGGTCATTGGGAAAGGCTCCGCCTTTTCCAAACGTGGTTACTCGATTTCGTAGTCCTTGCCAAACTGGATCTGGTCAAAGACCCGGGTGTCTCCCAGGCTGCCCTCACCCTCCGCCGGGGCGGAGGCGGGAGTCTCGAAGATCTTGGCCATGGAGGCCTCGATGTCCTGGGCCACTTCCTCCTGCTGCTGGGCGGGGGCAACCGTCACGGGGACGGCGGCCGGAGCCGCTTCCGGAGCGGCAGGGGCGGGGGCAGGCTCTGCCGGGGCCTGAGCCTGCTGCTGGGCGGCCTTTTCCGCCGTCAGCTCGGAAAGGTTTCCGATGTAGGCCAGCTCCTTGGTGTACAGCTCCTTGAGCTTGGCAATGTAAGCGGTGGTGGAGGCGCGGGCGGCATCCAGGCGGGCCTGCTCGTTGGCCAGGGCGGTTTTCGCCGCGTCCACCTTGGCCTGCACCGCCTGTTCCTCCCGGGCCATTTCCGCCCGGGTGGCCTCGCTCTGGCGCTTGACCTCGGTGACGGCCTCCTGAATGGCGGCCTGCTTTTTGGCTTCGCCCTCCCTGACCATCTCCTCGGCCATCTTCTGGGCGGAGTGCAGGGCGCGGCGCATGGCGTCCTCTGTGGAGCGGTATTCCTCTACCTTGTCCACCAGAACCTTCATCTTGCTCTTCAGGGAGATATTTTCCTGGTATAACGTGCGGTAGTCCTCAATAAGGCTGTCCAGAAAGGTGTCTACCTGCTGCATGTTATATCCGCCGAAGGAGGCTTTCGGGAACACATGAGATTCCGCTTCCTGAGGTGTCAACATACTCGATCACTCCTATCCCAGTCATTTCTCTGTGTATTGGGTGCGGCCGGGTACCTTAGAAGTACAGGCCGTTGTTCTCCAGCTCGTCAATCAGGTCGCCCATGATGTCCACATTGTACGGGGTGACAATGTAGGTCTGCAGGGCCACCTTCTTGATCTTGCCCTCCTGGGCGTAGGCCACGCCGGACAGGAAGTCCAGCAGGCGGCGGGCCACGTCCTTCTGGGTCTTCTCCAGGTTCAGCACCACCGTGCGCTTGTCCCGCAGATGGTCCGCAATCTCGGAGGCGTTTTCATACCGCTCCGGCTTCACCAGCACCACCTGCAGCTGGGTGGTGGCGTGGATGTTCACCACTTTGCCCCCGGTGTTCCGGCGGGGCGGCTCCTGGTATTCCCGGCGGCGGGAGGGTTCCTCCCGGGGAGGAGGGGGCGGGGGAACGTCGTCTTCCGGCTCGTCCTCGTCTTCGTATACGTCCTCTTCCTCGTCGTAATCGTCTTCCATCTCGTCCTCGTAGGGATGGGTGAGACGCTTGAGTTCATCTAAGAATCCCATGGTTGCAGTAACCCCCTAAAATTTGTAAAAAATGGCACGGCGGAGAAGCCTCATCCCTGGGGATGCCATGGCGGACGGGCGCCGAACAGGGCGGTCCCCACACGCACCATGGTGGACCCGCCCTCGATCGCAAGGGGATAATCTCCGCTCATGCCCATGGAAAGGCAGTCTATATTGGAGTTATTATCCCCTAATTTCTCCTTCATGTCAACAAAAAGCTGATAAGTTTCTTGGAAAAAGGCGCGATTTTCTTCGTCGGAGGCAGTGGCCGGCGGGATGCACATAATCCCCCGCAGGTTCAGGTGGGGGCAGCTCAGGGCGTGCTGGGCCAGGGCCAGGATCTCGTCGATGGCGGCGCCGCCCTTGCTCTCCTCGTCGCCGATGTTCACTTCCAGCAGGATGTCCTGGGTAACGCCCACCTTGGCCGCCTGCTTTTCCACCGCGTCCATGAGGCGCACGGAGTCGATGGACTCGATCATGTCCACCTTGCCCACCACGAACTTCACTTTGTTGGTCTGGAGATGACCGATGAAGTGGACCTTTGCCCCTTCATAGGCGTTGTCCTCCAGATGGGCCACCAGCTCCTGGACCCGGTTTTCGCCGCAGACGGTGATGCCCGCCCGGATGGCGTTTCGAATGGTGTCGGAGGTCTGGACCTTGGTGGCGGCCACCAGGGTGATCTCCCCGGGGTCCCGCCCGGCAGCCTTGGCCGCCTGGGCCATCCGCTCCCGCACAGCCGCTACGTTGGCGGCGACGGTTTCATAACTCTTGGTTTCCGGCATAGTATTAACGTACCACCTTTCCATCATATAACTCGGTGGAGGCGAGCACCAGCTCGTCCCCGGACCGAAGGATTCGCTCGTCCAACTCGTTTTTGGGGTTGGCCGCCACCAGATAACTGGTCTCGTTCTCCGCCAGGATTTTCACCGGGCGGAACCAGGCGTTGTATCCGGAGGCCACAAACACCCCGTTCTCCCCTTCATAGACCCGCAGGGCCTCCTTGGGGATGAGAATCCCCTCGTCGCTGCGGAAGATCAGCCGGCCGCTCTCCTGCCGGAGTCCGCCGGCCGCCTGCTCGTCCTGGGCGGACCGCAGGATCACCACGTTCTGGCCGTCCTGGCTCTCGCCCACGTTGTATAGTTCCATCTCCAGGGTCTGGGACAGGGAGGTGAAGTAGATCTCCACCTTCTTCCCCACGGTCAGCCTGCTCTCATAGTCGCTGGGCACGGTGATGGCATAGTACCACACGGGGTTGGTCACCAGCTTGCCCAGGCTGTTGCCGCTGGTCCGGGGGGTCAGCTCAGAAAACGCCGCCAGACCCTCCGGGGACAGGCCGTCCAGGCTGGCAGGGGAGAGAAGGGTCTCATATCCGTCTATATGGGAGGAAAACATGCCCGACTGGGCCGCTTCAATGGTGGTTGCGCCGGATTGGTAGCTCTGCAGGGAATCGTACTTTTCATAGAGCACCGCCGCCGCCGCGGTCATCTCCGCCGCCGCGTCGCTGGAGACCAAATACTCCCGGCGCAGCACCAGCTTCCGGTAGACTGCCGCCTGGTCGGAGAGGTTGGTGTAGTCGCCGGAGGAGGCCGCCGTGCGCAGGTTGGTCATGGACGCCAGCATCTGGTCCTCCAGAGCGGCCCCGGAGGGGGACTCGCTGTAGGTGGCGTACTGCAGCGCCGTCAGGTCCTCCTTGGTGCGCAGCAGCTCCTCCTGGTGCTCCACGTAGTTCTCATCCTGGTACACCACGGCGATCTCCGCGCCCTTGGCCACCTTTTCGCCCTGGTTGCGCTTGAGCTGGATAAGCCCGTCCCCGCCGCCGGGGACCAGCTGCTCGGAGCGGACCACCCAGCCGGAGACCTCCAGGCTGTCCTCCATGGTGTCGGTGTAGGCGATGACAAAGGTGTAGGGGTCCCGCAGGCCCATCCAGGCGGAGAAGATCAGGTAGACCACGATGGCCGCGATGATGAGGGGGATAATCAGTTTGGAAAGGGTCGTTCCCTGCTTTTTCATACGTATGCCTTCCTTATGGTGCCCGGCCATGGGGCCGGGGGCGTGCTTACTCGGCGCCCTCCTCCTCCCAGGTCAGGGGCCGCTCGGGCACGATGGTGGAGATGGCGTGCTTGTACACCATCTGCTGCTTTCCGTCGCTGTAAATCACCACGACGAAAGCGTCAAACCCCCGGATTTCCCCCCGGATCTGGAAGCCGTTGACCAAAAAGACGGTGGCCCCCATCCGGCTGCGGCGCAGTTTGGACAGAAGTAGGTCCTGTAAGTTGCGTTTTCTGGTTTGTGTCGCGATTGCTGTCTGCATAATTGACGCACTCCTTTATCTTTTGGGATGCGTCTATGGTAATCCTTTTTCCCGAAGAAATTCCGTCGAATCCTGAACGACGGCGGTAAAATTGGGATTTTTTTCCAAAAGAATCCAGTGTGCCTCTTTGTCCCGGCGGAACCAGGACAGCTGGCGCTTGGCGTACTGCCGGGAGCGGAGCTTCACTTCCTCCGCGGCAGCCTTTAAGTCGCCGCCGCCGGCCACCGCCCCGGCCAGCTCCTTGTAGCCGATGGCCTGCATGGCGGTGCAGTCCCGGGGAACCCCGGCGTCCAGCAGGGCTTTCACCTCCTGGGCCAGCCCCCGCTCCATCATCTGATCCACCCGCTGGTCGATGCGGGCGTACAGGTCCGCCCGGTCCCGGTAGGTGAGGGCGATGACGGCGGCCTCGTACCGTGGTGGAAGGGCCTGGGTGCGCCTGTTGTGGGCAGAGATGGTCTCTCCCGTCTCGTACCACACCTCCAGGGCCCGGAGGATGCGCTTTTCGTCGTTGGGGTGGAGCTTTTCCGCCGATTCCGGGTCGATGGTCTGAAGCTCCTTCCACAGGGCGGGCAGGCCCTCCCGGGCGGCCCGTTCCCGGAGCCTGGCCCGCTGGCCGCTCTCAGGCCGGAAGGCGGAGAAGGTCCGGCCGGACCGGAGGGCGTCAATGTACAGCCCGGTGCCTCCCACCAGGATGGGGCGCTTGCCCCGGCGGAGGATGTCGTCCACGCAGGCGGAAGCCTCCTGGACGTACCGGGCCACGCTGTAGTTCTCCCTGGGGTCGGCCACCGCCAGCATGTGGTGGGGAACCCCCTCCATCTCCTCCGGCGTGGGCCGGGCGGTGCCGATGGCCATGTCCCGGTAGATCTGCATGGAGTCGGCGGAGACCACCTCACCATCCAGCCGGTGGGCCAGCGCCACCCCCAGTTTGGTTTTTCCCGTGGCGGTGGGCCCGCAGATGATAACAATTTGGGGCGGCATAAGGCACCTCCTTT
>JAEDJB010000099.1 GCA_016296565.1 Oscillospiraceae bacterium
GTTTTTCCGGCGGGGGCAGTTTGAATTAAATTTGCATTGACCCCGCTCTCAACAGCGCTGTGGACGGCGCAACCATGATCAACCACCTGTTCTCCGGCCTGGCCAAGTGGGACCAGGACGCTGACGGCAACCTGGTCATCGTCGCCGACTGCGCCGAGGAGCTCCCCGAGGGCGTCGTCAACGAGGACGGCACCGTCACCTACACCTACACCCTGAAGGAAGGCCTGCTGTGGTCCGACGGCGAGCCCGTCACCGCCGCTGACTTCGTCTTCGCCTGGAACCGCGCTGCCTCCACCGAGCTGGCTGCCGACTATGGCTACATGTTCGACGTGGTGGACGGCTACGACGCCATCTGGGAAACCGACGCTGACGGCAACTTCGTCAACGCCGACGCCCAGCTGAACGCAAAGGCTGTGGACGACCGCACCATCGAGGTCACCCTGTCCAACGCCGTGGCTTACTGGAACGAGCTGCTGGCCTTCCCCACCTACTTCCCCGTCCGTGAGGACGTGGTTGCCGACGAAGGCTGGGCCACCGATCCCTCCACCTATGTCTGCAACGGCGCTTACATCATGACCGGCTGGGAGCACAACAGCGTGATCACCACCGAGAAGAACCCCAACTATCACGATGCTGACTCCGTCACCATGGACGTCATCCAGTACTACCTGTCCGACGACGCCAACAACATGCTGACCAACTTCCAGAACGGCACCTGGCAGCTCATCGACGACGTCCCCACCAACGAGATCGCCAACCTGAAGACCGAGTATCCCACCGAGTTCGTGGTGGAAGGCCAGATCGGCACCTACTATGTCTGCTGGAACGTCAACGAGGACATCCTCCCCGCCGGCTCCGACCTGACCGGTGCTGAGGCTGAAGCCGCCAAGGCTGAGATCCGCCAGGCTGTTGGCCTGCTCTTCGACCGCAACTACATCTGCGAGCAGATCGCTCAGGGCGGCGAGGTTCCCGCTGCCTCCTTCGTGCCCATGGGCATGACCGACAAGGACGGCTCCGAGTTCTATGAGTCCGCCGGCCACAACGACGGCTACACCGGCTACTACAACGTGGCTGCCGACGCTTACGCCGACAACTTCAACCAGGCTGTTGAGATCCTGAAGAAGTACTACACCTACGACGAGGCCACCGGCAAGTTCACCGACTTCCCCACCATGACCTACCTGTACAACACCAACGACAACCACAAGGCCATTGGTGAGTACCTCCAGGGTCAGCTGGCTCAGGTGGGCATCACCATGAACCTGGAGAACCAGGAGTGGAACACCTTCCTGAACTCCCGTAAGAACGGCGACTACTCCATGGCCCGCAACGGCTGGCTGGCCGACTTCAACGACCCCATCTCCTTCCTGGATATGTGGATCACCAACTCCGGCAACAACGACGTTCAGTACGGCAAGGGCGACCACGCCTCCCTGGCCATTTACAGCCTGGACCTGACTCCCTACGGCTATGACACCAAGGTGGAAAACGGTACCTGGAGCCAGACCTATGACGTTCTGATCGCCACCATCAAGTCCTGCACCGACGACGCCACCCGCTATGACCTGATGCACCTGGCTGAGGACATGCTGATGGATACCGGCTGCATCTGCCCCCTGTACTTCTACACCGACATTTACATGCTCGATGACAGCGTCCAGGGCTTCTACAGCAACCCCCTGGGCTACAAGTACTTCCTGCACTGCACCTACGCTGCTGAGTAATCCTCTCACCGCAGCGCTCGGCAAAGCTGCTTAGCCAAACCAAAATCCCTCCCGGCCCGGCCGGGAGGGATTTTCATTTACAGGGCCGGGCGGGGTATGGTATGATAGGGAAAAAGGAAAGGAGCACTGCTATGAAGCCTGTCCGTCTTTTCGTTCTGTCCCTGGCCCTCATGGGGCTGCTGGCCGCCTGCGGCGGAGAGGAGGCAGACCCCCAGTCCGCCGCCGAACCGGCTCCGGAGCCCGCCACCACCGAAGCCATCCGGGAGACTCCCTTCGACGCCTACTTTGACCTGTCCGGCCTGGACCAGGAGGCCCTGGACCGGGCGGTGCAGACCATCGACCAGGAGAGCACCCTGGAGGACATCACGATTCATGTCCGCCAGACCCTGGGAGACAGCCGGAGCCTGTATATCATTTTTGACGTGATCTATCCCGGGGAAGCCGACCCCGCGGAGTATTTCACCGCCCGGCTGGCCAGCGGGGCGGTTTCCGACCCCAGCCAGGCAGAGGACCTGCCCGGTCAGGCAAGCAGCAGCGTCAACGGCGCACAGACCCAGAGCGACACCACCACCTACCTGGCGGCCTTTGATTTCTGGGAACCTACCCTCACCGGGCAGGCGGTGTCCCTGCTGATTGAGAGTCCCGCCAGCGGAAGGACCTATGTGTTCTCCTGGACCCCGGAGAACGAAGGGTTTTTGGCCCAGGCCAACCTGACAGACCAGGCGGGGAGCACCGTGGGCAGCGCCGCCCTCTCCTCCTTCCTTCTCACCCTGGAAATTCCCGGCATGGAAGGGGACCAGTGGTTCTCCCTTGCAAACACCCTCTCCCTTCTGGGCGCCGATGGCAATGCCCTCCCGGCCTCCCTGGGCTGGGATGCTGACGGCAGCCGGTTCTTTGCCCAGGTCTACACCCCCGTTTCCGCCGGCAGCGTCCAGACCATCCAGGCCGGGGACTACACCGGCGCCTTCCAGTAACAGAGAAAGGAGCCCCCTATGAACCACCGGATTCTCTTTGTTCCCGCCGCTCTCCTGGCCCTCGCCCTGGCCCTGGGCGGCTGTACCTCCTCCCCTGCCGCCGCCCAGCCGGACGATATCCTCACCAGCGCCCTGGACTTCAGCGCTCTGGATCAGGAGACTCTGGCCGGCTCCCTCCGGGAGATCGGCCAGACCGTCACCGACCCGGAGTCAGGGGTGAGCGTTCACATCAATCAGACCCTGGGAAACAGCATGATTCTGTATGTCTCCTTTACCGCAGAGTTTCCCGAAGGGACAAACACAGAGGCTCTGGCCGCCCCGGAGGTCCTGCTGGCCGAAGGGGCTGTGACAGACCCGGCGGAGGCCAAGGCCATGGGGTATCTGTCCCAGACCTCCAGCCAGGAGACCGCGGAAGATGGCACTTTTTCCTGCCTGGTGAGCTTCGGCTTTGACCGGGCGGTGTTCCAGGGTCAGGAGGTCTCCCTGGTGATCACCGGCTTTCCTTCCACAGAAGAAAGCGGCGGCGTGGACACCAATCTGATCTTCACCTGGACCCCGGACAACCAGGGCCCCATCCAGTATGTGGACCTGGTGAATGAGGAGGGCAAGATGGTGGGCACCGCCAACTTCTCCTCCTTCGCCGTGAACGTCACTCTCTGGGATCAGTCCGACCGCTCGGACGACCCCCAGACCTTCATCCGGTCCATCCAGCTGCTGGACCAGCAGGACACCCCCATGGAGACAAACGCCTCCTCCGGCGGCGGCGGCTCCAGCGCTCAGAAGCAGTTCCGCACCCTGGTGGACGTGAACCAGGTCTCCGCCATCCAGGCGGGCCCCTATACCGTCTCCCTCACCCATTGAGCCACTCAAAGCCCTCCTCCCCAGGGGGGCTTTGTTGCCGTTTTGATGCCAAAGGGCGCTATGCTGGACCTATCGCAACCAAGGAGGCCGTTTCATGGGAAAAATCCTCATTGCCGAAGATGAACAGCCCATCGCCGATCTCATCCGCCTGAGCCTGAAAACTGCCGGCCACACCTGCGACTGGGCGCCGGACGGGGAGGCGGCTGCGGACCTGCTCACCACCCCCGCCTATGACCTGGTGCTGCTGGACGTGATGCTCCCCAGGATCGATGGCTTCGCCCTCATGGACTACATCCGCCCCCTGGAAATCCCAGTGATCTTCCTCACCGCCCGGTCCGCCGTTTCCGACCGGGTGCGGGGCCTGCGGATGGGGGCGGACGACTACATGGTAAAGCCCTTTGACGTGGACGAACTGCTGGCCCGGGTGGAGACGGTGCTCCGCCGGTACCACAAGACCGGGGAGACCATCGCCCTGGCGGGGCTGGTGGCCGATCCCCGGGCCCGGCGGGTCTGGCGGGACGGGCAGGAAATTGCCCTGACCCCCAAGGAGTACGATCTCCTCCTGCTCTTTCTCCGCAACCCCAACGCCGCCCTCTACCGGGACACCATCTACGAACGGGTGTGGGGCGGGGAGCTGGCCTACGGCAGCAAGACCGTGGACCTGCACATCCAGCGCCTGCGGAAAAAGGTGGGCTGGGACGGGGTCCTGCTGGCGGTGAATAAGGTAGGCTATCGCCTGGAGGTCTCCCCATGAAGTTTCGACGCAAAGTGGTGGTCTGCATGGTCTGCCTGCTGGCTCTCCTGTTCGGCGGGGGCAGCTGCGCCCTCATCTCCCTGTCCTTCCATAGCGCCCTGGACCGGGAGCAGGCCGCCGCCCAGACCGCCTATGACCTGCTCCTGCGCACCCTCCAGCTGGTGGGCCAGGTGGAGGGGTGGCAGAACCCCCAGGATGTGTCCCAGGGTCTGGAGCAGCTGGCCGGGCAGGAGATGGTCTCCTGGTCAGCCCTGCGGCTGACGGCGGGAGAGTCGGTTCTCTACCAGACGGGTGAGGCGGCCCAGTCCTTCCAGTCCGTAACAGTGGAGCAGGATCAGTGCGCCATTACGGCCCTCCTCCACGAAAAGAGGCGGTATCTCCAGCTCACCGGCCAGCTGTCGGCAGCGGGACAGCGGCTGGTGCTCTCGGCGGCTTACGACATTACCCCCATTTACGAGACCCGGCAGCAGCAGCTGTCTGTCTACGGGAAGGTGGCGGCAGGGTTGCTGGTGATCTGCGCCGCCCTGTCCTACAGCGCCGCCTGGGTGCTCACCCGCCCCCTGGACAGGCTCTCCAAAACCGCCCGGCGCCTGGCGGAGGGGGATCTCTCCAGCCGGGCCAACATCCGGACCGGGGACGAGATCGGCCAGCTGGCCCGGGAGTTTGACGCCATGGCTCAGCGGCAGGAGGAGCACGTGGCCGCCCTCACCGCCGCCATGGAGGGCCAGGACCGGTTCCTCCGCAGCTTCACCCACGAGCTGAAAACTCCCATGACCTCCATCATCGGCTACGCAGATCTCCTCCGCCGGGGGACCCTCTCCCCGGAGGAGCAGGGGGAGGCCGCCCACTACATTTTCTCCGAGGGGAAGCGGCTGGAGCGGTTGTCCCTTAAGCTTCTGGAGCTCTTTCTGGCCGACCACCAGGCCCCGGCTCTGGTCCCCGTCTCCCCCGCGTCCCTTCTTCGGGAGCTGACCGCTCCCCTGATCTCCGCCTGGGCCGAGCATGGCATCGCCCTCACCCTGGACCTGAAGGAGGGCATCTGCCTGCTGGAGCCCGACCTGGTGCGCTCCCTGGTGCTGAACCTGCTGGACAACAGCCGGAAGGCATTGGAGAACGGGGGACGAATCCTTCTCTCCTGCGCCATGACGGAGACCGGCTGCGTCCTCTCCGTCCGGGATAACGGCCGGGGGATGCCGCCGGAGGCTCTGGCGCACCTCACCGAGGCCTTTTATCGGGTGGACAAGGCCCGGTCCCGGGCCCAGGGAGGCGCAGGGTTGGGCTTGGCCCTGTGCGACCGGATTGTAAGGCTCCACGGGGGCGCCCTCACCTTTGAAAGCGCGCCGGGGCAAGGCACTCTGGCTGTTGCCCGGCTGGAAGGAGGCAGACCATGAAGCGACTTCTCACCCTCCTTCTGACCCTGGCCGCCGGGGCCGCCATTCTCCTGGGCTTTACCCTTCCCTGGCTGGTGACCGGCTGGCAGGACCGCCAGAACCAGGGGGAGCTGCTCCGGTATGAGGCCCCCCAGGTGCGGCTGGACGCCGAGGCCGACCTGTTTCAGCGGCTTGCGCTGGTCTCCGGGGACCCCTCCATGGTCGCTCTCACCACTGCCACCACCCGGCACAGCCAGGAAGAGGCAGCCGCTCTGGTCACAGATACCCTGAATACCCTGGCAAGCTATAAAAATCTGACGATCTTTGCCTCAGACCGGTGGTTCCTGCAAAACCTCCACCCCTTTCTGGTCACCGCGCGGTATGATACCGTCCAATATGATTCCGACAGTAACAGCTGGACTGCATCCGCCACCTCCCAAGGGCGCGCTGCCCTCATCTGGAAAGCCGTTCTCGCCACCACAGAGGGAGAACGCTTGACCCTGCTGGTAGACGACGACCTGGGACTGATGCTCTCCTTTACCTACACCTATTCCGATTCTGCCAGCGCCCGGAAGGACAACTATGTGGTTGTAGACCTGTCCCAGGGTCTGGCCGACCTGCTGGCTGGTTTCTGCCGGGACTATTACCAGCTCTCCTCTGCCCAGGCCCTGGCCGTCAGCAACGGCAGCTGGCAGCTTCTGCTGGTGAACGCCGCCAGCGAAAAGCTGACAGTTCCCCTCTCCGCCACTGCCGCCGGGGACCTGCTGTTCAACGCCCAGGATAATTGATGCCGTTCCGATGCCGCCGGGATGCCAAACAGAGGACGCCCGGCCGTAGA
The DNA here is from genome assembly GCA_016296565.1 of Oscillospiraceae bacterium. Lineage (GTDB taxonomy): Bacteria > Bacillota > Clostridia > Oscillospirales > Oscillospiraceae > Evtepia. Next base: position 6,522 of record JAEDJB010000099.1, read on the forward strand.
CTGATCACACCAAATTGTGAGGTGATCGGTCATGTTTCGCACCCGTGTGCGCCCCTTTCTTCTTCTGTTCCTGGCTGCCGCCGGGGTTCTCATGGTCCTGGGCTTCAGGAATCCGCCGGACCCGGACCCCCAGATTGCCCCGGCTTCGGAGCAGACGGCGGACCCCAACGACTGGCGGCTGGTCCTGGTGAACGCCCAGCATCCCATGCAAGCGGGCAATCAGCCGGAGCTGGCCCAGCTGGACAACGGCCTGTCCCTGGACCAGCGGTGCGTCCCCGCTCTGAACGCCATGCTGGAGGCCTGCCGGGCAGCGGGTCTGTCCCCGGTGGTGTGCTCGGCCTACCGCACCTGGGAGAAGCAAGAGCGTCTGTTTTCCGCCCAGGTGGACAAACTCCTGACTCAGGGGTATTCCCAGGAAGACGCCCAGCGGGAAGCCGCCCGGTATGTGGCTGCCCCCGGCACCAGCGAGCACCAGCTGGGGCTGGCGGCAGACATCGTGGACCAGAGCTACCAGAGCCTGGACGA
>JAEDJB010000100.1 GCA_016296565.1 Oscillospiraceae bacterium
GGTACCGCCGGGGATAGCCCAGGTGGGGGAACCGCCCGTGGAGCACCAGCCGCCAGGCCGTGATGTCCGGCACGCTGCGAAACTGAGGCAGGTAGGCCACCTGGCGGGCGATCTCCTTGGGACGCAGCCGGTCCAGGGAGGTTCCGTCCAGGGAAATGGTTCCCCCGCTTCTGGGCTGGATGCCCAGGGCGGTTTTCAGAAGAGTGCTCTTTCCGCTGCCGTTGGGGCCCACCAGCCCCAGCACCTGCCCCGGGGGGAAGGAGAGGGTCACATCCCGCAGCACCTCCCGCCCGGCGTACTGGCAGAAAACATGGGACAGTTCAAGCACGGGCTCCCCCTCCTCTCTGCCGGAGAATCAGCCACAGGAAGAAGGGGCCGCCCAGGAAGGACAGCACCACCCCAACCGGCAGCTCGTAGGGGGCGAACAGGGTCCGGGCCAGCAGGTCGCACAGGGTCACGAAGGCCGCGCCTCCCTGGGCGGAAAGGGCCACCAGGGGGAGGCTCTCTCCCCCCGCCGCCTTTCTGGCCCCGTGGGGGACGATGAGCCCCACAAACCCCAGAAGGCCCGCAACGCTCACCGCCGCCCCGGCCAGAGCCGCCGCCCCGGTGAGCAGCAGCACCCGGGCCGGGCGCACCCGCAGGCCTAAGCTCCGGGCGGTGTCCGTGCCCAGGGCCAGCAGGTCCATCTGGGGCGTCAGCAGGAGCACCCCCGCAAGGCCCGCGGCAATGACCCCGGCGGCGGGACCCACCTTCCCCATGGTCACGCTGGAAAAGCCGCCGATGCGGAAGTCCGCGTAGGCACTGAGGGCGTCCGGCTCCAGGGTAACGATGAGATCCACCGCCCCGGAAAACACCGCCGAGACCGCGATGCCCGCCAGCGCCAGGGTCAGCCGGGAGGCGCCGGTGCGCTCGCCCATGAGCAGCACCACCAGCACCCCTGCCAGAGCCCCCCCAAAGGCCGCCACCGGAGCCAGCGCCGCCGATCCGGGGATCAGGGCGCTGAGGGCGGTTACCGCCAGCCCCGCGCCGGTGTTGACCCCGATCACGTTGGGGGCGGCCAAGGGGTTTGCCAGCACGCTTTGGATCACCGCACCGGCCACCGCCAAAGCCGCCCCAGTGAGCAGGCACCCCAGGGTGCGGGGCAGACGGGAGTAGAGCACGATCCGGGCGGCTACGGTCCCGGTCTGCTTACCCAGCAGCACAGAGACCACGTCGGCCAGCGGCACCGGAACCGGGCCCAGGCACAGGCTCATACCAGCGGAAAGCAGGACCACCGCCGCCAGAAGAGCGGTGATCCTGCGCTGTTTATTCCGCTGTTTCCTCCCCATAGAGGATCTGGGCAAGCTGGTCATAGGCGGTCCCCCATTGATCGTTGGGTTTCAGATTGTAGAGCTTATGCTCCAGGACGATGGACCGGCCCTCCTCCACCGCCCGCATGGTGGACCAGGCGGGGTTAGAGAGCAGGGTCTCGTCCAGCAGATTCTTCGCGTCCGTGGGGTCAGAGCCCTGGTAGACAATAAAGATGTAGTCCGGGTCCCCGGAGATGATGGCCTCCAGGCTCAGGTCCTCCAGCAGGGAGTCGTCGCTGTCGGCAATGTTGCGGCAGCCCAGGGCCGCCAGCATCTCCCCCAGCACCGTTCCCTCGCTGCCCTTGGCCTTGCAGCTGGAGCCGGTGGCCCGGATGTAGAGCACCGACGGCTGGCTGCCGTCCTGCAGGGCGACGGCCTCCTCCACCTGGGCCTGGACCTGGGTGCCATACTGTTCATAGTTTTCCGGCTTGCCGGAAATCTGGGTGCAGATGTCCAGCATGTGCAGGTACTCCTCGAAGCCGTCCACCTGGAAGTAGAGGACGGGATAGCCCAGCTCCTCAAAGGTGGAGAGCAGCTCCACGTCTACCTCTGTGTTGGTGCTGGCCAAGATCAGCTCCGGCTCTGCCGCGATGAGGGTCTCCAGCTGGATTTCCTTCACCCCGCCCAGGTTGGCTACGTCCTCTCCCAGCCCCAAATCAAAGCTGGTCCAGGCGTCGTCCGCAGTGGCAACGATGGTATCGGCGCTGTCGGCCAGGCTCCACACATGGGCAAAGCTGCCGATGAGGGGGGCCACCCGCTGGGGATGGTAAGGAACCTCTACCGTGCGGCCCAGGTCGTCGGTCACGGTGATGGTTTCCCCCTGGGCACTTTCGGTCTCCCCTTTCGTGGTTCCGCAGGCCGTCAGCAGGAGCAGCGTCCCCAGCAGAAGAGCCAGAGCTGTTCGTCTCATGGTTTATTCCTCCGTACGTATTTTTTGCAGGTAGGCCGCGGCAGAGGTCGCCGCGTTGGCCCCGTCTGCCACCGCCGTGGTGACCTGGCGGAGGGGCTTTTTCCGGGCGTCTCCCGCCGCGAACAGGCCGGGAATCCCGGTCTCTCCGCTCTCCCCCGCCAGGATATATCCGTCCTCGTCCAGCAGGCCGGGAAAGCCTGCCAGACATTCGGTGGCGGGACGGGTGCCCACGGCGATGAACACCCCCTGGCAGGGAAGATCTCCCTCAGTTTCTTCGGAAACGGTCCGAATCCCTGTGACTCTGCCTTCGCCCCGAAGCTCCAGGGCCTGGGTTTTGCGCAGAATGGTGACGTTTGACCTTTCCTCCAGCAGCTTCACCCGGCTTTGGGCCGCCCGGAACACGTCCCGACGGAGGAGCAGGGTCACCTGGGGGCAGATGTTAGACAGGTAGAGGGCGTCCTCCACCCCCGCGTCTCCGCCGCCGATGACAGCCACCGGCTTGCCGGCGTAAAACTCCCCATCACACACGGCGCAGTAGGAGACGCCGGCCTTTTCCTCCCCGGGAACCCCCAGCTTGGCGGGAGAGGCCCCCAGGGCGGTGATCACTGCCTTGGCCCGGAAGGTCTCCCCTTCCTCGGTCTCCACCAAAAAGATTCCGTTCTCCCTGGTGATCCGGCTGACCTGGCCCCAGAGAATCTCGGTGCCCAGGTCCAGGGCCTGCTGGCGGATGCGCTCCCCCAGCTCGGCCCCCGTGATGCCGGGAAGGCCCGGATAGTTATTCACCTGGAGGGCGGCGCTGATCTGCCCGCCCCCCCAGCCGTCCAGCTCCACCAGGGCAAAGCGCAGGCCTGCCCGGGCCGCGTAAATGGCGGCGGTCAGACCTGCGGGACCGCCGCCGATGATGAGAAGCTCATAGCTGTCAGACATAGACCAGCTCCTCTTTCTCTGCCTCGTTGTTCTCAATGTGGAAGGAATTGAGAACCGGTGCGTCCTGGTCCTGGAGGGACAGGATCAGGTAGCTGGCCTTGCTGTCGTAGGCCAGGCGCTTATCCTCCTGGCTGGGACGGGAGGGGGACTCCGGGTGGCTGTGCCAGTTGCCCAGGGGCGTGTAACCGTTGGCCCGCATGTCCTTCACCGCCGCCAGCTGGGCCTGGGGGGACAGGGTGAAGTGCTCGTTGCTGTGGTCGGTGTTTTCCAGCAGATACACCTTCTCCACCTTCTTGTTCCCCGCCGGGTCAATGGTCCCGCCGATGAGGCCGCAGGCCTCCTCCGGCAGGCAGGCCCGGGCGTGGGCCAGAATGGCCTCGTAATCTTCGCGTTTTACTGTAATCATAAGCCCTCGCACTCCGCCTGCTCGTAGTCGATCAGCTCCGTGATGGTGGGGTGCTCCCCGCACACGGCGCAGCGGGGATTCCTGGGCAGCTTCACCGTGCGGAACTTCATGGTGAGGGCATCGTAGGTCAGCAGCTTTCCGGTGAGCAGTTCTCCGGCACCGGTAATGTACTTCACCGCCTCCAGAGCCTGGAGGCACCCGATGACGCCGGCCATGGCCCCGATGACCCCAGCCTGCTTACAGGTGGGCACCGCGTCCTTGGGGGGCGGATTCTCGAACACGCAGCGATAGCAGGGACCCTGGCCCGGCACATAGGTCATAAGCTGGCCGCCGAACCGGAGGATGCCCGCGTGGGAGAAGGGCTTTTCCGCCATGACGCAGGCGTCGTTGATGAGAAACTTGGCCGGGAAGTTGTCCGTGCCGTCGATGATGAAATCATAGTCCTTCACCAGATCGGCAATGTTGTCCGCCGCCACGAAGGTGTGGTAGGTGTGGACCACCACCTCCGGGTTGATGGCCTGCATGGACTCCCTGGCAGACTCCACCTTGGGCTTGCCCAGGTCGGGAGTGGCGTGGATGATCTGCCGCTGGAGGTTGGACAGGTCCACCACGTCCGCGTCGGCGATGCCGATGGTGCCCACCCCGGCGGCAGCCAGGTACATGGCCGCCGGCGCGCCCAGACCGCCGGCGCCGATGATCAGGACCTTGGCGTTTAAGAGCTTCTTCTGCCCCTTGACGCCAATCTCCTTTAAAATAATCTGCCGGGAGTACCGCTCCAGCTGTTCGTTGGTAAACGCCATCAGCAGCCACCTCCCATGAAGTACAGAAACTCCACTTCGTCCCCGTCCTTCAGGACGGTTTCATCCCGGACGGCGCTATCCAGAAATTCGTCGTTCAGGGAGACGGTAACGTACAGAGGGGTCTCCACATTCTCTGCCTGGATGAGCTGGCCCACGGTGAGCCCCTCGGGATAGTCCTTCTTATTGCCTGCTACGGTAATGGTCATATTGCATTCCTCATTTCTCAAGTTAAGTATCGTTAAAGGGCTTCTTCCAGAAATTTGTCCAGTTCATCCTTGGTGATGACCCCTCTGTGGCGGGAAACCTCCAGGCCGTCCCGGAACAGGATCAGGGTGGGGGTGGCCTCGATCTCATACTGCTGGGCCAGCGCCAGGTTGCTGGAGGTGTTCACCCGGGCCAGGGCCGTCTGCCCGGCTTGGGCCGACTCCACCTGGGCCAGCAGGGGGGCAATCCGGCGGCAGGCCACACAGCCATCCTTGTAAAAGTCCGCCAGGACCACCGGGTGCTCCTTTAAAAAGGGGGCAAAGGTCTCGGTGTTCAGGGTTTCCGCCATGTCAGTCCTCCACCTTTCTCACGATGAGGTCATAGGTGCTGTCCCCATTGTCGATAAGCTTCAGGATCTGGTGTCCGTCCTCCTTGATGCTTCGGGGGACGTTCTGCACCGGTTCCCCATCGTTCATGTGGACGGCCAGGATCTCTCCGTCCTCCAACTCCTCCAGGGCGACCTTCGCCTTCACAAAAGTCACAGGGCAGACCACATCGGTGATATCCACCCGTTCTTTCACATCAAACTCAGCCATGATAAGCCTCCTTCACTTTTTCTCTCAGTTCGTCCCAGCCCAGGCGCTCCAGCGTCTTGGCAAAGCGCTCTCCGGGCTTGGCGTTTTCTGCAAAATAGTCAATGGCCGCGTCGGTCACCCGATACAGCGTCTCCTCATCCCGAAGGATGGGGACCAGGTCCGTTCCCTTCTGGATGTCGTTGCCGAAGGTCCCGCCGAAGTAGACCAGATAGCCAGGGGTTCCCTCCATGGTGTTGGTGGGACAGGCGGTGACGCAGCGGCCGCAGTAGTTGCACAGATCGTCGTTGATGATGATCTTCCCGTCCTCCATGGTGATGGCCTTCCGGCGGCAGGCCTTTTCGCACACGCCGCAGGAGATGCAGTCCTCCTCCACCCAGTTCAGGGTCATGCCGCCTTTCACGCCCACGTCGTTCTCCTCTGCCTTCAGGCAGTTGTTCTGGCAGCCGGTGACGCCGAACTTGAACTTGTGGGGCAGCTGGCGGCCGAAGTACCGCTGGTCCAGCCCCTGGGCGATGGCATAGGCGTCAATGCAGCCGCTGGGACAGCATTTGCCCGCCTGGCAGGCGGTGACCGTCCGCACTCTGGGGCCGCAAACGCCGGGAGAGACCCCGCCCGCCGCCAGGGCGGCCTTCACCTCTTCAATGTCCTCCAACTTAATAAAGGGGATCTCCACCCCCTGACGAGAGGTCAGGTGGACATAGTCATGGCCGTACTTTTTGGCCACCGCCACGATGGTGCTCAGCTGCTCTGTGGTGAGGGTTCCCCCCACCACCCGCAGCCGGAGGGAAAAGGTGTTTTTCTGTTTCTGACGCATAAAGCCGCCGGCTTTCAGCGCCGCGTAATCTACTGCCATGGATGAAACCTCCTGATACAAATTCTATTTGACAAGGCAGGATCTTTTCTTTATAACCCTATTAACTCATTTTGTTAATTGGTTTATATGCCGCAATGAGACCCGGAAAAGAGGTAAAACATATGAAACTGGAACAGCTTTACTACTTTCAGGAGGCGGTAAAATACCGCTCCATCTCCGTCGCCGCCAAGCAGAACTACATCTCTCAGTCCTCCTTCAGCGGCGCCATCTCCAGGCTGGAGCAGGAACTGGGCGCTCCCCTCCTGACCCGCACCAACACCGGCGTGGAGCCCACGGAGCTTGGCCGGCTGGCCCTGGAAAAGGCGGAAGCCATCTTCCAGGCCCAGAGCGAGCTGGTAGCCGCCGCCAAGGGCCAGAACGTGGCCGGAACAGTCGCCCTCCAGTGCATCCCCGGTTTTCACCACCGGGTGCTCACCGCGGTGCTCCAGGCCCTGCGGCAGACCCATCCCTGGATCACCCTGTCGGTCTCCACCGGGGAGAGCCGGAAGATTGCCAGCAGCGTCTCCTCGGGAACCGCCGCCATCGGGATTGTTGTGAAGGGAGACTTTCTGAACGCCTTCCGGGAGCTGGCCTACACCCCGCTTTTTCAGGACGAGTACCTGCTGTATGCAGGAAAGTCCTCCCCCCTCTGGGGCCAGGATTCGGTGACCTGGCAGCAGGTGCAGGCCCAGACCCACATTGGCTTTCTGGATGAGTTCCGCCAGGACAACGGCGGGCTCATGGAGGTCTTTCAGAACCAGCCCCACCCGGCGGTGTCTTTCTGGACCGACGATCTGGACTCCATAAAGCAGATGATCTCCCAGTCCGACCAGGTGGCCCTCTTCCCCCGGTTCATGGCTCAGGGGGACGCCTATCTGGAGAGCGGCGCCATCCGGGCCATCCCCATCACCGGCC
>JAEDJB010000101.1 GCA_016296565.1 Oscillospiraceae bacterium
GCCCGGGCGGCACGGACGCCGGAGGCCCCGGCCTGGGCCAGCCCCCGGGTGATGCCCGCGCCGTCGCCGGCGGCGAAGAAGTTGGGCAGGCTGGTCTCCAGGTCGCTGGACAGCTCCAGACGGGCGGAATAGAACTTCACCTCCGCCCCGTAGAGCAGGGTGTCGTAGTTGGCGGTGCCCGGGGCCAGCTTGTCCAGGGCGTAAATCATCTCGATGATGTCGTCCAGCTGCCGCTTGGGCAGGGCCAGGGACAGGTCCCCGGGGATGGCGGCGGTGAGGGTAGGCCGGGTGGTGGACTTGCTCATCCGGTGCTGGTTGCTGCGCACCCCCTTCACCAGGTCCCCGAACCGCTGGACCAGCACGCCCCCGGCCAGCATGTTGGACAGGGAGGCGATGTGCTTGCCATACCGGTAGGGCTCGTCGAAGGGCTCGGTGAACCGGTTGGACACCAGCAGGGCGAAGTTGGTGTTCTCGCTCTGGAGCTTGGGGTCAGCGTAGCTGTGGCCGTTCACCGTGTTGATCCCCTCCACGTTCTCCGCCACCACGTGGCCGTAGGGGTTCATGCAGAAGGTGCGCACCTGGTCCCCGTACTGCTTGGTGCGGTAGATGAGCTTGGACTCGTACACCGTGCTGGTGATGTGCTCAAAGACCAGGGCGGGCAGCTCCACCCGCACGCCGATGTCGATCTGGTTGTTCCGCATGGGCAGGCCCAGCTGGCGGCACTGGCCGGCAAACCACTCCGCCCCGGACCGGCCGGGCGCGGCGATCAGGTACTTGGCCAGGAACTGGTCCCCGTCGGCGGTGTCCAGGAAGTAGCCGTCCTCCCCCCTGCGGATGGCGGAGACGGGGGTGTTGAACCGGAAGGTGATCTTGTCCCGCAGGTCCTCGTAGATGTTGGTGAGGATGCGCAGGTTGTTCTCCGTGCCCAGGTGCTTCACCCGGGCGCTGAGCAGGTGGAGGTCGTGCTCCAGGGCCTTTTTCCGCAGGGCCTGGGCGGCGGGGGTCTCCGTGGAGAACACCTCCTGGGTGGCGCCGTGGGCGGTGTTGATCTGGTCCACATAGTCAATGAGATCCATGACCTCCTTTTCCGGCATGAAGTCCGTGAGCCAGCCGCCGAAGGCGGTGGTGAAGTTGAACTTGCCGTCGGAGAAGGCCCCTGCGCCGCCGAAGCCGCACATGGTGTGGCAGACCTTGCACTGGATACAGGACCGGGTTTTCCCGGCCACAATGGGACAGCTCCGGTGGTAGATGTCCGGCCCCTGGTCCACAATCAGGACCTGCAGGCCGGGGTTGCGGCGGACCAGCTCGTATCCGGCGTAAATCCCGGCCTCGCCGCAGCCGAGGATTGCCGCATCGTAGGTTTTCAGCATGGTATCTCGTTCCTTTTCTTTGGTAGTTTCCGGGCCTCGCTTTTCGCGAAGCTGCTTTTGTTTAGTATGGCACGCCCGGAGGTTCGTATTATACCATAAAAGCGCCCCTTGGAAAAGGGGCGCTTTTGCGTGTTATCGTTCCATAAAGCGGGAGAGGAAGTCCTTGGTTTCGTCCCGCTGGGGGTCGGTGAAGATCTGCTCGGGGGAGCCCTCCTCCCAGATGACGCCGTCCCGCATGAACACCACGTGGTTGGACACGTCCCGGGCGAAGGCCATCTCGTGGGTGACCACCAGCATGGTCAGGCCGTCGGCGGCCAGGTCCCGCATGACGGAGAGCACCTCGCCCACCATTTCCGGGTCCAGGGCGGAGGTGGGCTCGTCAAAGAGCAGCACCTCCGGGTCCATGGCCAGGGCCCGGGCGATGGCCACACGCTGCTTCTGGCCGCCGGAGAGCTGCCGGGGCCGGGCGTTGATGTAGGGGGCCATGCCCACCTTGGTCAGGTACTTCATGGCCTGCTCCCGGGCTTCCTCCTTGGGCTTTTTCAGCACCTTGGTCTGGCCCACGATGCAGTTATCCAGCACGGACATGTTGTTGAACAGGTTAAAGGACTGGAACACCATGCCCACCTTGGACCGGTAGGCGGCGGCGCCCCCCTTCCGGGAGAGGATGTTCTCCCCCTGGAAGTGGATCTCCCCGCTGGTGGGGATCTCCAAGAGGTTAATGCACCGGAGGAGGGTGGACTTGCCGGAGCCGGAGGCCCCGATGATGGAGGTCACGTCGCCCTTGCTCACGGTGAAGTCGATGTCTTTCAGCACCTGGTGGGAGCCGAAGGACTTGGAGAGGTGGTTGACCCGCAGAATTTCTTTCATGTCAGCGTCCTCCTCTCTGGTCGTGGTCGCCGGCGGCGTTCTGCCGGCGGGTCTCCGCCCGCTCGCCCTGGCGGATGGCCTCGTCCCGCTCGGCCTGGCGGCGGAGCTCCTCCCGGAGGATGCTCTTCACCGCCTCGGGGTTGCGCTCGTCAAAGGGGGTGCCCCGGCCGGGGTGGTTGTAGTTGCCGGCGGTCATGGTGAGGGAGTCGGCCTGGACCAGCTCGTAGCTGTCGGAGCCGTCCATCTTCTTCTCCAGCAGCCGCAGGAGGAAGGAGGCGATGAGGGTCATGCACAGGTAGCCCACCATCTCAATGGCCGCGGAGGGGAAGTATTTGTAGGTGGCGCCCACCACGCCCTTGTGGGTGGCGAAGAACTCGGTGAAGCCGATGATGAACATCACGGAGGAGTCCTTGATGTTGATGATGAAGTTGTTGCCGATCTGGGGGATGATGTTCCGGATGGCCTGGGGCAGGATCACGTGGACCATGGTCTGGACGTGGTTCATGCCGATGGCCTTGGCCCCTTCGGTCTGGCCCGGGTCCACGGAGATGATGCCGCCCCGGACGGACTCGGCCATGTAGGCGCCGGTGTTGATGGAGACCACCAGGATGGACACCACCCAGATACTGGTCCATTTCAAATCCGTGAAATAGGGCAGGCCGAAGTAGATGAACACCGCCTGGAGGATCATGGGGGTGCCCCGGAAAACCTCCACATAGATCCGCACAATAACCCGCACCAGCTTGATGATAAAGCGTTTCACAATGTGGTCGTTCTTGGTGTAGGGGATGGTCTGCAAGATGCCGCATACGAAGCCGATGAGACAGCCGATGACGGTGCCGATGATGGCCAGCAGCAGGGTGTTCTTGATGCCGCTGAAGTACATCGAGCTGTACTTGCCCCAGAGGGTGGAGACGTCTGTGGCAAGCATAAGCAGTTTATCCATGGCAGGCACGCTCCTTTCCGCGATCAATCAAAATAGGGGACAAGGCGAGAGGGACTGCGCCCTCTCGCCTTTGAGAGTTTCTTTCTGTTGTTGCCGGACAGCTTACTCAGCGATGGGCTGGATGGCGGTGGCCTCTGCCATGAGGTCGTTGAAGTCGTCGGCGGTCATGGTGGACAGAACGGCGTCCAGAGCGTCCTTCAGGACGGTGTTGCCCTTCATGACGGAGATGCCGATGTTGATGTCCTCCTCAGAAACCTGGAAGGTATCGTCGGTGTCGGAGAAGTCCAGGATGACCATGTCGGGATAAGCGATCAGAGCACCCTGGGCAGTGGGCATGTCGGTGCAGATGAAGTCCACGGTGCCGGTCTCCAGAGCCATCAGCATGGCGGGAGCGGACTCAGCGGCGGTCTGGATCTGGATGCCCTCGTTCTCAGACAGCTGGGGCAGGCAGGTGTCGTACCAGATGGTGCCGATCTGGCTGGTGCAGGTGCCGGTGAGCTCGCTGATGCCGGTGGCCTGGGCCAGGGGGCTGTCAGCCTTGGTGACGCAGACGATGGAGGCGTACAGGTAAGGACCGGCGAAGTCCACCATCTCGGCGCGGTCAGCGGTCATGGACTGACCGGCGATAACGGCGTCAACAGTGCCGGCCTGGACAGCGGGGACCAGGGAGTCCCAGTCCAGACGGACGATCTCCAGCTCCCAGCCGTTGGCTTCGCAGAGCTTCTTGGCCATCATCACGTCGTAGCCGTTGGCATACTCGTTGGAGTCCTTGATGGGCACAGCGCCGTTGGAGTCGTCGGGCTGGGACCAGTTGTAGGGAGCGTAGTTGCACTCCATGGCAACGGTGAGCACGCCGTCTTCCACGCCGCTGGCCACTTCGGTGGTCTCGGCGGCTTCGGTGCCTTCGGGTTCGGTGGGTTCTTCGGTCTGGCTGCCGCAGGCGCACAGGCCCAGGGCAAAGACCAGTGCCAGAGTCAGGGCAAGGATCTTTTTCATGTTGGTTTCCTCATTTCTTTTCATTTTTTGTTTGTCAATCAAAAAGCCATGAATCCGGGCGGACTCACGGCAAAACAAACAGGGGTGTTTTCCCATGATAGCGCTCCATTTTGGCAATGGCAGTCCGGCAGATGTTCTCTGACGGCCCAGGTTGTCCTCCGGACAGGCACCCGAAAGGACCCCTTCGGCGGCGATCCCTTTCCCCTCCCCGGTTGTCCTGCCGGGTCCGGAGGGTACTGATGAGCGCCGCGCCTCTATCATTTTTCTCCATTATACGGGTGCCTGTCCCCCTTTGTCAAGACAGCAAAGGACGGAAAACCCCCGGTTTTCCGTCCTTGTTTTGGAGAATGTGTTGAACGCTCCGCCCCCAACGCCTCCCATTTGAAGGGGAGGGATCGGGATCGGTACGACGAGACCAGGGCGGTTCTCCGCCGCAGTACCCCGTCAGCGCTCCCGAAGAGATCGTCTCAGGGCAGCACCCCTCAGTCAGCCTTCGGCTGCCAGCTCCCCTCTCCAGGGGAGCCTCTGCGCAATGCCTCCCCTTTAGAGGGGAGGGGGACCGCGAAGCGGTGGAGAGGTGTCACCTGGGAGGACCAATCGGGATCGGTACGACGAGACCAGGCAAGTTATCCGCCGCCATCAGCCGTGTTACACCTTCCGTCCCACGGTGTACCCTGTGCCCACGGCGGTCATGACGCTGCCCACCCGGCTGCCGTCGCCCACCTGGTAGAGTTCCATCCCCGCGCCGGCAAGCTGGGAAGCCAGGGAGGGACGGGGCCGGAAGCCCACCGCCAGCACCACGCTGTCGGCGGGGATGGTTTCCTCCCCGCTGGGGCCAGCAACCACCGCCCCGGTCTCCGTGACCGCGGCCAGGCGGCAGCCGGTTCTGATCTGCACCCCGGCCTCCTCCAGCAGGTCCCGGAGCATCTGCCCGTTCATCTCCGGCACGGGAATCCCGGCGGAGAGGATATCCGGCAAAGCCTCCGCGATGGTGACGGTTTTCCCCTCCTGGGCGTACCCCAGGGCGGTCTCGCAGCCCACCAGGCCGCCGCCCACCACCAGGATGCGCTCCCCGGGCACCTGGGTTTTGGTAAGGGCGGTGATGCAGTCGTACACCTTCCCGCTGTGGATGCCGGGGACCTCCGGCACCACCGGGTCGGCCCCCAGGGCCAGCACCACTGCGTCGGGTTTGCGGTCCTTGATCCCCTGGGCGTCCAGGAGGGTGTTCCGCTCCACTTTGACCCCCAGCTTGTCCAGCTGGCGCTGGTACCAGGCGTTCAGTTCATTCAGCTCTTTTTTAAAGGTATGGGCCCCGGCGGCAATGAGGGAGCCGCCCAGCCGGTCCGACCCCTCGCAGAGGGTGACCGTATGCCCCCGGAGAGCCGCGGTCCGGGCAGCCTCCATGCCGGACACGCCGCCGCCCACCACCAGCACGTTCTTCTTCACCGGCGCGGGGATGAGGCCGAAGGCAGCCTCCCGGGCGGCCTCCGGGTTCACGGCGCACCCGGCCCGGCGGCCGATCTTCAACGCGCCGATGCACCCCTGGTTGCAGCCGATGCAGGGGCGGATGTCCTCCACGCATCCCATCTCCACCTTCTGGGGGTAGGCGGGGTCAGCCAGGGAGGGACGGCCCAGCACAATGCCGTCGATCTTCCCCTCCCGGACGGCCTCCGCCGCCAGGTCGGGGTCGTTCATCCGGCCGCCGCAGAGGACGGGGATGCTTACCACCTGCTTGGCCTGGGCCGCCAGGTCGATAACCCGGCCCTTTTCCATGTAGCAGGGGGGCGCGGCGTAGTAGAAGGAGTCGTACTGGCCGAAGTCCACGCTGAGCACATCGTAGCCGTAGGCCTCCAGCCGGCGGCAGATCTCCAGCCCCTCCTCCAGGGTGCGGCCCACCTCGTCCTCCCCGTGGAGGGAGGGCTTGTTGTAGCCCTTGATGTAGGATTTCAGGGCCAGCCGCATGGACACCACGAAGTCAGAGCCGCAGGCGGCCTTGACCCCTTCCACGATCTCCTTGGCGCAGCGCAGGCGGTTTTCCAGGTCCCCGCCGTACTCGTCGGTGCGGTGGTTCATGAAGGTCATGGCGAACTGGTCCAGCAGGTAGCCCCAGTGCATGGCGTGGACCTCGATGCCCGGAAAGCCGCACTGCTGGAGCAGCACAGCGGTGGCGATCATCTGGTCGATCTTCTGGTGGATCTGATCCTTGGTGAGGGCAGGGGCCAGGCGGGAAGGGTCGTGGTAGTAGGGAATTTCCGAGGGGCAGAAGCAGCCCACGGCGTTGCGGCCGTAGCCCATGGACACCTGGGGGAGCATTTTGGCCCCGTAGGCGTCCAGCCGTTCCAGCAGCTCCACGGAGGTGCGCTTGAAGGTCTTGGGGGCTTTCAAAGGCTGCTTGCTGTCCAGAGGGTGGACCGGGTCCACCAGGGTGTCCGGGTGGAAGGCCCCGGTGTAAATGAGGCCGAAGCCCCCCTTGGCCCGCTCCTCAAAGTAGGCCAGCCCGTCGGCGGAGAACTCCCCGAAGGGGCCGTGGAGGGAGGGCAGGGTGAGAGGCCCGGCGCAGAACCGGTTCTTGATGGTCAGCCCGCCGATCTTCAGGGGCTGGAGCAAGGGGGTATAGGGATAGGACATGATGTTCCTCCTGTTCTTCTGTTTCATTAAG
>JAEDJB010000102.1 GCA_016296565.1 Oscillospiraceae bacterium
AAATAGGTCTGGACGAAGTCCACGTCGGTCACTGTCCAGGTTCTGCCCCGCAGCCCTTCCAGGCACCCGGCGTCCGTAGGGAAGGGGAAGGACAGCTTGTAGGAGTACAGGGCCTGGCCGGAGGTGCGGCCCCACTTTTTGTTCTCCCGCTCCCGGCCGTACTTGCCGTCTCCCAGCAGGGGGTGGCCGGCGGCGGCGAACTGGGCCCGGATCTGGTGGGTCCGGCCGGTAATCAGGCGGCACTCCATGAGGGACAGCCCGTTCCGTTTGGCCAGGGTCCGGTAGAGGGTCACGGCGGTGCGTCCACCCTCCACGGGGCGCTTGTGGACGGAGACCTGCTTTTTGGCCTCATCCTTTAATAAGAAGTTTTCCAGCTTGCCCTCGGTTGGGTTCATGGAGCCCAGCACCACGCAGAGGTAGGACTTTTCAATCTCCCGGTCCTTGATCTTCTGGTTCATGATCCGCAGGGTCTCGGCGTTTTTGGCGGCGATGACGATGCCACCGGTGTTCCGGTCGATCCGGTTGCACAGGGCGGGGGCAAAGGAGTTTTCCCAGTAGGGGGACCACGCCTTCTTCTGATAAAGGTAGGCCTGGATGTGGGTGATGAGGGTGTTCACCCGCTCGTGCTCGTCGGGGTGAACCACGATCCCCGGCCGCTTGTTCACCAGCAGCAGGTTTTCGTCCTCATAGACAATGTCCAGCTGGGGCTTGAACACCGACAGGAAGGCATTTTCCGGAGTGGGGGCGTCGAAGAACTCGTCGTTGATGTAGAGCTGGAGCACGTCCCCCTTCACCAGCCGGTCGTCCCGCTTGGCCCCCTTGCCGTTGCGCTTGACCCGCTTGATGCGGATATACTTCTGCGCCAGGGGCGCAGGGAGCAGGGGGAGGGTTTTGCTCAGCCAGCGGTCCAGCCGCTGGCCCGCGTCGTTGGGGCCGATGGTAAATTCCCGCATAGATTTGCCAACCTTTCCGAATCTTTTCTCGTTCCAGCCACTTGTCACCGGGGGTTTTCCAGTGTATACTACATGAGGTGGCTCTGACAGAAGCCATTATACCATAGATTTGAAAAAAATGAAGAAAGTATTTGACAAGCGCCATGTTTTTTGGTAAAATGCTTTCCGTACCATGTGAGGATTGTGCTATGCGACTGAATCTTCGAGAAATCATCCATGTGCCCGGTGCCAGTGTTCCCTTCGAATTTTCTCTTGATCTGACCCAGGAGGAGTTCTTTGGGGAGTACCCCATTACCCGTCCTGTCCAGGTGAGCGGCAGTGTGAAAAACATCGCCGACGTTCTGGTGCTGGAGGGGGAGGCCAAGTCTGTTCTGGACCTGACCTGTGACCGGTGTATGGGCAGATTCAGCCGGGAGAAGGCTGTCAGGCTGTCTTTCCTTCTGGCGGAAGAGCTGGAGGGGGAAGAAGACGGTGAGATCGTTCTTCTGGACGACGGCGAGATCGACGTCGGTGATTTGGCCTACACAGCCTTTGTCCTTGATATGGACACAAAACATCTATGCTCAGAAGACTGCAAGGGGCTTTGCCCCGGCTGTGGCGTGAACCTGAACCAGGAGCCCTGCCGGTGCAAAAAGCAGGCCGATCCCAGATGGGCCGCTCTCGAGCAGCTACTTAATAAAAACTGAGTAGTAACCACGTGCCCGAGAGGGCATCACCAAGGAGGTGTCTCGAAATGGCGGTTCCGAAGAGTAAAGTCTCTAAGCAGAGACGGGATAAGCGGCGTGCCAACTGGAAGCTGGCAGCTCCCGCAGTCACGACCTGCCCCAAGTGCGGCGCGTATCGGCTGCCCCACCGGCTGTGCAAGGCCTGCATGACCTACGACGGCAAGGTGTTCGGCCAGGTTCAGCAGGAGAACTAATACGAAAAAGAAGAGGGGATCGCCCCTCTTTCTTTTTTTGTCCGGGTTTTTCCTTGTCTCCCCCTCTGGGGGAGGTGGATTCGGGACCAAAGGCCCGAAGACGGAGAGGGCAGCCCGGCGTGAAGTGGAAATCACCACCCCAAAAAGGAGGACGCGTTATGTCCCTGACCAGTATCCAGAGCATCACCCCCGGCAGCCCGGCGGATCTTGCGGGCCTGCGCCCGGGAGAAACCCTGGTGGCCATCAACGGCCACAGGATAGTCGACGTGCTGGACTACAAATACTATTCCTACGACCCGGAGCTGGAGCTTCAGCTGCGGGAGGGGGAGAGCACCCGAACCGTTTCCCTCACCAAGGACGTGGGGGAGGACCTGGGGCTGGAGTTTCCCACTTACCTGATGGACAAGGCCCGCTCCTGCGCCAACAAGTGCGTGTTCTGCTTTGTGGACCAGTTGCCCAAGGGGATGCGGGATACGTTATATTTTAAGGATGACGACGCCCGGCTGTCCTTCCTCATGGGCAACTATATTACCCTGACTAACTTAAGCAAGCGGGAGCTTCAGCGGATCTGCGACCTGCACATTTCTCCCATCAATCTGTCCGTCCACGCCACCGACCCGGAGGTGCGAAAGCTCCTGCTGGGCAGCCGCCGGGGCGGGGAGATTATGGATCTCATGACCCGCTTTGCCCAGGCGGGGATTGTGATGAACTGCCAGATCGTGGCCTGCCCCGGGCTCAACGACGGGGACGTGCTCCAAAAGAGCATGGAGGACCTGGCGGCCTTGTACCCCCAGGTGAAAAGCGTCTCCGTGGTCCCCGTGGGCCTCACCCGGCACCGGGAGGGGCTGTACCCCCTGAAGCCCTACACCCGGGAAACAGCCGCCGCGGTGGTGGCCCAGGTGGAGGCCTTCGCGGCAGCGTGCCTGGAAAAGACTGGCAGCCGGATCTTCTGGTGCTCGGACGAGTTCTACATCCAGGGCGGCCTGGACCTGCCGGAGGACGAATACTACGAGGAGTACACCCAGCTGGAAAACGGGGTGGGGATGCTCCGCCTGCTGGATGTGGAGATGAAGGGGGCCTGCTTCGGGGCCCCGGAGAACATTCCGGTGGAGCCCTTTTCCATTGCCACCGGGGTGGCCGCCGCCCCATATCTGCGAGAAATCATTGACAGGGCGGCCGCAAAATGTCATACTAAATTAGATTATCATGTTTACCCCATTGTAAACCGCTTTTTCGGAGAGACGGTGACTGTGGCGGGTCTGCTCACCGGCCAGGACCTGCTGGCCCAGCTGAAGGACAAGGACCTGGGCACCCGCCTGCTCATCTCTCAGAACATGCTCCGCCACGGGGAGACGGTGTTCCTGGACGATCTGTCCCTGGAGGAGCTCTCCGCTGCCCTGGGGGTCCCGGTGATTCCCGTGGCTCAGGACGGCTTCGAGCTGTTTGAAGCGGTGTTTGGGTGTTGATGTTTTTGATGATTATAAAATAAAGGAGGTTACCTGAATATGTCCAAACCTCTTGTAGCCATCGTGGGCCGGCCCAACGTGGGCAAGTCCATGCTGTTTAACAAATTGGTGGGCCGTCGGTTGTCCATCGTGGAGGACACCCCCGGCGTCACCCGGGACCGGCTCTACGCCGAGTGCGAGTGGCGGGGCCGGACCTTTGACATTGTGGACACCGGGGGCATTGAACCCGGCACCACCACGGAGATCCTGACCTTTATGCGCAAGCAGGCAGAGATCGCCATCTCCCACGCCAACGTCATCGTGTTCCTGTGCGACATCAAGACGGGTCTGACCGCCTCGGACCAGGACGTGGCCAACATGCTCCTGAAGGCCCGGAAGCCCGTGGTGCTGGCAGTGAACAAGATGGACCAGGTGGGCATGACCAACCCGGACATCTATGAGTTCTACAACCTGGGTCTGGGGGACCCCATCGCCGTTTCCGCCGTCCACGGCCACGGCACCGGCGACCTGCTGGACGCCTGCTTTGAGCACTTCCCCCCGGAAGAGGAGGAGGAAGAGGAGACCGACCTCATTAAGGTAGCGGTCATCGGCAAGCCCAACGTGGGCAAGTCCTCCCTCATCAACAAGATTCTGGGGGAGGAGCGGGTGATCGTCTCCAACATGGCGGGCACCACCCGGGACGCGGTGGACAGCTACTTTGAAAACGAAACCGGCAAGTTCCTCTTTATCGACACCGCCGGCATGCGGAAAAAGTCCAAGGTCAATGACCAGATCGAAAAGTTCTCTGTCCTTCGGGCGGCCATGGCCATCGAGCGGGCGGATGTGTGCCTTATTATGATCGACGCCAACGAGGGCGTCACCGAGCAGGACACCAAGGTGGCCGGCATGGCCCACGAGGCGGGCAAGGCCTGCATCATCGTGGTGAACAAGTGGGACGCGGTGGAGAAGGACGACAAGACCATGGACAAGATGCGGGAGAACATCCGCCGGGACCTGGCCTATATGTCCTACGCCCCCATTGTGTTCATCTCCGCCCTCACCGGCCAGCGGGTGCCCCGGCTGTTCCAGCTCATCAAATATGTGGACGACCAGGCGGCCATGCGCATCACCACCGGCATGCTCAACAGCCTTCTGGCTGACGCCACCGCCCGGGTGCAGCCCCCCTCCGACAAGGGCCGCCGGCTGAAGATCTACTATATGACCCAGGCGGGCACCCGGCCGCCTCACTTCGTCTGCTTCTGCAACGACGCCAAGCTCTTCCACTTCTCCTACCAGCGTTATTTGGAGAACCAGATCCGCAATACCTTCGGCCTGGAGGGTACCCCCATCCGGCTGACCATCCGGCAGAAGGGCGACAAGGAGGGCTGACACCATGGAAAACGGACTTTCCGCCCTTTTGGGGGCGCTTTCTCCCGGCACAGCGGCGGGGCTTCTGATCATCACCGCCCTGCTGTCCTACCTGCTGGGCTGCTGCAACGGGGCCATTCTGGTCTCCAAGTTCCTGCTGGGAGACGACGTGCGGGAGCACGGCAGCGGCAACGGCGGCCTCACCAACTTCCAGCGGACCTACGGGGGCAGCCGCTTCACCCTGCTGGTAATCGGGGTGGACGTGGTGAAGATGCTCCTGTCGGTGTGGATTTCCCGTGGCCTGTTCGCCCTGGTCCTGCCGGACGCGGTGCCCCTGTTTGTCACCTACTGGGCCGGCTGCTTCTGCATCGTGGGGCATGTGTTCCCCTGCACCCTCCACTTCCACGGGGGTAAGGGCATCCTCTGCGGCGGCGTGTTCACCATGCTGGTGGACTGGCGGGTGGGCCTTGTGGCCTGGGGCCTGTTCCTGCTGGCGGTGGTGATTACCCGGTGGGTGTCTCTGGGCTCGGTGCTGGCAGCATCCTCCGTGGCGGTGACTACCATCCTGTTTTATCCCCTTCCCTCCCTGATTCTGCCCGGGGTGCTGGCAGCGGTCCTGCTGGACTGGAAGCACCGGGGCAACATTCAGCGGCTGATCCACGGGGAAGAGCCGAAACTATCCTTGCGCAGAAAGAAGGCGGAACCATGAAAACTGCGGTGTTGGGCTCCGGTGGCTGGGGTACCGCCCTGGCCATGGTGCTGGCGGACAACGGCCATGAGGTGACCCTTTGGTCCTACCTGGAGGAGGAATCCCGCACCCTGCAGGAAACCAGGGAGAACCCGCTGCTCCCCGGGGTGAAGCTGCCAGACTCCATCCGGTACACCTGGGACCTGTCCTGCGTCCGGGGCTGCCAGGTGGTGGTGATGGCCACGCCCTCTTTCGGGGTGCGGTCCACCGCCAGCCAGATTAAGAACGACCTTACCCCGGACATGACCCTGGTGTCCGTGTCCAAGGGCATTGAGAAGGGGACATCTCTGCGGATGACCCAGATCATCCAGGAGGCCACCGGGGGAATCTGCCCGGTGGTGGCGCTGTCCGGCCCCTCCCACGCGGAGGAGGTGGCCCGGGGCGTGCCCACGGCTGTGGTTTCCGCCTGCCCGGACCGGAAAGCGGCGGAGCGGGTCCAGGACCTGTTTCTCAATGAGCGCTTCCGGGTTTACAGTTCCTCCGATGTCATCGGTGTGGAGCTGGGGGGCGCTCTGAAAAACGTGATGGCACTGTGCTCCGGCTGCGTCACCGGCATGGGCTGCGGAGATAATACCAAGGCCATGCTCATGACCCGTGGTCTTACGGAAATTGCCCGCCTGGGGGTGGCCCTGGGGGGCACCAAGGACACCTTCGCCGGCCTTGCCGGCATGGGGGATCTTATCGTCACCTGCACCTCCATGAACTCCCGGAACTACCGGGCGGGCCTGCTTATCGGCCAGGGGGTTCCGGTCCCCGAGGCGGTGAAGAAGATCGGCGCCGTGGTGGAGGGCTACTACGCGGTGGACTCCGCCCGGGAGCTGGCCCAGCGGGCGGGGGTGGAGATGCCCATCACCCAGGCGGCCTACCAGGTCCTCTATGAGGGAGGCGACCCCCAGACCCTGTTCCAGCAGCTGATGCGCCGGGAAAAGCGCCACGAAACCGAGGAAGGCTGGCTGTAAGAACAAATTCTTCGGTTTTTGAGAAAACTGCAAAATAGGCCTTGCATTTTTCTCACTTTTCTGCTATCATACTAACCGATGCTTTTTAGATATCAATGCACCGTTCCGGTGTAATCATAAACCAGCGAGGAGGTTCAAGCGAATGGCTAAATGTGAATTTTGTGACAAGGGCGTCGTGTTCGGCATTCAGGTTTCCCACTCTCACCGCCGCTCCAATCGTCCCTGGAAGCCCAACGTCAAGCGTGTGAAGGCGATTGTTAACGGCACTCCCAAGCACGTCTATGTGTGCACTCATTGCCTCCGTTCGGGCAAAGTTACCCGCGCTGTCTGATTGACAAGTCCGCAAGTAAAAAAGAGCACAGGCCATCCGGCCCGTGCTCTTTTCTTTTTTTGCCAGAAGCTCCCGCGGCCATAC
>JAEDJB010000103.1 GCA_016296565.1 Oscillospiraceae bacterium
GGTGCGCCCAGCCGGTGGGCGCGCTTGGAATACGGCGCTGCAAGAGATAAGCGGCAGCCCCACGAAACGCAAAAAAGCCCCTGCCTCCCTGGCCCGCACAAACCAGAGAACAGGGGCCCCGCCTTAAGGCGCGCCTAAGGGGCAGCAGTTTAAGCTTCGTTTTTCAAATAATCCGGCGTCACATCCCGGCCCAGCTTTTCCAGCATTTCCTTGTCGCTGCGGATGGTGGCGCAGGCGGCGGTGGTGAGCATGTTGCCGGTGATGGTGGCGGAGGCCCCGGATTGGAAGGCCAGCTCTCCATCGCGGGTCAGCAGGGCCCGACCGGCGGCCAGCCGGATGTTGGCCTCGGGGTTCATGTACCGGAAGAAAGCGATGGTCCGCAGAATGTCCGCCTCCGTCAGCCGGGGCAGGTGCTCCAGGGGGGTGCCGGGAATGGGCATCAGGGCGTTGAGGGGGATGGAGTCGATGCCCAGCTCCGCCAGGCTCACAGCCATGTCCAGCCGGTCCTCCCAGGTCTCCCCCATGCCGATGATCCCGCCGGAGCAGGCGCACATGCCCTCCGCCTTCACCAGCTTCAGGGTCTCGATCTTCTGGTCATAGGTGTGGGTGGTGCAGATGTTGGGGAAGTTGCGGCGGGAGGTCTCGATGTTGTGGTGGTAGCTGGTGACCCCCGCCTGGTGGAGCTGGTGGAGCTGCTCCGCGGTGAGAAAGCCCATGGAGGCGCACAGGTCAATTTTGCAGGTGTCCCGCATCGTTTCAAAAGCGTGGACGGCTTTTTGAAAGTCCGCCTGGGTGGGAGCCCGGCCGGAGGTGACGATGGAGAACCGGTCCACCCCCTCCCGCTCATTCATTTTGCAGGCGGCCAGGATTTCCTCCTCCGGCAGGAAGTCGTACACCTCGCAGTCGGTGTGGTGGTGGGCGGACTGGGCGCAGTATTTGCAGTCCTCGGGGCAGCGGCCGCTGCGGCCGTTGATGATGGAGCACAGGTCCACCTTGTCCCCCACCAAGTGGACCCGGATGCGGTCGGCCCCCTCGCAGAGCTCTTTTAAATCACAGGTCAGAAAGGCGTTCAGATCGTCCTGCCGGGTGATGCGACGGCCGGCGATGATCTCCTGAGCCAGGGTAAGCATATTCATGAGACCCATCTCCTTATCTCTGCGCCGGCAGCAGGTTGGACTTGGTCAGGGCGGACCGGACGGCCTTGCCCAGGACGGTGGCAATGACGATCTTGGCCAGGTCGAAGGGAACGAAGGGGAACACGCAGACGGTGAGGGCGTACCACACCTCACACTGCATCTCCAGCACGAACCAGACGGTGCCGAAGAAGTAGGCCACCAGGGTGCCCACGACCATGCCGGCGATGGTGATGCCCGCGTGGGCGCGGGACTTCTCCATGACGAAGCCGCAGATGAGGGCCATGAGGATGAACCCCACCAGGTAGCCGCCGGTGGGTCCGGCCAGCTTGGACAGGCCGCCCTCGTACCCGGAAAAGACGGGCATCCCCGCCGCGCCCAGAAGGAGATACACCAGGTAGCTGATGGTGGCGCCCTTCATGCCCAGCAGGTAGACGGTGAGGTAGATGACCAGGTTCGTAAAGGACACGGGCACCGGGCCGATGGGGATGGACATGGGGCCCAGCACACACATGAGCGCCGCCATCAGGGCGCAGGTGGTAAGCTCATAGGTTGAGATGCGTTTTTTCATAGCGGGTTCCTCCAGGGGTGATTTTTTCCAGGCCCCATCATACCGCCTCTTTCTTCGTTTGTCAACCAAAAAGTTTAAAGTGGTTTACAATTGAGGCGAAACCTACTTTACAGGGGAGAATCAGGTCGGTATAATAAGAAAAACCGCCCAAGGAGGTCGTCCCATGATCGACGAGATGTTAGCCTACAACAAAAAGTTTGTGGAAGAAAAGCAATACGAGAAGTACGCCACCAGCAAATACCCCAACAAGAAGATCGCCATTCTCACCTGCATGGACACCCGGCTGGTGGAGCTGCTCCCCGCCGCCCTGGGCCTGAAAAACGGGGACGTGAAGATCATCAAGAACGCCGGCGGCGTGGTGACCAGCCCCTTCGGCAGCGTGATCCGCTCCCTGCTGGTGGCCATCATCGAGCTGGGGGTGGAGGAGATCATGGTCATCGGCCACACCGACTGCGGGGTGCGTCACATCGACAGCGAGATGATGATTGCGCACATGAAGAAGCGGGGCATCACCCAGGATTCCATCGACCTGATGAAATACTGCGGCATCGACTTTGAAAAGTGGCTGGCGGGGTTCGACACCGAGGAGCAGTCGGTGCAGGACACGGTGGAGACCATCCGCAACCACCCCCTCATCCCGGCCGACGTGCGCATCGGCGGCTATGTAATCGACACCTACACGGGGGAGCTGCGGGTGATCTGCTGATGGAATTGCCCCGCCGGAAACGCCAGCGGCTGGCAGGCTACGATTATTCCGCCCACGGCGCGTATTTTGTCACCATCTGCACAGACCAAAAGCGCCCCCTCTTCTGGGACAGCCCTGTAGGGGCGAACTGTGTTCGCCTGCCTGCACTGCCTTTGTCTCCTGTCGGGCGCATCGTGGATGCAGAAATCCAAAGGATGAGCACCGTCTACCCCAATGTCTGGGTGGACAAGTATGTCATCATGCCCAATCACATCCATCTGATTGTGGTCATTGAGAACAGCGACCCCGGGCGAACACAGTTCGCCCCTACCTTGTCGCGGATCATCAAACAGTTCAAGGGAGCTGTGACCAAGGGGCTGGGCCGCCCCATCTGGCAGCGATCCTTCTACGACCACGTTATCCGCACCCAGCAGGAGTACCTGGAGGTGTGGGCCTACATTGACGGTAACCCGGCAAAGTGGACCAGCGACGAGCTGTTTTCGCCCTTATAACACAAAGCCCCCACCGTTTCTTATAGAAAACGGTGGGGGTTTTCGCGGGAACAGAAACTCATTCCCCGCCCTGCATGGCCTTGTCGGCGGAGCGGAGGGTGCGGCGGAGGAAGATGGAGCTGAGGGTGAGGGAGACCACCTCCGCGATGGGGAAGGCCAGCCACACCAGGGTGAGCACGCCTGTCCGGGCCAGCAGCCAGGCCACGGGCAGCAGCACCAGCAGCTGGCGGCAGACGGAGACGATGAGGCTGTAGAAGGGGTTTCCGATGGCCTGGCACACGGACCCGGCGGGGATGCAGAAGCCCGCCAGGATAAAGTGCACGCCGATGATCCGCAGCGCGGGAATGCCGATGGCCAGCATATCCGGGGAGGCGTTGAAGAAGGACAGCAGCTGGCCGGGGATCAGCTCGAAGGCGGCGGTGCCCGCGGCCATGATGCAGATGGCGGTGATGACGGCCAGCTTGATGGTCCGCTTCACCCGGGAGGCCTTTTTGGCCCCGAAGTTGTAGGCGATGATGGGCACCATGGCGTTGTTCAGGCCGAAGATCGGCATGAAGATGAAGCTTTGGAGCTTGAAGTAGGCCCCGAACACGGCGG
Source organism: Oscillospiraceae bacterium (assembly GCA_016296565.1). Lineage (GTDB taxonomy): Bacteria > Bacillota > Clostridia > Oscillospirales > Oscillospiraceae > Evtepia. Next base: position 3,499 of record JAEDJB010000103.1, read on the forward strand.
TGGCGGTGGTGGTGAAGGAGATGAGGATGCGGTTCAGGCCGAACACCATCACCGAGCCGATGCTCTGCATCAGGATGGAGGGAAAGCCGATGCGGTAGATGGATTTGGCCGTGGGCCCGTGCCAGCGGACCTGGCGGATGTCCAGGTGGATGTCCTTGTTGCACTTGATGTTCAGAACAAAGGCCAGGACGGCGGCGGTGCTCTGGCCGATCACCGTGGCCACGGCGGCCCCCGCCACCTCCAGCCGGGGGGCCCCGAAGAGGCCGAAGATCAGGATGGGGTCCAGGATGATGTTCAGCACCGCCCCGCAGATCTGGGTGCACATGGACAGGTGGGTGCGGCCGGTGGACTGGAGCAGCCGCTCAAAGGTGAACTGGAAGAACAGGCCCAGAGAGCACCCCAGGCAGATCCGGCCGTAGGCGGTGCCGTAGGCCACGATCTGGGGCACGTCGGTCTGGAGCCGGAAAAAGACCCCGGAGAGGGTCAGCCCCCCTGCGGCAAAGACCAGGGAGGAGCACAGGGCCAGGAAGATGCCCGTGTTGGCGGCCCGGTCGGCCTGGGCCTGCTCCTTGGCCCCCAGGGACCGGGAGAGCAGGGCGTTCATGCCCACGGCGGTGCCGCCGATGACGGCGATCATCAGGTTCTGCAAAGGGAAGGCCAGGGAGACGGCGGTGAGGGCGTCCTCGCTGAGCTGGGAGACGAACACGCTGTCCACAATGTTGTAGAAGGCCTGGACCAGCATGGAGATCATCATGGGCACCGCCATGCCGCCCAGGAGCTTGCCCACGGGCATCACGCCCATCTTGTTTTCAGCCGGCGGGGAAACGGGAGTGTTTGACATAAGGGTCCTCTTTTCTGTGGGTGCGGTGGAACGATTAACGAAAAAAGCAAGTCCGAAGACTTGCTTTTTCTGGTGCCCAGGGCCGGAATCGAACCAGCGACACGCGGATTTTCAGTCCGCTGCTCTACCAACTGAGCTACCTGGGCGGCTGTTTCCGGTAAGGGATATTTCCCTCGCGGACGCGCAACGACTATTATAGCAGGAACCCGCCATTTGTCAACAAGAAAACGGGGAATTCGCGAAGTTTTTTTCCGCTGCTGGAGAGCACTGTGCCGGTTGGACGCTGGGAACCGCTGCATTTAATATTCAACTCAAGAAATGCCGTTAGAGAAAGCAGATTTCAGTTGTTCCTCCGAGGGTTTTGTGGTATGATAGTTAAATAAAACTGAAACAATGGTAGCTTTTGATCGTTACCAGCGGAAGGGCCGCCCGTCGGCCCGGAAAGAGAGCGGCATCATGCGTTACGACAAAGAGCTGATCGCCCATAAGCTCCTGCGGTGGGAGGACTACCTCAACAACTACAAGCTTCCCGCCTGGAAGGAGCTGCCGGACATCGGCCTGTATATGGACCAGGTCATCGCCCTGCTGGGCCAGTATCTGGACTTTATCCCCGTGGAGGACCCGAAGAACAAGCCGGTCACCCCCACCACCATCAACAACTATGTGCGGCTGAAGGTCATGCCCGCCCCGGAAAAGCGGAAGTATTACCGCATCCACATTGCCTACCTGATCATGATCTTCACCCTGAAGCAGGGCACCAGCATCAACGCCATCCAGCAGCTGCTGCCCGCCTCCGCCGACGAGGAGGAGGTCAAGGCCTTCTACACCAGCTATGTGGAGCGGCTGCAGAAAATCGCCCTGTTCTACACCTCTCAGACCCGAGACGCGGTCCAGGACATTCTGGACCCCCAGACCGCCAACGAGGGGGCGGTGGAGAACGTCATCCTCCAGAGCATCCTCATGTCCGGATTCTCCCGCATCCTGGCGGAGAAGCTGCTGAACCTGCGGGACGCGGACACCCAGCAGGTGCTGGAACTGGAGGCCCAGGGCCGGGGCGGTCCGGCCGCCCGGAAGGAGGAGTGACCCATGCTCTTCGACACCCACGCCCACTACTATTCCTCCGCCTTTGATGAGGACCGGGACCAGGTCCTCTCCTCCCTGCCCGGGGAGGGGGTGGGGCTGGTGCTCTGCCCTGGCAACGATCTGGCCACCTCCCGGGAGAGCATCCGGCTGGCGGAACAATACCCCTATGTGTATGCCGCCGCCGGAGTTCACCCGGAGGACGCTCTGGGCCTGCCCGATGACTGGCTGGCCCAGGTGGAGGCCATGGCCGCCCACCCCAGGGTGAAGGCCATCGGGGAGATCGGCCTGGACTACTACTGGAAGGAGGTCCCCCACGACCTGCAGAAGGAGGTCTTCCGGGCCCAGCTGGCCCTGGCGGAGAAGCTGAACCTGCCGGTGATCGTCCACGACCGGGAGGCCCACGGGGACAGCCTGGCCATTGTGAAGGAATTCCCCAACGTCCGGGGGGTGTTCCACTGCTACTCCGGCAGCGCAGAGGACGCCAAAACCCTCATTAAGCTGGGGTGGTACCTGTCCTTCACCGGCACCATCACCTTCAAAAACGCCCGGAAGGCCCCGGAGGTCATCGCGGCGGTGCCCATGGACCGGATCATGGTGGAGACCGACTCCCCCTACATGGCCCCCACCCCTTTCCGGGGGAAGCGGTGCGACTCCCGGTATGTCTACCGGATGGCGGAGACCATCGGGGAGATCAAGGGTCTCAGCCGGGAGGAAGTGGAGCAAATCACCACGGAAAACGGAAAACGTCTGTTTGGAATCGAGGAATAAGCCATGGATATCATCACCTATGATTACTTCGGCAGCCTGTATATCAACATGACCAACCGGTGCGACTGCCACTGCGTCTTCTGCATCCGGGACCAGGACGCCTCTGCCCTGGGGGAGCTGTGGCTGGAGAAGGAGCCCACCCGGGAGCAGGTGCTGGAGGAGATTCTGTCCCAGGATCTGAGTCAGTACGCCGAGATCGTCTTCTGCGGCTACGGGGAGCCCACCTGCCGGGCGGACGACATGTTCTGGATCTGCGACCAGCTCCGGGCGGCGGGGCGGGAGGATCTGCCCCCCATCCGGCTGAACACCAACGGCCACGGAAGCCTCATCAACCACCGGGACATCGCCCCGGAGATGCAGGGGCGGCTGGACGCGGTGTCCGTGTCCCTGAACGGGTCCAATGAGGAAGAGTACCTCCGCCTCACCCGCCCCGGGGCGGGGGGAAAGGCCTGGGAGGCCATGCTGGACTTCGTCCGCCAGGCGGCAAAGTATGTGCCCCGGGTGATGGTCAGCATTGTGGACTATGATAAGAGCCCCCAGGAGATCGAGGCCTGCCGCCAGCTGGCGGA
>JAEDJB010000104.1 GCA_016296565.1 Oscillospiraceae bacterium
TGCGCCGGGACCCCAAGTAAAAACCCAAAGATGCCTGCAAAGCCCAATCAGCCGCCTAAGTTGCTGCTGTACTTGCCGCCGTTCTGCTTGTTCTGGCTCTTGTCCTTCTGCTGCTGTTGCTGCTGAGACTGGCCGAACTGGCTGGAGGACTTGTTTTCCTTCTTCTGGCTCATGTTCACATCTCCTTTCCAAAAGGTTCACCCATACTATCCCCACCGGGCCGCCGGCTTATACTTCCCTTGACGAAAATTTTGTTCCATGCCTAGATTTGTTCAAACTTTTCTGCTATGCTGAGTCTTACTGAAAATTCCCACAGAAAGCAGGTGTCCCTATGGCAAGAAAAGTGCTCATCGTAGAGGACGAGGCCAACATCGCCGAGCTGGTGAACCTCTACCTGAAGAAGGAAGGCTATGAGACCATGGTGGCCGGCGACGGCGGCAAGGCTCTGGAGCTGTACCGCTCCTTCCGCCCCGACCTGGTCCTTCTGGATATCATGCTCCCGGTGATGGACGGCTGGGCCGTCTGCTCCAAGATCCGGGAGACCGACAAGACCCCCATCATCATGCTCACCGCCAAGGGCGAGACCATCGACAAGGTGGCCGGCCTGGAGATGGGGGCGGACGACTATATCGTAAAGCCCTTCGAGATGAAGGAGCTGCTGGCCCGGGTCCACGCCGTCCTCCGCCGCCTGGGGGACGAGGAGGAGAAAACCCGCCGCCTCACCTTCGACGGCCTGGTGATCAACCTGGACTCCTACGAGCTGGAGGTCCGGGGCAAGCGGGTGGACACGCCCCCCAAGGAGCTGGAGCTTCTGTTCCACCTGGCCTCCTCCCCCAACCGGGTGTTCACCCGGAACCAGCTGCTGGACGAGGTCTGGGGCTTTGACTACTTCGGCGACTCCCGCACCGTGGACGTGCACATCAAGCGCCTGCGGGAAAAGCTGGAGGGGGTCAGCGACCAGTGGTCCCTGAAAACCGTCTGGGGTGTGGGCTACAAGTTCGAGCTTCACACCAACGCCTGACCCCTCAAGGAGGTCCTTCCATGAAAAAACGGACCAGCATGTACGCCCGGCAGCTGATGGTGGTGGTGAGTCTCATCGCCCTGTGCATCACCCTGCTGGGGGTAGGCTTTCTCACCCTGACCTATCGCTACCACAAAACCGAGAGCTGGAAGACCCTGGAGCGGGACGCCACCTACATCTCCTACTACGCCAACGCCGCCCTCAGCGAGGGGATGACCCTCTCCTCAGAGCACTTCCGCTCCTACATCGCCTCGGTGGCCATGATTACCGACTCCACCGTCCTGCTCTGCCAGCCCGACGGCCGCATTGTCTACGCCGCCGGCAGCAACCTGCCCCCGGAGGACACCCTTCTGGGTGCCAGGGTTCCCTCCTGGGCGGTGAACCAGCTCATGACCAACATGACCTACAGCGGCACCACCACCTTCAACAACCTGCTCACCACCGAGAGCTTCGTCACCGGCGTCCCCATCCTCACCTACACCGTGGACCCCATCACCGGGGAAAAGATTACCAGCGACAGCCCCACCGGCATCCTCTTCATCGCCTCGGACGCCTCCTCCCTGCTGGCCTTCATGCGCAGCACCTTCCAGCTGTTCTGCATCACCGCCGTGGCGGTGCTGCTGATCTCCGTGATCATCTGCTCCGTGGCGGTGCAGCGGATTGTGGACCCCCTGAAGGGCATGAGCCAGGCGGCCTATCAATTCGCCCACGGGGAGGTGGACACCCGCTTCACCGAGTACGCCAACCGCCGGGACGAGATCGGCGAGTTGGCGGCGGCCTTCAACGCCATGGCGGACTCCCTGGCCCAGGCGGAGCAGAAGCGCAGCGAGTTTGTGGCCAACGTGTCCCACGAGCTGAAAACCCCCATGACCACCATTGCCGGCTTTGCCGAGGGCATTCTGGACGGCACCATCCCCCCGGAGAAGGAGCGGGAGTCCCTCCAGGTGATCTCCTCGGAGACCCGCCGCCTCTCCCGGCTGGTCCGCCGGATGCTGGACCTGTCCCGGCTGCAATCCTCGGAGCGGGTGGCCGCCCAGGAGCAGTTCGACGCGGCGGAGATTCTTCTCCGGGTGCTGGTGAGCCTGGAGGCCAAGATCACGGAAAAGGACCTGGACGTGCAGACCGACCTGCCCGACGGCCCCGTGATGGTCTGGGGCGACCCGGACGCGGTGACCCAGGTGTGCTACAACCTGCTGGACAACGCGGTAAAATTCGCCGTTCCCCAGGGCCGCCTGACCTTAAAGATCACCACCCGGGGGGGCAAGGCCTACATCGCCATCGGCAACCAGGGGGAGACCATCCCTCCCGACCAGCTCACCCACATCTTCGACCGTTTCCACAAGGCGGACAGCTCCCGCTCCTCCCACAAGGAGGGGGTTGGCCTGGGGCTGTACATTGTGAAAACCATCCTGAACACCTACAAGGAAGACATCACCGTCACCAGCCAGGACAACTTCACCGAGTTTACCTTCACCCTGTCTGAAGTGTGAGTTTTCTGCATTGGGCCCCCCGCTGGATTCCCAGACCCTCTGGAAATCCGCAGGGGGCCTCTTTTGCCCATACCCGCAGGGGCGATCTGTGTTTGCCCGCAGATTTTCCCCACCCCCCTTGACAAACATCCCCTTCTCTGATACTCTATTCTATAGAGTAATCTTGAAAGGAGAGTTATCCATGAACACCCCCGCCACCGACCTCACCGCCGCCCGGGACGACCTGCGGTTTATCCGGGAGGTTCTGGACCGCACCGCCCCCTCCTTCCGCCCCCTGGCCCCCTCCTTCTTCCGGGCTGGGCTGGTCTGGCTCCTGTTCGCCCTGCTGAGCTTCTCCGTCTCCGGCCTGGACCTGCTGGCCTACCTGTGGCCCTCCCTCAGCGCCCTCCAGCTTTTCGGGGCCGCCCGTCCCATCCTGGGGGACCTCTTCCAGTGGGGCCTGCTCCTGTTCTGCCTGGTGCTGTGCCTGCTCTGGCAGCGGGAGAAGCGAGCCTTGGCCAAACTCCCCCGGCTGCTTCTCTCCGTCTGGCAGGTGGCCCTTCTCCTGCTGCTGGTGTTCACCGTCCTGACGGAGCTGGCCCTGTCCATGCACAGCGGCATAACCACCTTCGGCAGCGAGGGCTCCTTCTCCGACTTCATCCGCATGGCCTGCTGGGCCTTCCAGTGGGCGGCCCCCCTCTTTTTCCCCATGATCCCCTTGCTTCTCACCGCCGTGGTGCTGGAGGATAAGCCCCTGGGCTGCCTGGGGCTGGTCATCCTGGTCCTGTGCCTTGCCTACCTGGCCCTGAACCTGATCCCCGGGGCTGTGGCCGGGCCGTTCCCGCTGATCTTTTCCGCCCTTGTGGCCCTGGTGAAGGACTTTCTGCCCCCCATCGCCCTGCTCCTCACCGCCCGCCGCCTGAAAAAGCTGCCGGAAGGGGCGTGAGACCGTGGAGCTGTCCCAGATCCCTTCCGCCTTTCAGTCCCGCCTGCGGCTGTCGGTGATCGCCGCCCTTCTCTCCGGCCCCCAGACCTTCCGTGCCCTCCAGGACCTCACCGGGGCCACCCCCGGCAACCTGGGCAAGCAGATGGAGCTGCTGGAGGCTGAGGGCTACGTCCAGAGCCAGAAGGCCTTCGTGGGCCGGCGGCCCAGCACCACCTACCGGCTGCTCCCCTTCGGCCGGGAGCAGTTCACCCAGTATGTGGCCCTGCTGGCCTCCATCCTGGACCAGGCCCCGCCGGAGCCTTGACTTTCCCCAAAAGTCGTGCTATGGTAAAGCCACAGCGTGCCGCGTAACTGCGTAAGTCCAGTTGCCGCGGCACGCTGCTATTTTTTTGCTATGGAGGCGATTTCTATGGAACAATGGAAATGCAGCGTGTGTGGTTACGTCCACGAGGGGCCCCTGCCCGCAGACTTTATCTGCCCCGTCTGCTCCCACGGCGGCTCGTTTTTTAACAAGGTAGAGGAAGCCGCGGCTCCCGCCGCCGGGAAATATGCCGGCACCAAGACCGAGCAGAACCTGCGGGAGGCCTTCTCCGGGGAGAGCGAAGCCCGGAACAAGTACACCTTCTTCGCCGCCGTTGCCCGGCAGGAGGGCTATGAGCAGCTGGCAGAGCTCTTCCTCACCACCGCCCGGAACGAGCAGGAGCACGCCCGGATCTGGTTCCAGGCCCTGGGGGGCATCGGCGGCACCGCCGCCAACCTGCTCTCCGCCGCCGAGGGGGAGCACTACGAGTGGACGGAGATGTACGGCCGCATGGCCAGGGACGCCGAGGAAGAGGGCTTCCCCGAGATGGCCGAGGCCTTCCGCCGGGTGGGCGAGATCGAAAAGGCCCACGAGGAGCGCTACCGCAAGCTGCTGAACAACGTGGAGATGCAGCAGGTCTTTGCCAAGAGCGGCCAGACCATGTGGGAGTGCCGGGTCTGCGGCCACCTGGTGGTGGGCACCCAGGCCCCCGAGACCTGCCCGGTCTGCAAGCACAGCCAGAGCTTCTTTGAGGTTCGGAAGGAAAACTATTAAGCCTGCCTGCCCGGCAGGGGCCCCATTTCTTTCAAGAAATGGGGGAAAGAAGACCAAAGGGGGAGAGGTTCTCCCCCTTTGGATTCCCTCTCTCTGGTGGGTGGAAGCCTGCCGGGGAGGGGCTTTCTTTTTACCTGGCCTGCGGCCCTTTGCCGGAACGCCTGCAGAAAGCGCGCCCACCGGCTGGGCGCGCCATCCACTGGTCGGGTTTCTCAGCCTCAAAGGCTCCCCTGGAGAGGGGAGCTGTCAGCGAAGCTGACTGAGGGGTGCTCCCCTGGGAAAATTTACTCGGGAGCGCTGAAAAGGAACCGCGTCGGAGCCTGTTTCCTGCCAGGCCCCTTTTCCCCCTCATACCCTGTCCTCTCCCCGCATATACATGTTCTACCAACTCATCGGGAAAGGAAGGGATGCTATGTCCTTCGACGAAAAGACCGGGTCCCAGCTCCACCGGGTCATCCTGGAAGACCGGAGCCGCCTGACCGTCTCCGGGGTGGACGGAGTGGAGAGCTTCGACGAGAGCTCCATCCTCATGACCACCGCCCAGGGCATGCTCATCATCCGGGGCAGCGGCCTGCACATTGAAAAGCTCAGCCTGGACGGGGGCGACCTGCTGGTGGAGGGCACCGTGGACGCCCTCACCTACGAGGAGGAGGACAGCCGCCAGGGCTCCTTCCTGGGCCGGCTGTTCCGGGGATGAGCATCTCCACCCAGGCCCAGGCCCTGGTCTTTCTGGCCTGCCTGGGGGTGGGGGCCGCCCTGGGCCTGCTCTACGACCTGCTGCGCCTGCTCCGCCTGGCCCTTCCCCGGCGGTGGCTCCGGGCGGCCGCCGACCTGACCTTCTGGGGCTTCGTCTGCGCCGCCCTCTTTCTCTGCGCCATCTTTCTGGAGACCGGCCCCGTGCGGCTGTACACCGCCGTCTCCTTCTTTCTGGGGGCGGCCTGGTACTTCACCCTCCTGAGCCCCCTGGTGCGCCGTCTGCTGGACCGGACCCTCCGGCTGTGCCGACGGCTGGCGGGGCTGGCGGCCGCCCCCTTCCGGCGGCTATTTTTCGCCCTCCAGGCTCCGTGTGCAGTTTTTCTCCAGAAGGTAAAATTTTCTTGCAAAAAATGCTTTCCTTTTTCCCGGTTGTGGAGTAAGATATATTATCTCTTAAGCAGACCGCAGGGCGGGCGGCCCGACCGCTCCCCTCCCCTTACCCACCGAGAAACGGAGGCGACCCACAGTGTTCCCCAAAAAACGGGCTGGTCTTCTTGGGAAGATCCTTCTGATCGTGGTTCTGGCGTACATGATCTTCCTGCTGATCGGCGTCCGTCAGAAAATTGCCACCGCCCAGGCCGAGGTGGAAAGCCTCACCGAGCAGGTGGCCCAGCAGACCCAGTCCAACACCGAGCTTTCCAACGCCATCGAAAACCGCGATAACCCCAACTTCCTGGAGGACATCGCCCGGGAAAAGCTGGATTTGGCCTCTCCCCACGACAGAGTCTTTTATATCACCGATTAAAAAAGAGAGACGACTCTCTATTTGCTCAAGTATTTGAGCTTTTATTTTAACGAGGAGGATTTTCAGTACGTATGGAAATCAGTGTAGGCGCAATCCTGGAAGGAACCATCAAAAGCATCACCAAATTCGGCGCGTTCGTGTCCCTGCCCGGCGGCCGGTCCGGTCTCGTCCACATCTCTGAGATCGCCCACTCCTATGTGGCCGACGTGAGAGACTTCCTGACGGAAGGGCAGACCGTGAAGGTCAAGGTGGTAGGCATCGACGACGCCGGCCGCATCAACTTGTCCATCAAAAAGGCCACACCGCCTCCTCCCCGTCCCCAGCACGCTCAGCGGGAGCGTCAGGGCGGCCGGACCGAGTTCCGCGGAAACGGCCGGAACTTTAACTCCGCCCCCCGTTCCGGCAGCGCCCCCCGGGAACCCCGGTCCGCTGCCTCCGCAGCCCCCCAGGCCGCAGGCCCCGCTGATTTCGAGGCCCGCCTGAAGCAGTTCATGCAGCAGTCCGATAGCAAGCTCTCCGACCTGCGCATGACCGAAAAGCGCAGCTCCCGCCGCAGCGGCCACCGCTAAGCAGCCTTTCCCCCACCCCGGTCCT
>JAEDJB010000105.1 GCA_016296565.1 Oscillospiraceae bacterium
CTTGTTGGGCACACCGGAACCGGACTCGATGTTGCAGGCCTTCTTGATGAGGACGGCTGCGGGAGGAGTCTTGGTGATGAAGGTGAAGGAGCGGTCGGCGTAAACGGTGATGACCACGGGGATGATCAGACCGGCGTCGTTCTTGGTGCGCTCGTTGAATTCCTTGGTGAATGCGGAGATATTCACGCCGTGCTGACCCAGAGCAGGGCCAACAGGGGGAGCCGGTGTTGCCTTGCCGGCGGGGATCTGAAGTTTAACGTATCCAGTTACTTTCTGTGCCACTTAGAGCACCTCCATTTTCAAATGTGGTTGGACGGAGCGGAAAGCTCCTCCCACTGACCGCGCCTTCCGCGCGGCTGCTGCAGGGGATCAGATGGACTCGATCTGATCCAGGTCCAGCTCCACCGGGGTTTCCCGGCCGAACATGGACACAACGACCCGGACCTTCTGGCGCTCCATGTCGATCTCTTCCACGATGCCGAGGAAGGATTCCAGCGCGCCGTCGGTGATGCGGACGTTGTCGCCGACTTGATAGGTCACAAGGACCTCCCGCTTTTCCACGCCCAGGGCGGCGATTTCATCGTCCGTCAGGGGAATGGGCTTGTTGCCGGACCCGACGAAGCCGGTGACCCCGCGCACGTTGCGCACCAGGTGCCAGGTCTCGTCCGTCATGATCATCTTCACCAGCACGTAGCCGGGGAACACCTTGCGTTCCACGGTCTTGGTGCCGGAATCGGTGATTTCGGTCACGGTTTCCATGGGGATATTCACTGCCAGAATGAGGTCGCCCATGTTGCGGTTTTCCACGGCTTTTTCAATGGTGGCTTTTACGGTGTTTTCATAACCCGAATAGGTGTGAGCCACATACCATCTTGCGCCTTCAGCCATTTTGATTCACCTGTCCGTCAATGACCGAAGAGAGAGAGCAGAGCGCTGATGACGGCGCTGGCAATGCCATCGAAGATCCAGACGATAATGCCTACGACGATCACGCAGACAATTACGATGCCGGTCTTCTTGAGGGTATCTGCCCGGGAAGGCCAGGAGACCTTCTTCAGCTCTGCCTTCAGTTCCCGGAAGAAACGGCCCAAACGCTTGCCGAAGCCGGGCTTCTTGTCCTTTTCGGCTTTGGCCTTGTCCTTCTTGGGCTTGGCTTCCTTGGCGGGCTTGGCTGCCTCAGTCTGAGTCTCTTCTGCGGTCGCGTCCTGGTTCATCTTTTCTTTTTCAGACATTCAGTTCCACCCTTCTTTCTTACAGGGAATGTGGGCCATCATCACTTAGTCTCGGTATGAACGGTGTGCTTTCTGCAGAAGGGGCAGTACTTGTTCATCTCTAAGCGGTCGGGGGTATTCTTCTTGTTCTTCATAGTGTTGTAGTTGCGCTGCTTGCATTCGTTGCATCTGAGGGTGATCTTCACCCGTGCGCCGGCCTTTGCCATATCGCGGCACCTCCTTTACGATGTTCGGCCCCGGGAAAAAGCAAAACGCCGAAATCGGCCTTCCGCCTGTCCACAGGCGATTCCGATCCCGGCGAATCCATTCTGCCAAAAAAGAGCGTACTAATAACGCTCTGGAAGAATACGGCTGGATCGGCATCGTTTGCCTCCCTATGTCCCGGTTTGGTCAAGGGTTTGCGGGCGTATACCGTAATACGCGCACAAAAAATAAGCCCTTTTCATAGGTGTTGTTATTCTAGCATGCCTGGCAACAGGTTGTCAAGGGAATTTTGCAAGAAAATATAAAATATAGAGGAGGCAGGGCGCTTTTCTGCGCCCCTTCCGGTTGACACTTACCGTCCTTTCCGGTAAGATGGACACATGAGAAGGTGATAAGATTATGCGGATTATGGCGATTGATTATGGCGACGCCCGCACGGGGGTTGCCCTGTCCGACCCCACCGGCTTTCTGGCGGGGCAGACCTTCCTGGTGAAGAGCCGGAAGGAGGAGGTTGTCCTGGCGGAGCTTTCCGCCCTGGCCCGCCGGGAGGGGGCGGAGGAGCTGGTGCTGGGCTACCCGAAAAACATGAACGGCACCGTGGGTCCCCGGGCGGAAAAGTGCGCCGCCCTGGGGGAAAAGCTCAGAGAGGCCACCGGCCTGCCGGTGATCCTTTGGGACGAGCGCCGCACCACCGTGGACGCCCACCGCATTTTAGGGGAGCAGGGGGTCCGCAGCAAAAACCGCAAGGACAAGATCGACTCCGTTGCGGCCACCCTGATTCTGGAGGGCTACCTTGACTGGAAGCGCATCCAGGCAAAACGACAGGAACAGGAGGAGAACCATGAAGAAGGAAACCCGTGACGTCCAATACCATATTAATTGCGGGCCGGGAGACGTGGGGCGCTACTGCATCCTGCCCGGCGACCCCGGCCGGTGTGAGCTGATTGCCCAATATTTCGACGACCCCGTCTTTATCGGCTCCAACCGGGAGTACACCATCTATACCGGCACCCTTCTGGGGGAGAAGGTCAGCGTCTGCTCCACAGGCATCGGCGGCCCCTCCGCGGTGATCGCCCTGGAGGAGCTGACCGCCCTGGGGGCGGATACCTACGTCCGGGTGGGCACCTGCGGGGGCATTGCCATCCCGGTACAGAGCGACGACCTGGTGATTGCCACCGGCGCGGTGCGCCACGAGGGGGCCAGCCGGGAGTATGCCCCCATTGAGTTTCCCGCTGTGGCGGACTTCCAGGTGCTCACCGCTCTGGTGGACGCCGCCAAGGCCCTGAAGGAGCCCTGGCACGCCGGGGTGGTCCAGTGCAAGGATTCCTTTTACGGCCAGCACGACCCCGCCCGGATGCCCGTGTCCTACGAGCTGCTGAACAAGTGGGAGGCCTGGAAGCGCCTGGGGGTTCTGGCCAGCGAGATGGAGTCCGCCGCCCTCTTTACCGCCGCCGCCGCTTTGGGGATCCGGTGCGGCTCCGTGTTCCACGTGGTGTGGAACCAGGAGCGGGAGAAGGCCGGGCTGGACCAGAAGGAGTCCGGCGACGTGCTCCAGGCAGTCCGGGTAGGTGTGGAAGCGGTCAAGCTGCTCATTCAGCGGGACCGGGAAAAGGAGGCAGACCATGGCTAAGGAAGTAAAGCATTCCTGCATCGACTGCGCCGTCACTCTGTGCGACGCACACAACCCCCACAAGGCGTTTCCTGCCTTCTGCATCAGCCGGCAGATGACCGAGGAGCAGCGCAACGCCTCTCTGATGGAGTATTTTAACGACCCGGAGGACAAGAAGGTGGTCCAGGTGGCCGCCACGGTGGAGTCCGACGGCTACAAGATCTGGCCCCGGGTTCAGGAGACCATCGAGTTTGCCAAGCGCATGGGCTTTACCAAGATCGGAATTGCCACCTGCGTGGCTCTGATTAAGGAGAGCCGGATGCTGGCCAAGATGCTCCGGGCCCACGGCTTTGAGGTCTACGGGATCAGCTGCAAGGCCGGCGAGGTCCCCAAGACCGAGCTGGGCATCCACCCCAAGTACCACGGCCCCGGCCACATCGCCTGCAACCCCATCCTCCAGGCCCAGCTGCTGGCGGAGGAGGGCACGGAATTCAACATCGTCATGGGTCTGTGTGTGGGCCACGACAGCCTGTTCTATAAATACTCCAAGGCCCTGACCACCACCCTGGTGGTGAAGGACCGGGTGCTGATGCACAACACCGTCATGCCCCTGTACACAGCCGAGCAGTACTACCAGCACCTTCTCCATCCCCCGGAAGAGGAGAAGGAAACCGAATAACGCCCGTCCCGCCCCGGATTGTCCGGGGCGGGATTTTTTGCGTCTGTGAGGCATAGGGTAAAGGAAGAGAGGAGGGATGCCCCATGGAGCAGCGCTTTTCCCTGGAGGGCGGCCAGATGGTGTGCCGGGACGCCCAGGGGGGCGGCGTGGAGGTCATTCTGGAGCTGCGTCCCCGGGAGCGGGGCCTGTACCGGGGGTACCTGGCAGGGCCGGGGGGAAGGATGGACCTGGGAGCCCTGCTGCCGGAGCGGGACAGCCTCCGTCTGCGCCGCACCCTGTCCCAGCGGCGGCTGCGGGAGCAGGGCTGCTGGCCTATCTTAGGGGGCGGAGCCTCCCTGGTCCACTCCTTTCAGAACGGACGGCCCGGGGGAGCGCCCCAGGGCTGGACCCCGCTGACCGGGGAGGAGAACCTGTTTCCCCGGGACCCTCTCCTGGCCCGGGCAGCGGGGGAGACCCACCGGGGTCTCATTCGCCGCCAGCCGGAGGGAGACTTCCGCTTGGCCTTCCCCTGGGACCCGGCCAGTCCCTTCCCCCTGGTCCCCCTGTTCTGCTTTGCCCGGGTGGAAAACCTGAGCGGCCGGCTCCACCTGGTGTTCCGCTTCCGAAGCGGCGGCATCCCCACCATGCCCTGACCTTCCTGCCTCCGCCCTTGCCAGAATATGAAATCTGCGCTACAATACTCCCAAAAGGATTCACCAGGAATGGGAGCGACAACATGGACTATTTTCACTTATCGGAAGACAAACAGGCCCTGCTGGACATGAGCAGCCTGGGGCTGGCCTATCTGGGGGACGCGGTGTACGAGGTCATGGTCCGCAGCTGGCTGTGCCTGCGTGGAAAGCTCACCCCCGGCCGTCTTCATCGGGCCGCCCTGGACTATGTGGCTGCTCCCCGGCAGGCAAGGCTCCTGGAAAAGCTCCTGCCCAGCCTCACCGAGGAGGAGGTGCGCGTCTACAAGCGGGGCCGCAACTCCAACCCCCACGCCCATCCCCGGGGGGCCACCCGGCAGGAGTATCAGATTGCTACCGGGCTGGAGACCCTGTTTGGCTGGCTCTACCTCCAGGGGGAGATCCAGCGCCTGAACCAATTGTTTGACCTGATGATGGAAGGGGAGGAATGATCCGTGCCCATGGACGCACTGTGCCTGTCCGCCGTGAGACGAGAGGCGGAAAGGCTGATTTTAGACGGCCGCATCGACAAGATCCACCAGCCCAGCCGGGACGAAATTCTGATGCAGATCCGCAGCCGGGAAGGCGCCTGCCGCCTGCTTCTCTCTGCCAACCCTGCCCGGCCCCGGATGCAGCTGACCGAGCGGACCCGGGAGAACCCGGCAGAGCCCCCCATGTTCTGCATGCTTCTGCGGAAGTACCTCACCGGCGGCAGAATCCTGGAGGTCCGCCAGCCGCCCATGGAGCGGCTGGCAGAGTTGGTGATTGAGGCCACCAACGAGATGGGGGACAAGGTCACCCGCCGGCTGATCCTGGAGGCCATGGGCCGCCGGACCAACCTGCTTCTGCTGGACGGGGAGGGCCGCATTGTGGACTGCCTGCGCCGGGTGGACGTGGACCTGTCCCAGGAAAACGCCCGTCCCCTGCTGCCGGGGATGTTCTATAAGTATCCCCCCATCCAGGCGGGCAAGCTGGACCCCAGCGCCCTTACGAAGGCAGACCGGGCTGCCCTTCTGGTGTCCGCTTCTCCGGACACCCCTGCCGATAAATTTTTGATGGACCATTTTTTGGGCCTGTCCCCCCTCATTGCCCGGGAGGTGGCTTTTGAGGCCTTCGGAGAGGTGGACGCCCCCGTGGGCCGGGACCCGGAAGCCCTGCTGGATAAACTGGCAGCCCTGCTGGACAGGCTCGGGGAAGGCCAGGTCCAGCCCACCATGCTCCTGCGGGAGGGAAAGCCTGTGGATTTCTCCTTCCGGCCCATTCTTCAGTACGGCCCAGGGACGGAAATCCGTTCCTTTGACCGGTTCGCTACCCTGCTGGACGAGTTCTACCAGGCGAAGGAGAACGCCGACCAGGTCAGGCAGAAGGGACAGGATTTAATCAAATCCCTGAACCACGCCCGGGACCGTCTGGCCCGGAAGCTGGCCCTCCAGGAAAAAGAGCTGGCCGAAACCCAGAACCGGGAGGAAAACCGCATCCGGGGCGACCTGATCACCGCCAACCTCTACCGGATGGAGAAGGGCATGCGGACCTTAAAAACAGAGAACTACTACGACCCGGAGTGCCGGGAGGTGGAGATCCCCTTAGACCCCCTGAAAACGCCCCAGCAGAACGCCGCCAAATACTACAAGGCCTACACCAAGGCCAAGACCGCCCAGGAGATGCTCACCATCCAGCTGGAAAAGGGCGCGGCGGAGAAGGAGTATCTGGACAGCGTTCTGGACAGCGTTTCCCGGGCGGAAGGGGAACGGGATCTGGCGGAAATCCGCCAGGAGCTGGAGGAGACCGGCTACCTCCGCCGCCGGGGCAAGGGGAAAAACCAGATGAAGCGCCCCGCCGCCAAGCCCCTGGAGTTCCGCTCCTCCAGCGGCCTGCGCATCTCCGTGGGCCGGAACAATTTGCAGAACGACAAGCTCACCACCAAGCAGGCGGGAAAGTGGGACTACTGGTTCCACACCCAGAAGATCCACGGCTCCCACGTGATCCTGTGGACCGAAGGGGAAAAGCCCGACGACCAGAGCCTTCACGAGGCAGCCTGCCTGGCCGCCTGGTTCTCCCAGGGGCGGGAGGGGAAGAAGGTCCCCGTGGACTACACCCCTGTGAAGTTTGTGAAGAAACCCGCCGGGGCACGCCCGGGCATGGTGATCTACACCACCTACCAGACCGCCTATGTGGACCCGGACGAGAACCTGGTGAA
>JAEDJB010000005.1 GCA_016296565.1 Oscillospiraceae bacterium
TGAGGACGACGAAAACAAGAGAAAGGCGAAACACTGACATGAAACATCATGATATCTATATCGACTGGGAGTTGGAGGGGGTCAACCCCTACAAGCCCCTGCTGACCCGGGTGATTGCCGCCGCCCTGGAGGCGGAACAGGTCACCATCCCCTGCGGGGTGGATGTGCTCCTCACCACCAACGAGGGCATCCGGGAGATTAACCTGGAGCAGCGGCAGATTGACGCTGCCACGGACGTACTCTCCTTCCCCATGCTGGAGCTGAAGCCCGGGGTGCCCCCCACCGGCGAGGGGGAGGACGAGCTGGACCCGGAAACCGGCCTGTGCTACCTGGGGGACATGGTCATCTCCGTGGAGCGGGCCAAGGAGCAGGCAGCCGAGTTCGGCCACAGCATCCAGCGGGAGCTGGCCTACCTGGCGGTCCACTCGGTGCTCCACCTGCTGGGATACGATCACCTGGACGAAGGCCCCCAGAAGGCTCAGATGCGAGCCAGAGAAGAGGCCATCCTGGAGGGCCTGGGGGTCACCCGGGAGTCCTGGAACGAGGACCTGGACAAGCCCCTGGAGCCGGAGCTGGAGGAGGAAGTGGAGATTAAGCGCTGCGGCATCCTCACCATCTGCGGTCGGCCCAACGTGGGTAAGTCCACCCTCACCAACGCTCTTGTGGGGGAGAAAATTGCCATCGTCAGCAACAAGCCCCAGACCACCCGGAACCGGATCTGCGCCATCCTCACCCGGGGGGACAGCCAGTTTGTCTTTATGGACACCCCCGGCCTCCACAAGGCGGCCAACCGCCTGGGAGACTACATGGTGGACGTGGTGAAAAAGAGCGTGGCCGACGTGGACGGGGTCCTGCTGCTGGTGGAGCCCATCCCCAACGTGGGCGGCCCCGAGCGGGAGCTCATCGACCAGATCAAGCGCCTGAAGGTGCCCTCCGTGCTGGTCATCAACAAGATTGACACCGTGGAAAAGTCCCAGCTGCTGGCGGTGATGGAGGCCTACAGCCAGGTCCACGACTTCACCGCCATCCTGCCCATCTCCGCCAAGCGGAAGGAGGGGCTGGAGGAGCTGCTGGACATTCTCCAGACCTTCCTGCCGGAGGGCCCCCAGCTCTTCCCCCGGGACGTGGTGACGGACCAGCCCGAGCGGCAGATCTGCGCGGAAATCGTCCGGGAAAAGCTGCTGTACTGCCTGGACAAGGAGATTCCCCACGGCACCGCCGTGGAGGTCACCAAATTCTCCGAGCGGGACAGCGGCATCATCGACCTGCACGTGACCATCTATTGCGAAAAGGCCTCCCACAAGGGCATCATCATCGGCAAGCAGGGGGCCATGCTGAAGAAGATCTCCACCATGGCCCGGGAGGACGTGGAGCGCTTCATGGGCACCAAGGTGTACCTGGAGACCTGGGTGAAGGTCAAGGAAAACTGGCGGGACAACCTGAACCTGATCCGCAACTTCGGCTTCGACAACCGGGAGTAACCCGGAGACGCCTGTAGGGCGGGGGCTTGCTCCCGCCGCCCAGTAGGGGCGAACTGTGTTCGCCCGAAACCCAAAGGGCAGGACCCACCCCTGTAGGGGCGGCTATCAGCCGCCTGCAAACGGGAAAGGCACTGCCGCCCAGGGATGAAAAAACTTACCACCCATAAAACCAACCCCCTCCTGGCAGGCTAACAGAAAACAGACAGGAGGGACAGCCATGACAGCCCAACAGCTGCGGGACCTGTTTTTCCAGACAGGTCTGCCGGAAGCCTACGTCCTCGCCCAGCGGCGGGCGCGGCAGGAACGGGAGAGAGGGGAAGCCCATGCTGCTCACCACCCAGGGGATCATCCTCCGGGAAGTTAACTATAAAGAGGCGGATAAGATCCTCACCGTCCTCACCCGGGACTACGGCAAGCGGACGGTGAAGGCCCCCGGCTGCCGCCGGAAAACCAGCCGCCTCACCGCCGGCAGCCAGCTGCTGGTCTATTCGGAGCTGACCCTCCGCCAGCGGGGGGAATATCTGACCCTCAGCGAGGCCGACCCCCAGCAGCAGTTCTGGTCCGTGCGCCAGGACCTGGATCTGCTGGCTCTGGCCTCCTATTTTGCGGAGGTCACCGAGGCCGCCGCCCAGGAGGGGGAGGAGAGCGGGGAGCTGCTCTCCCTGCTGCTCAACAGCCTTTATGCTCTGGACACCCTGAAAAAGCCCCGGACCCTGGTAAAGGCTGCCTTCGAGCTGCGGCTGCTGACCCTGGCTGGGTATGAGCCTCTCCTGGAGGGCTGCGCCGTCTGCGGCCAGCCGGAGCCGGACCAGGCCCGGCTCCACCTGTCCCAGGGGGTGCTGTGCTGCGCCGGGTGCCGGGGGCAGCTGGGAGGCGGCGTGTCCATGCCCCTTTCCCCGGCGGCTCTGGCTGCCGCCCGGCACATCGTTCTGGGCAGCCCCAAGAAGCTCTTTTCCTTTTCCCTGTCCCCGGCGGGGCTGACCCAGCTGGGCCAGGCCGCTGAGGCCTTTCTCATGACCCAGTTCGAGCGGGGCTTTCGTACATTAGATTACTATAAACAATTACAGCAATACGACGGGGGCGGAGCGGTCCAGCCCCGCCCTGAGGGAGAAACCAATGACTGATCTGTTTGAAAAATCCATCCAAACCCTGGAGCTTCCCCGGGTCCTGGAGCTGCTGGCCGCCCAGGCGGTGACCGAGGAGGGCAAGCGCCGGGCCAGGGAGCTGCGTCCGGAAACCGACCCGGACCAGGTGACCCGGCGGCTGAAGGAGACCTCCGCCGCGGTGGAGATGATGGTCCTCCGGGGCAGCCCCTCCTTTTCCGGGGTGAAGCCTGTGGCGGGGGCCCTCCAGCGGGCAGACATGGGAGGCAGCCTGAACACCCGGGAGCTGCTGGACATTGCCGCCGTGCTGGCGGCCTCCCGCACCGCCCGGGAGTATGGCGAGGGAGACGACGAGAAGAAAACGGTGATCGACCACCTGTTCCGCTCCCTTCACCCCAACCGGTTCTTAGAGGAAAAAATCACCGGCTCCATCGTGGGGGACGGGGAGCTGGCGGACTCCGCCAGCCCGGAGCTTGCCTCCATCCGCCGCCACATGCGGGCAACGGAGAGCAAGGTGCGGGACATTCTCCAAAAGCTCATCTCCTCCTCCCAGGCCAAGTACCTCCAGGAGAGCATCATCACCATGCGCTCCGGCCGGTACGTGGTGCCGGTGAAGTCCGAGCACAAAAACGAGATCCCCGGCCTGGTCCACGACCTGTCCGGCTCCGGCTCCACCTTCTTCATCGAACCCATGGGGGTGGTGAAGGCCAACAACGAGCTGCGGGAGCTGCAGGCCAAGGAGGAAAAGGAGATTGACCGCATTCTGGCGGAGCTGTCCGCCGAGGCCGCCTCCTTTAAAGAAGATATCAGCATGAACTACGATATCCTCATTCTCCTGGACGGCATCTTCGCCCGGGGCCGCCTGTCCATGAACATGGGGGCCATGGAGCCGGCTCTGTCCCGGAAGGGCATCACCCTCCGCCGGGCCAGGCACCCTCTGCTGGACCAAAAGACCGCCGTGGCCAACGACCTGGCCCTGGGGGAGACCTTTGACACCCTGGTGATCACCGGCCCCAACACCGGCGGCAAGACGGTGACCTTAAAGACCATCGGCCTGCTCACCCTTATGGCCCAGTGCGGCCTGCACATCCCCGCCGCCGACGGCAGCGCCATCAAGGTGTGCCGCCGGGTGCTGGCGGACATCGGCGACGAGCAGTCCATCGCCCAGAATCTGTCCACCTTCTCCTCCCACATGAGCAACATTGTGGGAATGCTGGAGGAGACCGACGACGAAACCCTCATCCTCTTCGACGAGCTGGGAGGCGGCACCGACCCGGTGGAGGGCGCGGCTCTGGCCGCGGCCATCATCGAGCACGCCCGCTCCTGCGGGGCCTTAGTGGCGGCCACCACCCACTACGCCGAGCTGAAGGTCTACGCCATGACCACCCCGGG
Source organism: Oscillospiraceae bacterium (assembly GCA_016296565.1). Taxonomy (GTDB): domain Bacteria; phylum Bacillota; class Clostridia; order Oscillospirales; family Oscillospiraceae; genus Evtepia. The sequence continues at coordinate 3,977 of JAEDJB010000005.1, forward strand.
GGTGGAGAACGCATCCTGCGAGTTCGACGTGGAGACCCTGGCTCCCACCTACCGGCTGCTGGTGGGCATCCCCGGCAAGTCCAACGCCTTTGCCATCTCCCAGCGGCTGGGGCTGCCCGCCCACATCATCCAGGCGGCCAACGAGCGCATCAACGCGGAGAACATCCGCTTTGAGGACGTGCTCACCAAGCTGGAGCAGCAGCGCCAGGAGATGGAGAAGGAGCAGCAGGAGGCCGCCAAGCTCCGGAAGGAGATGGAGGAGGCCGCCGCCAAGGCCCAGGAGTACCGGGACTCCCTCCAGAAGGAGAAGGAGAAGAACACCGCCGCCGCCAAGGCAGAGGCCCGGGCCATCATCGAGGACGCCCGCCGCACCGCCGACCAGGTCTTCGCGGAGCTGAACGACATGAAGAAGAAGGCCAAGAAGGAAGGGGACTTCCAGTCGGCCAACGACCAGCGGGCAGATCTCCGCCGCCGCCTCAACGAGGCCGAGGGTAAGCTGGGGGCCAGGGAGGAGGCCGCGCCGCCGCCTATGGTCCGCCCCGCCAAAAAGGGAGACACGGTGACCATTCTGAAAACCGGCACCCAGGCTACCGTCCTCTCGGAGAACAAGGACGGGGTCCTTCAGCTCCAGGCGGGCATCCTGCGGATCTCCGCCAAGCAGGAGGAGGTCCGGGTGGTCCAGGGAGAGACCCAGGCCCAGAAGGACACCAAGAAGTACATCCGGCAGACCGAGCACAAGCTCCGCAGCCTGGGGGCCAAGGCGGAGGTGGACCTGCGGGGCATGACCACCGACGAGGCCGAGCTGGTTCTGAGCCAGTTCATCGACCGGGCCATCGTGGGGAACCTCACTCAGGTCACCGTTATCCACGGCAAGGGCACCGGAGCGGTGCGCAAGGCGGTCCACGCCTACTTAAAGCGGTGCAAAGGGGTGGCCAGCTTCCGCCTGGGCCGGTACGGCGAGGGAGAGAGCGGCGTTACCGTTGTGGAGCTTCGGTGAGCATGAGCGAGCTTTTCGCCATTTGCTCAAAAAAACGGAGCAAATTTTGGGGAATGCCATGAAAATTAGCATTGACGGAATCAGAGAAATTTGCTATCCTATTGATAGTATTCAGGGAAAGAATTTGGGAGGGAATATCTATGTATATTAAGCAGGCAACTGTCAATAACCAGGTCGGCCTCCACGCAAGACCTGCCACCTTCTTCATTCAGAAGGCAAACGAATTCAAGAGCACCATTTGGGTCGAGAAGGACGAGCAGAGAGTCAACGCGAAGAGCCTGCTCGGTGTCCTCTCCCTTGGCATCATCAAGGGCAGCACCATCGACCTCATTGCCGACGGTACCGATGAAAAGGACGCGGTGGATGCGCTGGTGGAGCTCATCAGTTCTGATTTTGCCGACTGATTGGAAACAAGAAGCCAAAAAAGCGCCGCGAACGCGGCGCTTTTTTTCGTAAGCTCCGCCCTCCCCCCCTTGGCTCCCCCAAAGGGGGAGCCAAGGGGGCGTGGGAGCATGACGAAAGGAGGCAGGCCATGACCTTTGAAGAACTGAAAGACAAGGCCCACAGCCTGCCTCTCAAGCCGGGGGTTTACCTGATGATGGACCAGAGCGGCACGGTGATCTATGTGGGCAAGGCCAAGGCCTTGAAAAACCGGGTCAGCCAGTATTTCCAGGACCAGGCCAGCCACAACGCCAAGACCCGGGCCATGGTGGCCCAGATCCACCACTTCGACACCATTGTGGCCGGTTCGGAGTTCGAGGCCCTGGTGCTGGAGGCCTCCCTCATTAAACGCCACAAGCCGCGGTATAATATCTTATTGAAGGACGACAAGGGGTACCCCTACATCCGCCTGTCGGTGAAGGACCCCTATCCCAGATTTTCCATCGCCGGCCGGATGGCAGACGACGGGGCCCGGTACTTCGGCCCCTTCGGCGGCCGGGGAGACACCCAGGCCATCATCGACGCCCTCCGGAGTGCCTTTCAGCTGCCCGCCTGCGGGAAAACCTTCCCCCGGGACCAGGGGAAGGAGCGGCCCTGCCTGAACCACCACATGGGTCTGTGCAGCGGCTACTGCCAGAAATCTGTCCCCCGGGCCCAGCACCAGCAGGCCATGGACCAGGCGGTCCGGCTGCTGGAGGGCAAGCTCAGCGAGGTGGAAAAGGACCTGACCACCCAGATGACCCAGGCGGCAGAGAACCTGGAGTTTGAAAAGGCCGCAGCTCTCCGGGACCGGCTGAAGGCCATCTCCCTGCTGGGCAAGCGCCAGAAGGTGGTGGCCGGGTACCTGGCGGACACCGACGTGCTGGGCCTGTTCACCGGGGAGGTCCGGTCCGCCGTGGCGGTGCTCCACTTCCGGGAGGGGGACCTCACCGGCCGGGACTTGGAGGTGTTCCCCACGGAAGGAGAGGAGGCCCAGGAAATTCTCTCCGCCTTTCTTATCCAGTTTTACGGCAGCCGCGGCCTGCTGCCCCGGCAGATCCTCCTGCCGGAAAATTTGGAGGACAGCGAGCACATTGGCCGCCTGCTCTCTCACCAGGCCGGGCGGAAGGTGGAGCTGGTCACCCCCCAGCGGGGAGCCAAGATGGACCTCATCCGCATGGCTCAGGAAAACGCCCAGGAGGAGGTCAGACGCCTCACCACCCGGGCGGAGCACACCGCCAAAATCCTCACCCTGCTGGCGGAAAAGCTGGAGCTGCCCCAGCCCCCCAAGCGCATTGAGGCCTATGACATTTCCAACACCGGCGCCTCGGACATTGTGGCGGCCATGACCGTTTTTGAGGACGGAAAGCCCAAAAAGAGCGCCTACCGGTGCTTTGTGATGAAGGGCTTAAACGGCCCCGACGACTACGGCTCCATGGAGCAGACCCTCCGCCGCCGGTTCCAGCGGGACAAGGACGGGGATGAGCGCTTCGGCCGCCGCCCTGACCTGCTGCTCATCGACGGGGGAGACACCCACGCGGCAGTGGCCGAGCGGGTGCTGGCGGAGTTCGGCCTTTCTATCCCCGTCTGCGGCATGGTGAAGGACAACCGCCACCGGACCCGGGCCCTCATCACCGCCGACGGCCGGGAGATCGGTATCCAGGCGGTCCCGGCCCTCTTTGCCTTCATCGGGCAGATTCAGGAGGAGACCCACCGCACCGCCGTGGGCTTTCACCACAAGCGCCACACCAAAACCAGCACGGGGTCCGCCCTGGAGAAAATCCCCGGGGTGGGTCCGGCCCGGCGCAAGCAGCTGCTGAAGGCCTTTGGCAGCGTCAGGGCCATCCGACAGGCCAGCTTGGCCCGGCTGGAGGAGGTTCTGCCAAAAAACACCGCCCAGGCGGTTTACCACTATTTCAACACCACAGAGGAGGAATGAGCCATGCGCGTAATCACAGGCCTGGCCCGGGGAAGAAAGCTGAAGGAGCCCAGCGGGATGGAGACCCGTCCCACCACCGACCGGGTGAAGGAGGGCATCTTCTCCAGCATCCAGTTTGAGATCGAGGGCCGGAAGGTTCTGGATCTCTTCGGGGGCACCGGGCAGATGGGCATTGAAGCCCTGTCCCGGGGGGCGGCTCACTGCACCTTCCTGGACCTGCGGAAGGAAGCGGTGGGAATCATCCGGGAGAACGTGACCTCCACCGGCTTTGCCGGGCAGGCCACGGTGCTCCAGGGGGATTACCTGGCCTTCCTCACCCGGTGCCGGGAAAAGTTTGACCTGATTTTCCTGGACCCGCCCTATGGCAGCGGCATGCTGGAAAAGGCAATGGAAACCATCACAACGATTGACATTGTGTCGGAAAATGGTATAATAGTCTGCGAAAATGGGTCGGGTGTCCCCTGGCCCGTGGTTTCTGAACCCTACCGGCTCCAGAAAGAGTACCGGTACGGGAAAATTAGAACAGCCCTATACCGGCGCCAGGCCGACTGAACCGGCGCGGGCGCCGAACAAGGAGTGGACAAGGTTATGAAGACCGCAATTTATCCCGGGAGCTTTGATCCGGTGACTCTGGGACACATCAACATTATCAAGCGTGCGGCCAACGCTTTCGACAAGGTCATTGTCTGCGTGATGGTCAATTCCGAAAAGAACGGTGGCCTTTTTACCCCGGAGGAACGGCTGGAGCTGCTGCGCAGAAGCATCCAAATGGAAAATGTGGAGCTGGACGTCTACCGCGGTATGGTGGCAGACTATGCCAAGGAGAAGGGCGCGCGGGTTCTGGTCAAGGGCCTTCGGGCGGTCTCTGACTATGAGCAAGAGGTTCAGATGGCCATGATCAACAGCAAGCTCAACCCCGATCTGGACACTGTGTTCTTCCCCTCCAGCGAGAAGTACACCTACCTGAGCTCTTCCGTGGCCAAGGAGCTGGCCAGATACAACGCCGATCTGAGCGAGTTTCTCCCCCGGGAGATCCTGGAGGACGTGAAGCAGAGATTACAGCAAGTAAAGTAAGGAGCGATACACGATGGCAGGCAGCATGGAAGAATTACTGGATCTTTTATATACTGAGATCGAAGAGGCCAAGAACATGCCTCTCAACAACGACAAGTGCGTCATCGACCGGGACCGGATTCTGGACATGATCGACGACGTGAAGGCCGAGGTGCCCGTGGAGATCAAGCGGGCCAAGGACCTGATGGCAAACAAGAACGACTATGTGGCCTCCGCCAAGCGGGAGGCTGACACCCTGCGGGCCCAGGCAGAGGACTACGCCAAGCGGCTCATCAACGAGGACGCCATCGTCCGCCAGGCAGAGGACCGGGCCGCAGAGATCATCGCGGACGCGGAGGAAAAGGCCCGGATGCTCAAGCACGCCGCCAGCGAGTACTGCGAGGACGCCCTGCGCCGGATGGAAGAGGCCGTGGCCGACGCCTACGACGAGGTGAAGCACTCCCGCGCCAAGTTCCGCAGCGCCCTGGGTATGGCAGAGCCCTCCGGCCAGCCCCAGCCCCGCCGCCGCGCCATGTACGACGCGGAGATGGACGACGAGGACGAGGAAGATTGATCCCCTGTCCGGCATAACCAGAAAAGAAAACCACCGCAGCCAAGCCCCAAAGGCGCTGACTGCGGTGGTTTTTTATGCAGGGCTGCGGGCGGCTCACTGGCCGCTGATCAGCAGCACGTCGCCCTCTTGGAGGACGGTGCTGCCCTGGGGGATGACCACGTCCCCGGCCCGGCGGATAAGGATGATGAGGATCTCCCCGGTGTCCAGCTGGGAGAGGGGCTGGTGGAGCCAGGGGTCCCGTTTTTTGATGGTCTTTTCGTACAGGCAGACCCCCTCTAGGTCCCCGCCGGCCCGGCCGCTGAGTACCAGCTGGTCCCCGGGCTCCAGCACGGTGGCCCCGTTGGGAATGAGCTTCTCCCCCTGCCGGGTCACCAGTACCAGCAGGCATTCCGGGGGCAGGTCCAGGTCCCGGATGGCCCTGCCCGCCCAGGGGTGGCCGGGGGTGAGAGCGCACTGGAGAAACTGCACCGGCGCCTGGTCGGTGTAGTCGTTGAAGGTTTTCATCACGTCGGCCTCCCCGTCGGTCATCTTCACCTTCCGGGCTACCAAGGGGATGAGGGACCCCTGGACCAGGATGGAGAAGAGGACGATGAAGAACACAATGTGGTACAGGTCCAGGTTGGTGACGGCGGGACTGGTGACGGCCAGGATGGAAAAGACGATGGAGGCTGCCCCCCGCATCCCCGACCAGGACACCAGCAGAATCTGCCCCAGGCTGCTGCGGAAGGGCCCCAGAATGAGGGCCACGGCGATGGGCCGGGCCAGGAAGGTGAGAAACAGGGCCACCGCCAGAGCTGTGGGGGCCGCGGCGGGCAGCTGGGAGGGGAAGGAGAGCAGGCCCAGCAGGAAGAACAGCACCATCTGCATCAGCCCCGTGGCTCCGTCAAAGAAGTTCACCAAGGCCTGCTTGTTGCGCAGGGGCTGGTTGCCCAGAAGGATGCCGGTAAGGTAGACGCTGAGATAACCGTTGCCCCCCAGCAGGGTGGGGGCGGCGTAGGCTGCCAGGGCCACAGCCACCATGAAGATGGCGTCGAACCCCTCAGAGGCAAAGCGGAACCGCCGGAGAAAGGCCTGGCACACCAGGGCGATTCCCACCCCGAAGGCTGCCCCGAAGAAGAGCTGGGCAAAGACCTGCCAGGCAAAGGCGCTTCCCTGGGCCTGGCCGGTCATCAGGGACAGGACGATCACCGTGAGCATGTAGGAGAAGGGGTCGTTGCTGCCGCTCTCCACCTCCAGCAGGGAGGCGGTGTTTTCCCGCAACCCTAAGTTTTTGGAGCGGAGGATGGAGAACACCGAGGCAGCGTCGGTGGAGCTGATGACGGCCCCCAGCAGAAAGCCCTCCAGCTGGGGCAGGCCCAGAACCTTCCAAGCGAACAGGCCCACCAGTCCGGCGGTGAGGACCGTGCCCAGGGAGGAGAGAAGCACCGCCTTTCCCGCCACGGGTCTGGCCTCCTGCCAGTTGGTGCCGAAGCCGCCATAGAACATAATGAAGATGAGGGCCAGAGAGCAGATGTCCTCAGCCATGGCGTAGTTGTCGAAGGGGATTTTCACCACGCCGTCCGAGCCGAAGAACATGCCCAGCAGAATGAAGGCCAGCAGGGTGGGCACCCCCAGCCGGCTGGACACCTTGTTGCACAGCACGCAGGCGAAGATAACGATGGCGGACATGAGAAGAAATTGCGTCAAAGGGAAGCACCTCCAGGGGAAACGCGGGGACCGGACGCCCGAGAACTTGCGGCCGGTCCGGGGGGTGGATCACGATATATTGTATACTATAACAAATATTGGAAGACGATACAAGAAGCGGCGGGTAAAACCTCGTAGAGTTTCGCCGCTGCGGCCATTTTCGGCAGGAAAGGATTTCTTACATTTCTCTGAAGAACCCGCCGGGGGACCAAAAAACAGTTGCTTTTTACAGGCAATCCCCATATAATATAAAAATGAACCGCCATATGGAGGAACGACCATGACTGGAGCCTACGCCCATCGCCCCGTCCTGCTGGAGGAGTGCATTGAGGCCTTACATATCAAGCCCGACGGGGTCTATATTGACGGCACCCTGGGCCGGGGCGGCCACTCGGAGCAGATTGCCCGGCGGCTGTCTGACCGGGGCAGGCTGATCTGCATTGACCGGGACAGCCAGGCTCTGGAGGAGGCCGGGGTGCGTCTGGCCCCCTGGAAGGACCGCATCACCTTCCTCCACGGCAACTTCGGCGACCTGGACGCCCTGCTGGAGCAGGCCGGGGTCCCCGGCGCAGACGGGATGCTCTTTGACCTGGGAGTTTCCTCTCCCCAGCTGGACGACCCGGACCGGGGCTTTTCCTATATGCACGACGCGCCCCTGGATATGCGCATGGACCGGGAGGACTCCCTCACCGCCTGGACGGTGGTGAACCAGTGGCCCCGGGAGGAGCTGCGCCGGGTCCTCTCCCAGTACGGGGAGGAGCGGTACGCCGGCCCCATCGCCGCCGCCATTGAGCGGGCCCGGGAAAAGGCCCCCATTGAGACCACCCTGGAGCTGGTGGAGGTGATCCGCTCCGCCATGCCCGCCGCCGCCCTGCGGGAAAAGCAGCACCCGGCCAAGCGGAGCTTTCAGGGCATCCGCATCGCGGTGAACGACGAGCTGACCGCCATCTCCCGGATGATGCAGGCCGCCATTCCCCGGCTGAACCCCGGCGGATACCTGGCGGTGATCTCCTTCCACTCCCTGGAGGACCGAATCGTTAAAAGTGAGCTGGCCGCCGCCGCCAAGGGCTGCGACTGCCCGCCTTCCTTCCCAGTGTGCGTCTGCGGCAAGCAGCCCCAGGTGAAGCTGACGCCCCGCAAGCCCATTCTGCCCAGCCCTCAGGAGCTGGAGGAAAACCCCCGCGCCCGCAGCGCCAAGCTCCGGGTGGCGGAGAAGCTGGAACCCAAACCCAAGAAAGACCTGTGACCCGAACCGGGTACAAGGGGGATACCTATTGTGACAGTCAACGCTTTTCAGCAAATATCATACGACGGAAACGCGGCCCTGAAGATGAGCGCTCCGGAAGCGCCACCCCAGCCGGAGCGGGTCCAGGAGAAGAAAAAGGCAAGCGCCCCGGCGGCCGGTGCCTCTCAGACGGAGGCAGAGCCCAAGCCCAAGCGGAACTGGAAAACCGCCCCTGTGGCGGTGGGCACCATCCTGCTCCTGGCCGCCTTCGTGGTGATGATCCTCATCAGCTACGCGCAGATGGTGATGATCAACGACCAGGTGGTGGAGCTGCGGGGAACGCTCAGCGATTTGCAGACAGAGGAGACCAAACTGATGGCCCAGTATGAGCTGGCCTACGACCTGCAGGAGATCGAAAAGCAGATGCTGGCCAGCGGGCAGATGTCGAAGATCCAGAGCTGGCAGACCTACACCCTGGAGCTTTCGGAGCCGGACAGCGTGGAGTATTACCACGGCTCGGATCTCAAAGAGCAGATGATGTCCTTTGCCAAAAACCTGGTCACCGCGATCCAGGAATATTTCTAAGCAGAGACTACATAAGATTAGGAACGAGAGCATGAGGGCGTGAGAAAACCGATTTCTTACGCCCTCATCTTACCATTGGGCGGACACGAAAGAAACAAACCCGCAGGCAAAGAAAGCAGGAGGAATCGAAACCATGGCACTCAACGGAAACCATTCCGGCCGGAGTCGGAACCGCCGCCTGGGCGGCAAGGGGATGCAGCGCATCCTGATTCTGGCTGGAATCTTCGGCATACTGACCTTTGTGATCCTGTTCGGCAAGCTCTGGCAGCTCCAGGTGGTCCAGCATGAGACCCTGGAGAAGAAGGCCATCTCCCAGCAGACCCGGGAGGTGTCCTCCACCGCCAACCGGGGCACCATTTATGACGCCAACGGGGCCATCCTGGCCATCAGCGGCTCGGTGCAGAACGTGATCCTCTCCCCCCGGGATGTGCTGGCCAGGGTAGAGGTGGAGGAAAAGGACGAGTTCGGCAACCCCCGCTCTCCCAGCGTCATCGAGGCGGAGAAGAAGCAGAAGGTCCAGGACACCTATGACATCATCGCCGACGGCATGTCAGAGATCCTGGGCATCGACCGGGAGGACGTGATCGCCCGGCTGAACAAGACCAACTCCGCCTGGCAGGTGCTGGCCAAGAAGGTGGAGGACGACGTGGCCGACCAGGTCCGTGCCTTCATTGAGGAGCACGAGCTGGAGGGCTGCCTCTACCTCACCGACGACTCCAAGCGGTACTATCCCTACTCCACCACCGCTTCCCAGGTGGTGGGCTTCGTGAACAGCCAGAACGAGGGCGCTTACGGCCTGGAGGCCCTGTACAACGGCGAGCTGTCCGGAGAGGATGGCCGCACCATCATCGCCAAGAACGCCTCGGGCACAGAAATGCCCTCGGCCTATTCCAGCTTCACCGATGCGGTGGACGGATACGACGTGCACACCACCATCGACGCCACCATCCAGATGTTCGCGGAGAAAACCGTGGAGGAGGGCATCGAGAAGTTCGACGTGACCAACGGCGCCTTCTGCATCGTCATGGAGCCGGACACCGGGGCGGTGCTGGCCATGGTCAGCTACCCGGACTATGACCTGAACGACCCCAACGCCGTGGTGGACGCAACGGAGTCCGCCAAGCTGGCCAGGCTGAAAAACGACCCCACTGTTACGGATGAGGAATATAAAGAGGCGGTGAGCCAGTCCCAGTTCAAGCAGTGGAGCAACAAGTGCCTGAATACCTCCTATGAGCCCGGTTCTACCTTCAAGCCCATTGTGGTGGCTGCTGGTCTGGAGGAAGGGGTCATCGATGAGAGCAGCACCTTCTACTGCTCCGGTAAGGTTCACGTGGGCGACTGGGACATCCGGTGCAGCGCCCGAAGCGGCCACGGCTCCCAGACCCTGCGGAAGGCCGTGATGAACTCCTGCAACCCCGCCCTCATCGACATCGGTCAGCGGCTGGGAGCGGAGAAGTTCTATGAATACTGGGAGAACTTCGGCTTCACCTCCACCACCGGCATCGAGCTGCCGGGGGAAGAGAAGAGTGTGTTCTGGGACAGAGAGGAGTTCGTCAGCCCCGCTGGCATCACCTCCCTGGCCACAGGCTCCTTCGGTCAGCGTTTTACCACCACCCCCATCCAGCTGATTACCGCCCTGTCCGCCTGTATCAACGGCGGCCACCTGATGGAGCCCTATGTGGTCCAGTCTGTGACGGACAATGAGGGCAATGTGGTCAGCTACCATGAGCCCAGCGAGATCCGCCAGGTCATCAGTCAGGAGACCTCCGACCTGGTGCGTTCCTTCATGGAGAGCGTGGTCAACGATGCCGGCGGCACCGGCAAGAACGCCAAGGTGGCCGGTTACCGCATCGGCGGCAAGACGGGCTCCTCCCAGACCCTGGACAGCTCGGATCACATCATCGTCTCCTTCGTGGGCTTTGCCCCGGCGGATGACCCGGAGGTTATCGTCCTGCTGGCCTACGACTGGCCCCAGCCCGCAGCCCCCGGCGCCAACACCACCGCCGGCGGCGTTTACATCAGCGGCGGTAATATGGCGGCCCCCATGTGCGGCGAGCTCATCGCCACCATTCTGGACTACCTGGGCTATGAAAAGTCCGGCTCCGCCAGCACCACCGCCTCCGGGGTGACCATCCCCCGGCTCACGGGTATGTCCCTCACCGAGGCCCAGGCGGCCCTGTCCAAGCTGGGCCTGTCCTGCCGCACCTCCGGAGAGGGAGACACGGTCACCGACCAGGCGCCCTCCGCGGGCAGCTCGGTGCCGGCGGGCAGCTCCATTGTCCTCTATCTGGGCACGGAGAAAGCAGAAGAAACCGTTCCGATGCCGGACCTGACGGGCATGACCTATGCCCAGGCCAAGGAGGCAATGGAAAGCGTGGGCCTCTACCTGGAGGCCACCGGCGCCGGACAGGAGGGGACGGTGTTCAGCCAGTCCGTCGACCCCGGCGCGCCCCTGGAAGTGGGCACGGCAGTGGAAGTGAAGTTTACCGACATCGCCGCCGAGGACGAGGGCCTGAGCCCCGGTGATCTCTGGAACCACTGACCCGGTCCCGCGGCGAACCCGGTCGTTGTCCACGGTATCTCTTAGGAGGGAAACAACTTGAAACTATCCCGGCTGACCCAGGGCATCGCCCTGGAGGACCGTGTCGGTCAGGATGTTGAAATTACCGCGCTCACCTGTGACACCCGGAACCTGCCCCCCGGCGGCCTCTTTGCCGCTCTGGAGGGGAGCAGCCAGGACGGGAACCGGTTCATTCCCCGGGCCCTGGAACAGGGCGCGGCGGCGGTCCTCTGCCGCTGTCCGCCCCAGGCCCCCGGCCCCTGGCTGGTGGCCCCCGACCCCCGGCAGGCCTACGGCCAGCTGTGCGCCAACTGGTTCGGAAACCCGGGGGAAGCTATGACATTGCTGGCGGTCACCGGCACCAACGGAAAGACCACCACCACCTACCTGTTAAAACACGTCCTGGAGCAGGTGCTGGGGGCCAAGGTAGGCCTCATCGGCACCAACCAGAACCTGATCGGGGACACGGTCCTGCCCGCCCGGCGGACCACCCCGGACCCCTACACCCTCCAGTGCCTGCTGGAGCAGATGAAGGGGGCGGGCTGCACCCACGTGGTGATGGAGGCCTCCTCCCACGCCCTGGACCAGCGGCGCACCGCCGGCCTGTGGTTTGAGGGGGGAATCTTCACCAACCTGACCCGGGACCATCTGGACTATCACGGCACCATGGAGGCCTACCGCCAGGCCAAGGAGCGGCTGTTCCACCAGTGCCGGACGGGGTTCTTTAACTTAGACGACGGGGCCGGCCGGACCTTTGCCCGGACCGCCCCCTGCCAGAAAGTCACCTTCTCCCAGACCCGGGGGGAGGCGGACGTTTCGGCCCGGGGCATCCGCCTGCGGCCGGACGGAGCCCGGTTTCAGGTGAAGGCGGGGGAGGAGAGCTGCCAGGTGAACCTTCCTCTGCCCGGGGGCTTTTCTGTGAGCAACGCCCTGGGGGTGATCGCCTGTTGCCGTCACCTGGGCTGCCCCCTGGAACAGATCGCCGAGGCCCTTTCCTCCTTTCCGGGGGTGAAGGGGCGGATGGAGTTGGTCCCCGTTCCCGCACCCTATACCGTTCTCATTGACTACGCCCACACCCCCGACGCTTTGGAAAAGGTCCTCACCGCCGCCCGGGAGGTGACCCAGTGCCGCCTGCTGTGCCTGTTTGGCTGCGGGGGCGACCGGGACCGGACCAAGCGCCCCATCATGGGGGAGATTGCCGGGGAGCTGGCGGATCTGGTGATTCTCACCTCCGACAACCCCCGCACTGAGGACCCGGAAACCATCCTGGACCAGGTGGCCGCGGGCTTTCCCACGGGCTTTACCAACTGGGTCCGCCAGCCGGACCGCCGGGCAGCCATCCGGGAGGCGCTGGCCATGGGCCGGGCCGGAGACGTGATTCTCCTGGCGGGAAAGGGCCATGAAACCTACCAGGACGTCGGCGGCCGGCAAATCCATTTGGACGAACGCGAAGAAATCACTTCCTTTTTCCGTCAGAATACGGTATAATACCCTTTTGGCGGCGGAGACAGCCTGGGAGAACAGGCTCCGCCGGGAAAAATGACGTTGAAACACGCGGAGGTGCAAACCAATGGATCCCATTCTCATGAAGATGCTGGCGGCAGCCATCCTTGGCTTTGCCATCAGCGCGGCTTTGGGCAAGGTGCTCATCCCGGCGCTGCGGCGGCTGAAGGCAGGCCAGTCCATCAAGGAAGACGGCCCCACCTGGCACATGGCAAAGCAGGGGACCCCCACCATGGGCGGCCTGATGTTCATTGCGGCAACGGTGATAACGGTGCTGGTGCTCAACGCCAGGGCCATCTTTGTGGAAGGGGACTGGACCTGCGTCTTTGTGCTCCTCTTCGCCCTGGTCTTCGGCCTCATCGGCTTTCTGGATGACTACGCCAAGGTGAAGAAAAAGGAGAATACCGGCCTCACCGCCAGCCAGAAGTTCCTGCTCCAGCTGGCGGCGGCCATTCTGTTTATCGTGCTGCTGCGGAAGTTCGGCATTCTCTCCCCCAACCTGTATGTGCCCTTCTTCGGGGTGGAGTGGAAGCTGCCCTGGGTGGTGTACATGATTTTTGCCGCCCTGGTGATCACCGGCTGCGTCAACGCGGTGAACATCACCGACGGCATCGATGGCCTGGCCGCCGGGGTGACCCTGCCGGTGTGCGCCTTTTTTGCCGCCTCCTTCGCCTATGCCTGTCTCAACTGGAACCGTCCGGGCAGCGCCGCCATGACGGTGTTTTCCGCCGCCCTCTTCGGGGGGCTGGTGGGCTTTCTGGTGTATAACTTCCACCCGGCCAAGGTGTTTATGGGGGATACCGGCTCCCTGTTTCTGGGCGGGGCCGTGTGCGGCATGGCCTTTGCCCTGGACCTGCCCCTGATCCTGGTGCTGGTGGGCATCATTTACATCGCAGAAACCCTGTCTGATATCATTCAGGTGACCTACTTCAAAGCCACCCACGGCAAGCGGATCTTCCGCATGGCGCCCCTTCACCACCACCTGGAGATGGGGGGCTGGAGCGAGGCGAAGCTGGTGTTTGTGTTCACCGGCATCACCCTGGTGTGCTGTGTGCTGGCCTTCTTCGGCGCGGCGGGCCGGTTTCCCGCCATGTAACCCTGTTTTTTAATTCTCGCGTCCGGGAGGGATTGTATCCGTGGCAAAGACCCTACGAAGTCCACTGAAAAGAAAAGAACGCACGGCAAAGCCCAAGACCCAGATTCAGGGTCAGGTGGATATGCCCTTCATGCTGCTGACCGTCCTGCTGGTGGTCATCGGCCTGGTGATGCTGCTCTCGGCCTCTTACCCCACGGCTATCTACGACCCACAGAACCGGACCGGCGGCGACGCCTTCTACTACTTCAAGCGGCAGGCTGTGTTCGCCCTGCTGGGCTTTGCGGTGATGTATGTCGTCTCCAAGCTCAACTACCGGGGTCTGCAGGGGCTGGCTCTCACCATCCTGTTGATCTCCTTCGTGGCCATGCTGGCGGTGAAGGTCCCCGGCCTGGGCTATACCTCCGGCGGCGCCACCCGCTGGCTGAAATACCCCATCCAGTGGCAGCCCTCGGAGCTGGGCAAGTTCGGCCTGATTCTGTACTTTTCCGCCCGCCTGGCCAAGCGGGACGAGCGGATTCCCCTGTCCTTCAACCCCCGGACCAGGCGGGGCCGCCTGGGCAACTGGCTGGAGCGCATCGGCTTCTTCGAGCTGGTGCCCTATGTCCTGGTGCTGGGCATCATGATCGGCATTCTAGCCATTCAGCCCCACATGTCCGCCTCCATCCAGATGGTGGTCATTGCTGCCGCCATCCTCTTTGCCGGGGGCATTTCCGTGGGCTGGTTCATTGCCGGCGGCGCGGGGGTGGGCGGTGCCCTTGCCGTCATCATCCTGGGCACCGACTACATGACCTCCCGGATCAAAAACTGGCGCAACCCCTGGGACGATGCCCTGGATAAGGGTCTGCAGGCGGTTCAGTCCATGCTGGCCATCGGCTCCGGCGGCCTCTTCGGGGTGGGCCTGGGCAACAGCCGGCAGAAGTTTTTGTACCTGCCGGAGCCTCAGAACGACTTTATCTTTGCCATCGTCTGCGAGGAGCTGGGCCTGGTGGGGGCCACCCTGATCCTGGCCCTCTTCGCCCTGCTGATTGTCCGGGGCTACTGGCTGGCCCTTCACGCCCGGGATAAGTTCGGCTCCCTGGTCATCGTGGGCATCATCACCCTCTTTGCCTTCCAGGTGTTTGCCAACGTGGCGGTGGTGACCAACCTCTTCCCGGTGACGGGCATCTCCCTGCCCTTCTTCAGCTCGGGGGGATCGGCCCTCATCATCCAGATGGCGGAAATGGGGCTGGTGCTCAGTATATCCAGGCAAAACCCGGTGAACTAAAGCAATCCTGGACCCGCTTCGCTGGGCTCCAGGATTGGAACTTGCACTGCGTTCAGCGCACGGGCCGTTGGCCAGAGAAAAGGAGCGTTCATTATGAAAGTGTTGTTTACCTGCGGCGGCACGGCGGGGCATATTAACCCCGCGGTGGCTCTGGCCCGCATGGTTCAGGAGAGAAACGCCGGCAGCCAGGTTCTCTTTGTGGGGGCCAAGGGCGGGATGGAGGAGCGGCTGGTGCCGAAGGAGGGGTTCCCTCTGGAAACGGTGACCATCAGCTCCTTTTGGCGCAGCCTGAGCCCCTCCGGCATCCGCCACAATTTAAAAACCCTGCGCAACCTGTCCGTGTCCAAACACGAGGCCGCCCGGATTCTGGACGACTTCCAGCCTGACCTGGTGGTGGGCACGGGGGGCTACGCCTCCTACCCGGTGGTCCATGAGGCCGCCCGCCGGGGCATCCCCACGGCGGTGCACGAGTCCAACGCGGTGCCCGGCCTCACCACCCAGCGGCTGGCCAAGGTGGCCGACCGGGTGATGGTGGGCTATGAGGAGTCCCGGGCCAGCTACTCCGACCCCGGGAAAGTGGTGGTCACCGGCACCCCGGTGCGGGGCGACTTCTTTACGTACACCAAGGAGGAAGCCAGGGCTGCCCTGGGCATCACGGACGACCGTCCCCTGCTCCTGTCCTACTGGGGCAGCCTGGGGGCCGACGTGATGAACGGATACATGACCGACTTTATCCGCCAGGAGATCCAGGCGGGCTGCCCCTTCCACCACATCCACGGTGCGGGGCGAAACTTTGAGACCATGTCCCAGGCGCTGAAGGACGTTCCGCTGCCCGAGGCGGTCCAGCTGCGGGAGTACATCTACGACATGCCTACGGTGATGGCCGCGGCGGACCTGGTGCTCTGCCGGGGCGGGGCGTCCACCCTGTCGGAGCTCACCGCCATCGGCAAGCCCGCGGTGATCGTCCCCTCTCCCAACGTGACCAACAACCACCAGGAGAAAAACGCCAACGTGCTGGCCAGGCAGGGCGGCGCGGTGGTGCTGCTGGAGCCGGTGTGCAGCGGCCAGACCCTGTACAAGACCGCCTCCGACCTGCTGTCTGACGATGCCCGCCGGGCGGAGATGGCCCAGGCCATGGCCGAGGTGGGTATCCCCGAGGCAGCGGAAAAAATCTACGAAACGCTGATGGGACTGCTCCCGGCGTAACAACCGGGGCACCACCCCCTTTCCCCCCGCATAGGATGGCGTAAACAGCCACAGACCTGGATCGGGGGAGAGAAGATGGAGTATTATGCAGTGCGGGGAGGCCGCCCCCTGGAGGGGGCCGTGGCCGTCCACGGAGCAAAGAACAGCGCCCTGCCCATTCTGGCAGCTGCCCTGCTGGCGGAGGGGGAGAGCGTCATACATAACTGCCCGGACCTGACCGACATCGCCGGGGCGCTGGAGATTCTCACCAGCCTGGGCTGCCGGGTCACCCGGGAGGGGCGCACCGTCCGGGTGGACACCACCTGCCGCCAGGGCTGGGCTGTGCCCGACCGCCTCATGGGGCAGATGCGGGCCTCGGTCCTCTTTCTGGGGTCCCTGCTGGCCCGGTCCGGGCGGGCAGAGGCCTGCTGGCCGGGAGGCTGCGCCCTGGGTTCCCGGCCCATTGACCTGCACATCCGGGCCTTTCAGGCTCTGGGGGCCCAGGTGCTGGACCGGGAGGGCCGGCTTTTCTGCCGGGCCGACCGCCTGCGGGGCCGCCGTCTGGCCCTGCCCTTTCCCAGCGTAGGGGCCACGGAAAACACCATGCTGGCCGCCTGCGGCGCGGAAGGAATTACCATCCTGGACAACGCCGCCCGGGAGCCGGAGATTGTGGACTTGCAAGGCTTTCTCCGGTCCATGGGGGCGGAGGTCTCCGGGGCGGGCACCAGCCAGATCCGCGTCCGGGGCGGGCTGCCTCTGCACCCCGGCTCCTATACCGTCATGGCCGACCGGATCGTCACTGCCACCTACCTGTGCGCGGTGGCCGCCGCCGGCGGGGAGGGGGAGCTGCTGGGGGCGGACGGCACCATGCTGGCCCCGGTGGTGGACACCCTCCGCCTGGCCGGCTGCCAGGTGGAGCAGAAACCGGACCGGTTGTGGATCTGCCGGAAGGGTCCCCTGCAGCCGGTGGGAACGGTGACCACCGGCCCGTACCCCGCCTTTCCCACAGACGCCCAGCCTCTGCTGGCGGCGGTGCTGGCGGCGGGACAGGGGGAGAGCCGGATCGTGGAAACCATCTTCGACCAGCGCTTCCGGTATACCGAAGAGTTAAAGAAAATGGGAGCCGCCATTTCGGTGGAGGGCTCCGCTGCCCAGATTACCGGCCGTCCCCTCCGGGGGGCGCAGGTGGAGGCCGCCGACCTGCGGGGCGGGGCCGCCCTGGTCATCGCCGCCCTGGCGGCGGCGGGAGACAGCCGGATTTTCGGGCTGGAGCACCTGGACCGGGGCTACGAGAGCCTGGACCGGGACCTGGCCGCCTTAGGCGCAGGGATTCAGCGCACCACAGGATAGAGGAAAAGCAGTATGGCGAAAAAACAAAAGGAAACCAAATACCGCACCGTGCGGGGAGGCATCCTCTACGGCATCCTGACGGCTGTTCTGGTGGCCGTCTCCGTGGTGCTGGCCTGCACCGTCTTCTTCCGGGTGGAGGAGGTCACCGTGGAGGGCTGCGAGCGCTACTCCGCCGAGCAGGTCCTGGCGGTGGCGGCGGTGGAGAAGGGGGCCAACCTGATTCTCACCCCCTCTGACCAGATCGCGCACCGGATCAGCAAAAATCTGCCCTATGTGGACACGGTGCAGGTGCAGAAGCGTTTTCCCACCACCCTGAAGCTGGTGATCACCGAGTCCCAGCCTGTGGCGGTGATGGCCGCCGGGGAGGAGCAGTGGATCATCGACGCCAAGGGAAAGGTTCTGGAAAAGGCCGACGAGGGCCTGGCCCTTCAGTACATCCAGGTAAAGGGTCTGGAGCTGACCTCCCCCCAGCAGGGGCAGCCCGCCCAGACCGGGCCGGAGGGGGAAAAGCGGCTGGGGAGCCTGCTGGGCCTGCTCCAGGCCCTCCAGGACCAGGAACTCATCGGCGAGATTACGGAGATTGACGCCTCCTTAAGCACGGAGATCTCCATGGTCTACCAGGGCCGCATCAAGGCGACCATGCTCACCAGCGCCGATTTTAACCGGAGAATCCAGATCTTCGAGGCGGTGGTGGCCCTGGCCGGGGAGTATGACCGGGGCACCGTGAACCTGAAAACCGAGAAGGTTTTCTTCACCCTGGACAACTGAGGCAGGCCCGGAAACGGGGTCCAATGGAATGAATTTTTTTCGAAAAGATGGAGAATAATTCAAACTTTTCTATTGACCTGCCGAAGAAAGGGCGATACAATAAAGGAAAATGAAAATTTCACGAATTTGTTCAGATAAATACACTTAGGAGGATCGATCATGGCGTTTGGATTAGATACCGGAGCTGAGTCCGTTGTTAATATTAAGGTGATCGGCGTTGGCGGCGGCGGCAGCAACGTGGTAAACCGTATGGTGGAAACGGGTGTAAAGGGCGTTGACTTTATCGCCGTGAACACCGACAAGCAGGCGCTGGCCGTGTCCGGCGCCAACCAGAAGATCCAGATCGGCGAGAAGCTGACCGAAGGTCAGGGCGCAGGCTCCAACCCCGAGGTGGGCCGTCAGTCCGCTGAGGAGAGCCGCACCCAGATCTCCAAGGTGCTGGAGGGCACCGACATGGTCTTCATCACCGCCGGCATGGGCGGCGGCACCGGCACCGGCGCAGCACCCATCCTGGCTGACCTGGCCAAGGAAATGGATATCCTGACCGTGGGCGTGGTCACCAAGCCCTTCTCCTTCGAAGGCCGCCGCCGGATGCAGCAGGCCGAGCTGGGCATTGAGAACCTGCGCACCAAGGTGGACTCCCTGGTCATCATCCCCAACGACCGTCTGAA
Organism: Oscillospiraceae bacterium; assembly: GCA_016296565.1. GTDB lineage: Bacteria > Bacillota > Clostridia > Oscillospirales > Oscillospiraceae > Evtepia. The sequence goes on from JAEDJB010000005.1 coordinate 22,853, forward strand.
GTTTGTCACCGAGCAGAAGATCACCCTGTCCAATGCCTTTGAAGTGGCCGACGATGTGCTGCGCCAGGCTGTGCAGTCCATCTCCGACCTGATCAAGAACACCGGCTTCATCAACCTGGACTTTGCCGACGTGTCCGCCGTCATGAAGGACGCCGGCATGGCACACATGGGCGTGGGCCGCGCCGCCGGCAAGAACAAGGCCGAGGAAGCTGCCCGCCGCGCCGTTTCCAGCCCCCTGCTGGAGACCTCCATCAACGGCGCCCGGGGCGTGCTGGTGAACGTCACCGGCTCCACTGACGTGGGCCTGGAGGAAGTGGAAGTGGCCGCCAACCTGGTCCAGGAGGCAGCCGATCCCAACGCCCTCATCATCTTCGGCGCTACCTTCGACGAGAGCCTGGAGGACGAGATCGTGGTCACCGTCATTGCCACCGGCTTTGACGAGAAGATCATGAACAGCAAGTCCACCGTCACCTCCGAGAAGCCCAGCAAGAGCAGCGGCCGTTCCTCCGCCCGCAGCCAGGAGCCTGCCGGCGGTATGGACGACGATGATCCCTACAAGGAGATCTTCAAGATCTTCAGCAAGGACAACCGCTGAAACACAGAAAATTAAGAACCGCCCCTTGGAAGCACTCCAAGGGGCGGTTTTTCTGTGGACAGAAATCTTGGCTCCCCCTCTGGGGGAGCTGTCAGCGAAGCTGACTGAGAGGGCGCGCTATTTTACATCCAGTACCACAGTTTTTACTCCCTGGCGCAAAGCGTAAGAGAGGGTGTTCAGGGTGCCTCCCTGGGGGCGGCCGTCGTAGACGGCGATGAGCAGGCCGGACCGGTCCACCATGTATCGGTTCCGGCGGGCCATGCACCCGGCGGTGTAGTGGTGCTGGACCATGGTCTCAAAGTTGCACTGATCCAGCAGGCGCTGCCGCCGCAGCTGGTCTGCCTCCGGCCAGCGGTCGGCCTGACCCACAAAGGGGACGGCGGCCTCCAGGGTGATTTCCGGGTGAACCTGGCGGAGGGCCAGCACAGCCTCGGCAAAGTACAGGTCTGCCCCCTGGGCCATGCCGCAGATAAAGTGGCGGCAGCCGCTGTTGTAAGCCCCCTCCAAAGCGCCGGCCAGGCGCTCTTTCAAATCCAGGCAGCGGGGGTCGGTCTCGTCACTGCCCCAGGGCAGGCGGCTGCTCCGGTGGCCGGTAAAGCAGCAGCTGTCAGCGCGGTCCATGGGGGTCCCTCCCTTCGTGGAATTCTTCTCCTGTCATCTTATAACGAAAGCCGGGGGAAAGTCAACGGCCGGGGAAAAAAGTCGGGGAAGGGAGACCTTATTTTGGGGGTTGTATTTTTGTTGAAAGTTGGTATACTACAGTTGCCATTTGTCAGAATAAACTTGGGAGGATCCGTTTTATGAAGGAAAAAACGCGCAAGCTCACGGTGATGGCCATGCTGGTTGCCATCTCAGTTGTCCTGGTGTACTTAATCCATTTCCCCATCTTCCCGGCGGCAGCTTTCCTGGAGTATGACCCGGCGGATATTCCCATTCTCATCGGCTCCTTTGCCTACGGTCCCGTGGCCGGGATTCTGCTCACGGTGGTGGCCTCCGTGATCCAGGGCTTCACCGTCAGCGCGGGCAGCGGGGCCTACGGCATCATCATGCACATCATCGCCACCTCCGTGCTGGTGGTGGTCAGCGGCTGCATTTACCTGGTGCGGCGCACCAAGGGAGGGGCCATCGTGGGCCTCATCCTGGGCACCATCGCCATGGGCCTTGTGATGATGGTGGCCAACCACTTTATCACTCCCGCCTTTATGGGCGTTCCCACCGAGATGGTGGACGCCATGCTCCTGCCGGTGATCCTGCCCTTTAACCTGATTAAGGCAGGGGTCAACTCCCTCATCACCGTCCTGCTCTATAAGACGGTCTCCCGCCACATCATCCACCCGGCGGCGAGAGCAAAAAACACGCAGAACAAGACAGAACCCTGAAAAAAAGGATTTAAGATACCGGGAAGAGACGAGTTTGCCCCTCGTCTCTTCTTCCTTTTCTTGTGTTTTGGGGTGAGGTTTGATAGGATGGAGGGGAAGAATCGGGAACGCGGCCCCTGTGGGGGGAGGTGAGGACCCTGGACCGGATCATTTTTCACTGTGACTTAAATTCCTTTTACGCCTCGGTGGAGCTGCTGGGCTACCCGGAGCTGCGGGACAAGCCCGTGGCCGTGTGCGGGGACCCCAAGTCCCGCCACGGGATCATTCTGGCCAAAAACGAGCCTGCCAAGGCCAGGGGGGTGCGGACGGCCGAGACCATCTGGCAGGCCCAGCGGAAGTGCCCCGGCCTGGTGCTCCTGCCCGCCCACCACGACAAGTACCGCTACTACTCCCAGCTGGCCCGGGAGATCTACCTCCGGTACACCGACCTGGTGGAGCCCTTCGGCATCGACGAGAGCTGGCTGGACGTCACCGGGACCATCCATTTGTTCGGGGGGGACCCTGTGGCTTTGGCCAACCGGATCCGGGAAGAGATGCGCCGGGAGCTGGGGCTCACCATTTCGGTGGGGGTCTCCTTTAATAAGATCTTCGCCAAGCTGGGCAGCGACTACAAAAAGCCCGACGCCACCACGGTGATCAGCCGGGAGAACTACCAGAGCCTGGTGTGGCCCCTGCCGGTGACCGACCTGCTCTTTGTGGGCCGGGCCTCCGCCAAAACCCTGGCCGGCTGCGGCATTCACACCATCGGGGACCTGGCCCGGACGCCCCGGGAAAACCTGGTGCGCCTGCTGGGGAAAAACGGCGGCCAGCTCCACGACTACGCCGCCGGCACCGAGCACAGCCCCGTCCGCCCCGCCGGGAGCACCCCACCTCCCAAGTCCGTGGGCAACGGCCTCACCTTCCGCCGGAACCTGGTGGGGGAGGAGGAAATCCGGGCGGGGGTCCAGATGCTCTCCCAGCGGGTAGCTGCCCGGCTGCGCCGCCACGAGATGAAGTGCACCACCGTACAGGTGGCCATCCGCAGCCCGGAGTTTAAAACCGTCAGCCGCCAGAAAAAGACCGACGCCCCCACCAACGTCTCCCGGGAGATTCACCGCTGCGCCATGGAGCTCATCGCCGCCTGCTGGAACTGGAGCGCCCCGGTGCGGGCCATCACCATCACCGCTGCCTCCCTGCTTCCGGAGGAGGAGGCCGGGGACCAGCTGGACCTGTTCGCCCCCCAGGCCTCGGAAAAGCGGGAGAAGCAGGAGAAGCTGGAGCGGGCCATGGACCAGCTTCGGGAGAAATACGGGACCTCCGTGGTCCGCTACGCATCCAACGGAACCCCTGCCGCCCGAGCCATCACCGGGGACGACGGGGGAGAGAGAGAAGAGGAGGAACAGCTATGACCACTGCCCTGCTGCTGTGGGTGCTCCTGTGGAGCCTCATCGCCTTTGTCCTTATGGGCATCGACAAATGGAAGGCCGTCAATCACGGCCGGCGGATTCCCGAGAAGGTTCTCTTCCTCTCCGCCATTCTGGGGGGCAGCCTGGGGTCGCTGGTGGGCATGAGCCTCTTCCGGCACAAGACCCGTCACTGGTCTTTCCGCATCGGGATGCCGGCGATTCTGGCCCTTCAGGCGGTCATCGCTCTGGGCGTGTCCTATTGGAGCACCTTTGTCCGCTGAAAAAGGACGGGGGGACAAAATGCCCAAGGGGACCGGGGAGAAGAAGCCATCTTCCCACACAAGTAACCACTTGACGGGACCGGAAAAGTGTGCTAAAATGCGAAATTGCGGTGAACTGTGCAGGACGGGTAATTTGCCCGCAAATCCGGCGGTTCTCCCGCGGTTTACCGGGAAAAGGAGGGGACACCCCATGCTGACCGACCTGAAAACGGCAAAAAAAGTGACAGGCGCCAAGCAGGTGACCCGCGCCCTGAAAAACGGCACCGCCCGCCGGGTGTTCCTGGCGGAAAACGCCGACCCCCGGGTCACAGAGCCTGTGGCCGATCTCTGCCGGGAGACCGGGACGGAGACGGAGCAGGTGGCCACCATGGCCGCCCTGGGCGCCGCCTGCGGCATCGCCGTGGGAAGCGCAGTGGCCGCTATCGTGGAGTAACATTTTTTGATATTCGCCGCATAAGCTCCGGTTTCTGCGGTTAGAATATAAAATCCAAGGAATTTTTAGGAAAGGAGGAACAACATGCCTACTTTTAATCAGCTGGTTCGCAAGGGAAGAGAACAGGTGACCTACAAGTCCAACTCTCCCGCCATGCAGAAGGGCCTGAACACTCTGAAGAACAAGGAGACCAACCTGCCCTCCCCCCAGAAGAGAGGCGTCTGCACCGCCGTCCGTACTTCTACCCCTAAGAAGCCGAACTCCGCTCTGCGTAAGATCGCCCGTGTGCGCCTGACCAACGGTTACGAAGTCACCGCTTATATCCCCGGTGTGGGCCACAACCTGCAGGAGCACTCTGTGGTCATGATCCGCGGCGGCCGTGTTAAGGACCTGCCCGGCGTTCGTTACCACATCATCCGCGGCAGCCTGGACACCCAGGGTGTGAACGGTCGTATGCAGGCCCGTTCCAAGTACGGCGCCAAGAGACCCAAGGCCGGCAAGAAGTAATTTCGTTCCGACCCAACATTTCATTTGTAATTTTGCGCTCAAGCGCGAAGCACACGCTTTGCCGCGAGTCGCTTAACCATATAGACCGTACGCGGTACTGGGTAAGCTCTCAAGGCAGGCACTGGACAAGAGGCACCTTGTCCGACACGGAAAGCAAAACGCTTTTCGAGTACCTATGAAATCATTTTTTTATGAAGGAGGGAAGCAAAGTGCCCAGAAGAGGAAACGTACCCAAGCGGGAAGTGTTGCCCGATCCTATGTACCGTTCCGTACTGGTAACTAAGCTGATCAACAGCATTATGCTGGACGGCAAAAAGGGCGTAGCACAGAAGGTTGTCTACGGCGCCTTTGACATCGTCAAGGAGCAGACCGGCAAAGATCCCCTGGAGGTCTTTACCACTGCCATGGAGAACATCATGCCGTCCCTGGAAGTTAAGGCCCGCCGTGTGGGCGGCGCCACCTATCAGGTTCCTATGGAAGTGCGCCCTGAGCGCCGCCAGACCCTCGGCCTGCGTTGGCTGACCACCTATGCCCGCAAGCGCAGCGAGAGAACCATGAAGGAACGCCTGGCCGGCGAGCTGATGGATGCTGCCAACAACCTCGGCAGCGCCGTGAAGAAGCGCGAAGAGACCCACAAGATGGCTGAGTCCAACAAGGCATTCGCACACTTCCGCTGGTAACCTGGAGGATAGAGAATGGCACGTAAAGTTACCCTGGAAAATACCAGAAACATCGGCATCATGGCTCACATCGATGCCGGCAAGACTACCACCACCGAGCGTATCCTGTACTACACCGGCGTCAACTACAAGATTGGCGAAACCCATGACGGCACCGCCACCATGGACTGGATGGCACAGGAGCAGGAGCGTGGTATCACCATCACCTCCGCCGCCACCACCTGCTACTGGAGCGGCACGGCCAACCAGTTCCCCCAGACCCGCATCAACATCATTGACACCCCGGGTCACGTGGACTTTACCGTGGAGGTGGAGCGTTCCCTGCGCGTGCTGGACGGCTCCGTTACCGTTATGTGCGCCAAGGGCGGCGTGGAGCCCCAGTCCGAGACTGTGTGGCGCCAGGCTGACCACTACAAGGTTCCCCGGATGATCTATGTGAACAAGATGGACATCATGGGCGCCGACTTCTACAATGTTCTGAACATGATCCACGACCGTCTGAAGTGTAACGCCGTGCCCATTCAGCTGCCCATCGGGAGCGAGGAAACCTTCAAGGGTATCATCGACCTGGTGGAGATGAACGCCGACGTGTACTACGACAGCGTGGGCAAGGATATGCGCGTGGAGGAGATCCCCGAGGACATGATGGACCTGGCCCAGGAATACCGGACCAAGCTCATCGACGCCTGCGCCGACCTGGACGACGAGATCATGGAGCTGGCTCTGGAGGAGCAGCCCATCCCCACCGAGCTCATCCGCAAGGCCCTGCGTAAGGGCACCATCGAGAACCTGCTGGTTCCCGTCACCTGCGGTACCTCTTACCGCAACAAGGGCGTGCAGAAGCTGCTGGACGCAATCGTGGACTATATGCCCTCCCCCGTGGACATTCCCGCCATCAAGGGCGTGAACCCCGACACCGAGGAAGAGGACGAGCGTCCCGCCGACGACAGCGCACCCTTCTCCGCTCTGGCATTCAAGATCGCTGCTGACCCCTATGTGGGCCGGCTGTCCTTCATCCGCGTGTACTCCGGTATGCTGAACACCGGCACCTCCGTGCTCAACTCCACCAAGAAGCAGAGAGAGCGCATCGGCCGGATTCTGCAGATGCACGCAAACCACCGGGAGGATATCGAGACCGTCTACTCCGGCGACATCGCCGCTGTGGTTGGCCTGAAGCACTCCACCACCGGTGACACCCTGTGCGACGACAAGGCTCCCATCATTCTGGAGTCCATGGAGTTCCCCGAGCCCGTTATCCGCGTGGCCATCGAGCCCAAGACCAAGGCCGGCCAGGAGAAGATGGGCGTTGCCCTCATGAAGCTGGCTGAGGAGGACCCCACCTTCAAGACCTACACCGACGAGGAAACCGGTCAGACCATCATCGCCGGCATGGGCGAGCTCCATCTGGAGATCATCGTGGACCGTCTGCTCCGGGAGTACAAGGTGGAGGCCAACGTGGGCGCACCCCAGGTCGCTTACAAGGAAACCATCAAGAAGTCCGTGGAGCAGGACACCAAGTATGCCCGTCAGTCCGGCGGTAAGGGCCAGTACGGTCACGTCAAGATCCGCCTGGAGCCCAACGAGTCCGGCAAGGGCTACGAGTTCGTCAACGAGATCGTGGGCGGCGCCATCCCCAAGGAATACATCCCCGCCGTGGACGCCGGTATTCAGGGCGCCATGCAGGCCGGCGTGATGGCCGGGTATCCCGTGGTGGACATCAAGGTCACCCTGTACGACGGCTCCTATCACGAGGTGGACTCCTCCGAAATGGCCTTCAAGATTGCCGGTTCCATGGCATTCAAGGAAGCCTGCCGCAAGGCAAATCCCTGCCTGCTGGAGCCCATCATGAAGGTTTCCGTTATCGTCCCCGAGGACTACATGGGCGACGTGATCGGCGATCTGAACTCCCGCCGCGGTCAGATCCAGGGCATGGAAGCCCGTCCCGGCGCACAGCAGATCGACGCACTGGTTCCCCTGTCCGAGATGTTCGGCTACGCCACCGACCTGCGCAGCCGCACCCAGGGCCGCGGCCAGTACTCCATGGAGCCCCACAGCTATGTGGAGATCCCCAAGTCCATCACCGACAAGATTGTGGAAAAGCGCAACGGCGGGGCACAGTAATCATTTTTCCCGCGGTTTTGCTGGAAAAATCAGCAATTTCCAGTTGTAATTTCCCGGCATATCTTGTACAATAAGATTGCAACACACTCACACAGTAAAACGTTCTTTTACCTGTATTTTGAGGAGGATTATCAATCATGGCCAAGCAGAAGTTTGAAAGAACCAAACCCCACGTAAACATTGGTACCATCGGTCACGTTGACCATGGTAAGACCACCCTGACCGCTGCCATCACCAAGTATCTGGCTCTCCAGGGCAAGGCCCAGTTCGAGGATTATTCCAGCATCGACAAGGCTCCCGAAGAGAGAGAGCGTGGTATCACCATCAACACCGCTCACGTTGAGTATGAGACTGACGCACGTCACTATGCTCACGTTGACTGCCCGGGCCACGCCGACTATATTAAGAACATGATCACCGGCGCTGCTCAGATGGACGGCGCTATCCTGGTTATCGCTGCTACCGACGGCCCCATGGCTCAGACCCGTGAGCACATCCTGCTGGCCCGTCAGGTGGGCGTGCCCGCTATCGTTGTTTACCTGAACAAGTGCGACCTGCTGGACGACGAGGAGCTGCTGGAGCTGGTTGAGATGGAAGTCCGTGAGCTGCTGTCCAACTATGACTTCCCCGGCGACGACCTGCCCGTTGTCAAGGGTTCCGCCCTGCTGGCTCTGACCTGCGAGAGCGACGATCCCAGCGACCCCGACTATGCTTCTATCAAGGAGCTGATGGATGCTGTTGACAGCTACATCCCCACTCCTCCCCGTGATGACTCCCTGCCCTTCCTGATGCCCGTGGAAGACGTCTTCACCATCACCGGCCGCGGCACCGTGGCTACCGGTCGTGTGGAGCGTGGCATGATCAAGATGGGCGAGCCCGTCGAGATCGTCGGCCTGGCCGAGGAGACCAAGAAGTCCGTCGTTACCGGCATCGAGATGTTCCGCAAGCTGCTGGACTTCGCTGAGGCTGGCGACAACGTTGGTACCCTGCTGCGTGGTATCGACAAGAAGGAGATCGAGAGAGGCCAGGTTCTGGCTAAGCCCGGCTCCATCAAGCCCCTGACCAAGTTCTCCGGCCAGGTTTACGTCCTGTCCAAGGACGAAGGCGGCCGTCACACCCCCTTCTTCAACAACTATCGTCCTCAGTTCTACTTCCGTACCACTGACGTGACCGGCGTCATCTCCCTGCCCGAAGGCGTTGAGATGTGCATGCCCGGCGACAACGTCATCATGAACGTTGAGCTGATCACCCCCATCGCTATCGAGAAGGGCCTGCGTTTCGCTATCCGTGAAGGTGGCCGTACCGTCGGTTCCGGCGTCGTCACCGAGGTTGCTGAGTAATTCTCACTCC
>JAEDJB010000106.1 GCA_016296565.1 Oscillospiraceae bacterium
GGCGTCTTTTTTGCCGTTTTATGCGTACCTGCGGTAATACAGGTAGGAGGCCACCGCGGGGACCAGGACCAGAACGGCGATCACAGCGATCAGAATCCAGATGTTCCGGAGAAAGGCGGTGAGCAGGACCACCACCGCCCCCACAGTCCACACCTTCCCCGCCAGACGGTGGGTATAGGTCCAGTTGGCCTCGTCGTGGAGGGTCCAGGGGAGCTTAATGCCCACGGTGTAGTTGGACCGGCACTTAGGCAGGTAGTTGCCGATCACCAGCAGCAGCACCCCCAGGAAGAGGGTAATGATGAAGTTTACGTCCGGAGCCGCCCCCAGGGCCGTGCTGTACATAAGGGCCGCCACCAGCAGGGAAACCAGCGGGCAGACCCAGATGGCCACCCCGAAGAGCTTGCCGTTTATGTTCCGACGCTTGGGGTCTGCCTCCATCATCACCAGGCACAGGGCCTGAATGGCCGCCAGAACCAGCGGCAGACCGAACACTGCCCAGGTCCGGCTGCTCCAGCCGTCTGCCTGGCCGTCGGGACCGAAATGGGTAGGCATCTCTGCCGGCAGCTGGCCCCACAGGATCAGCCCCGCCCCGATGGGCAGAAGGGTAACCAGAATGGTTACAACAAATTTCCCCTTGTGTTCCCACAGGTTTGTCATGGTTCCTCGTCTCCTTTCAAGGCGGTCAGCCACATCAGGATCTCCTCCAGCACGGAGGTGTTCAGCTCGTAATAAATAAACTTGCCCTCCCGGTGATCCCGGATCAGGTCCGCCTCCTTCAGCACCGACAGGTGCCGGGAGATGGCGGCCCCGGTGATGGAAAACCGGCTGGTGATCTCCCCGGCGGACAGCCTGCCCTTCTTGAGCAGGTTCAGAATCTCCCGCCGGGTGGGGTCCGCCAGGGCCTTCAGGGTTGCTTGCAGACCCACACCATCGCCTCCTTTGTTTAACATTTAACTTAATTGTTAATTGAATGGTACAGCAAATCCCCCTGCCTGTCAAGAGGGGGATTGAAAAGCGTTTCCTATGTAGGGGCGAACGGTTCCGTTCGCCCGCTGGGGTCAGTGGAGATAGTTAAGGGGATCGATGGGCACGTCGTATTCGATCATCTCAAAGTGCAGGTGGCTGGGGCTGGCGCTCTCGGCAATGGCGGTGGTGCCCACGGAACCCAGGACTGCCCCGGCCTCCACTTCGTCCCCCACCTGGACGTTCACCGACTCGGCCAGGTTGGAGTAGACGCTCTCCATGCCCCGGCCGTGGTCAATGGTGACGGTGGTGCCCATCATGGGGTCAGAGCTCACGTCGGTGACGGTGCCCTTGCCGCAGGCGCTCACCGGCGCCCCCAGCTCAGCGGCAATGTCCAGGCCGCTGTGGGTCCGCCAGTCGCCCATGGTGGCGTCATAGGCAAAGACCTCCAGGCTGAAGTCCCGGTCCACGCTGCCCTGCACCGGCCAGACGTAGGCCGTGGAGGAGGCCGCCGGTTCCTGGGCCGTTGGGTCGTCCTCTGGCTGCTGGGCAGGGGTCTGGTCCTCCTGCTTGGCCGTCTCCTGGGCAGAGCTGTCCGGGGTTTCCTCCTGCTGGGTATCCTCCCCGGCAGGGGTTTGGGTGGCGGCATCGTTCCGTTCCAGCTCCGCCTGTCCGCTGACGACGGTGCTGGCCTCCGGTCCGAAGCCCTCGGTGGAAGCGGTGAGACCGCTGAAGAGATAATAGCCCGAAATTCCAATTGCGGCGACGCAGAGGAACAGGACTATGTAGAAGCCCTTCCCCTCCATAAAGCCGCCCGAGCGATGCTGGGTGCGTTTTTCTTTCATAGGAACCTCCCTGTGCGAATTTTCGGCGCCTCCCGGGGGGAGGCTGTCTCCGAAGCCTATTCTTGACAGAGGTTGGGTTCCTTATACCTGCTTTGGATTATTTTTTTGAAACAGTCCCCTTCTCCACCCCGGTCAGGTCGAAGGCAGGGATGTACCGGGCCTGGGCGGCCTCGGCCTCCTGGCGGAAGCCCTCCAGCCCCAGGTTGTCCATGTAGGCTGCCGCCGCCCGGATTTCGCTTTTGCGCAGGCGACGGTTCAGCTCCGGGCACCGGGCCAGGTCGCCCCAGGGCGTGTACTGGCTCATGAGGGAGAAAAGAACGGTTCCCGGGGGGAAGGTTTCGGCCACCCAGTCCATCACCGCCTTGGCCTGGGCCAGGCGGCCGGGGAGAAGCAGATGGCGGATGATGACGCCCTTTTTCAGGATGCCCCCTTCGTCCAGTTCATAGGGGCCGGTCTGGCGGACCATCTCCCGGATGGCGGCCCGGGCCACCTCCGGATAATCTGCCGCCCCGGCGTACTTCTCCGCCCCTTCCCGGTCGGGATATTTGAAGTCCGGCAGATAGACATCGATTTTTCCGTCCAGGGCGGCCAGGGTCTCCACCCGGTCATAGCCGCCGCTGTTCCAGACCACCGGCACCGGCAGGGGTTCCTCCAGCGCCTGGGCCACCGCGTGGGCATAGTGGGTGGGGTTCACCAGGTCGATGTTGTGGGCCCCGGCGGCGATGAGCTCCAGGAAAATGTCCCGCAGGCGGGAGAGGGAGACCTCTTTCCCGAAATCCTTCTGGCTGATGCTGTCGTTCTGGCAGAAAACGCAGCCCAGGGAGCAGCCGGAAAAGAACACGGTGCCCGCTCCCCGGGTGCCGGAGAGGGGCGGCTCCTCCCACTGGTGGAGGGCTGCCCGGGCCAGCACCGGCGTTTCCGGCATCCGGCAGCGTCCCCGGCCCTTGGTGCGGTCCCCGCCACACTGGCGGGGGCAGAGGGTGCAGCGGGCGGGATCAAAGTCCAGGTTCATAGCAGTTCCTCCTCCACCAGGTTCTGAAAGGGGGCAAAGGCGCTGGGGACGGCGTACCGGGTGCGCAGAGCTTCCTTGTCTGCCCAGACCCAGCCGGGGGGCAGTGTATCCACCGTCAGAGCCGCCCACCGGGCGGTCATGTGCCACTCCACGTGGGTGAAAATGTGAACGCCAGTACCAGCAAAAGAGGGTTCCACGTCGGCAAGGCCCCAGTCCGCCAGGGGAGTTTCCTCCTCCAGGGCGTTGGGATACTCCCACAGCCCCGCCAGCAGGCCCTTGGCCGGCCGGCGGCGGAGAGCCACCTTCCCCTCATAAAAGAAGAAGTAGACCGTGCGCCGCTCCACCCGCCGTGGCTTTTTGGCCGGGCGGACGGGCAGTTCCCCGGTCCGCCCCTGAAGATAAGCCTGGCAGAAGTCCGCTGCCGGGCAGCGCTCGCACAAAGGCGCGCCGTTAGGCAGGCAGACCATAGCCCCCAGGTCCATCATGGCCTGGTTGAACTGGCCGGGAAAGTCTAGGGGGATCACACTCTGAAGGGCGGCAGTAAAATGCTTCTTCCCCTTGGCGGTGGTGATGTCCGTGTCGTCCCCCAGCACCCGGGCGGAAACCCGCAGCAGGTTCCCGTCCACCGCCGGCACCGGCTGGCCGAAGGCGATGGAGGCAATGGCGGCGGCGGTGTAGTCCCCCACCCCCGCCAGGGCGCGAAGATCCTCATAACGGGTGGGAAACCGTCCGCCGAAGTCCTCTGCGATCTGCCGGGCGGCCTTTTGCAGGTTTCTGGCCCGGCTGTAATAGCCCAGCCCCTGCCACAGCTTCATGAGCTGATCCTCCGGGGCGGCGGCCAGATCCTGAACGGTGGGAAAGGCCTCCATAAACCGGGCAAAGTACCCCAGCACCGCCGTCACCCGGGTCTGCTGGAGCATGATTTCCGACACCCACACCCGGTAGGGGGTGGGTTCCCGCCGCCAGGGCAGGTCCCGGGCGTTCTCCCGGTACCAGGCCAGCAGGGGGATGGGAAGAAAAGACAAAGGATTTTCCATGGTGTTCTCCTATGTGGTCTTGTTTCGTTACAAAGCTGCCCTCTCAGTCAGCTTCGCTGACAGCTCTCCCAGAGGGAGATCCAAGAAGATCTGCCAGTTCCGGGGGGAGAGGGGCTTCCAGGGCGATCTCCGCCCCGGTGACGGGCTGAAGCAGGCGGATGGAGGCCGAGTGGAGGGCAAACCGGCCGGGGAGGTCTTCCGTCTCCTCCCCGTAGAGAAAGTCCCCGGTGAGGGGGCAGCCCAGATGGGCCAGGTGGACCCGGATCTGGTGGGTGCGGCCGGTGTCCAGCCTGAGCTTCACCAGACTCCGCCCCCGGCCGGTGTCCAGCACCTGGTAGTGGGTCCGGGCAAAGGCCCCCTGGGGGGTAACCATTCGCTTTAAGATGGACCCCTCCGCCCGGCCAATGGGGGCCTCGATGGTCCCGGCGGGCGGGTCGGGAACCCCTTGGCACACGGCCAGGTAGGTCCGGGTCAGTTCCCCCCGCTGAAGCTGGCTCTGGAGGACCTCATGGGCGTGGGCGTGCTTGGCCACCGCCATGAGGCCGGAGGTCCCCCGGTCCAGCCGGTTCACCGGGTGAAAGGCGGCGGTAAGGCCGGTTTTTTCATAATAGTCCATGAGGAAATTGGCCAGGGTGTCCCCGTGGTGGCCCTGGCTGGGGTGGACGGGAATCCCCCCGGCCTTGTTCACCACCAGCAGGTCCTGGTCCTCGTAGAGAATATCCAAAGGGCCGGGGACGGGCTGGATCTGCTGGCTCCCGGTCGGGTCCCCTACGGCCACGGACAGAATCTGCCCCGCCCGGACCCGGGCGGTGGTAAACACCGGCTCTCCGTCCAGCAAAATGCCATCGGGCAGGCTTTTGGCCCGGCGGACCGCTCCGGCGGAGAGGCCCAGCTGACGCCGGAGAAGGGTATTCACGTCCTTTCCCTCCTGGTGGGGGGCGATGGTCAGAGTCAGTCTGCGCATGGGGACCTCCTTTGATTTTTTGTGGTAAGACGGCGGGATCTATGGTACACTATCCACAGGTATGGAAAGAAGGAGGCGTCCTATGAAACAACAGAGAAAAAAATCCCGGGGGACGTGGAAGAAATGGCTCTTCCCCCTGGTGTTCACCTGCATCGGCGCCCTTTGCGGCCTTCTCATTGCCCGGTCCATTGATCGTTACCTTCCCGACGGGCTGGGGCCGTCTCAATTTCTCCTGTTTTATGGTCTGCTCCTGCTGGGACTGCTTCTGGTGCTCTTTCTCCAGACCATTCTGCACGAGGCGGGGCACCTGGTCTTCGGCCTTGCCACCGGGTACCGGTTTTCCTCCTTCCGGGTGGCCAGCTTGATGGTCATTCGTCTGGATGGAAAACTCCGGCTCAAGCGCCTGAGCCTGGCGGGCACCGGCGGACAGTGCCTGCTGGAGCCGCCGGAGCTGGTGGACGGCAAGATGCCCTTCGTCCTCTACAACCTGGGGGGCTCCATTCTGAACCTGCTCTCCGCCCTGGTGTGTCTGGGGCTGTACGGGCTCACCCGCTCCCTTTCCTGGCTGCCCCTTTTCTTTCTTATGGGCGCTCTCATCGGGGCAGTCTTTGCCCTGATGAACGGCATCCCCCTCCGGCTGGGGGCTGTGGACAACGACGGCTATAACGCCTGGGCCATGAGCCGGAACCCCCAGGCTCTGGAAGCCTTCTGGGTGCAGATGAAGGTCAACGCCCTCACCGCTCAGGGGGTGCGTTTGAAGGACATGCCGGCGGACTGGTTCCAGGTTCCCGACGAGGCTGGGATGAAAAACAGCATGATCGCTGTGCAGGGCGTCTTTGCCTGCAACCGGCTGGTGGATGCCCATCGGTTCCCCGAAGCCCGGGACCTGATCCGGCAGGTGCTTGCCATGGACTCTGCCATCGTGGGGGTCCACCGGAGCCTGCTGCGCTGCGACCTGCTCACCTGCCGCCTTCTCCTGGGGGCCTCCCAAGAGGAGCTGGCGCCCATGCGCACCAAAGAGCAGGAAAAATTTATGAAAACCATGAAGAACTTTCCCTCCGTCCTGCGGACAGAATACATCTGGGCGCTGCTGGCCCAGGGGGACAAGGCCAGGGCCGGTCAGATCAAGGCCCGCTTTGAAGCCGTGGGCCGCACTTATCCCTACCCCAGCGACTGGGCCGGGGAAAAGGAGCTGATGGCCCTGGCGGAGGGAAAGGCACGACAGGAGGAACTGATATGAACGCCATCATTCTCTACGGCAGCCGCTACGGCACCGCCCAGCGGTATGCCCAGGCCCTGGCTGACCAGACGGGGCTGCCTGTGCACCCCTTCCAGGAACCGGGGGATCTCACGGGGTATGACACCTTCGTCTACTTCGGCAGTCTCTACGCCGGGAAAATCCTGGGACTGTCCAAAACCTTGTCTGCTCTGAACCCGGCGCAGGTGGACCGTCTGCTGGTGGCCACCGTGGGCCTGGCTGACCCCAAGGTGCCCGAGAGCGTGGCCACCGCCCGGTCCTATCTGGACAAGCAGGTTCCCCCGGCGCTGCTGGAAAAGACCCACCACGTCCATCTGCGGGGCTGCATCGACTACGAGGCTCTCACCCTGAAGCACCGGCTCATGATGAAGGGGCTGGTGGGCTACCTGAAAAAGCAACCCCCGGAAAAGCAGACCCGGGAGAACCGGGAAATCATCGACACCTACGGCCAGAAGGCAGACTTCGTGGACCTGAGCCGGCTGGACCAGATTCT
>JAEDJB010000107.1 GCA_016296565.1 Oscillospiraceae bacterium
GGTTCTAGTGTGCAATACGCACGTGCGGGTTCAAGTCCCGCCTCGCGCACCAAAAGAGACATCCGTTCGGATGTCTCTTTTTTGTTTTATCGCCACCCAGGGGCAATTAACAATTCTGAAACACTTCCCAAACAAAAGGCAAACAAAGGGCTGGTAGGGTAAGGGCAGAAACCGGGGGCTTTCTGTGGCTGCGGGGAGAAGGGGACGAAAGTTGATCAAACAATGCAAAAGAATAGGGCGCAGGCTGCTGTTTCCCGGTCTGGCGGTGGTCCTTGTGAGCATTCCGGTGGCGGCCGGGCTGCTGGTTCACACCTTTGTGTTTGCTGCCGAGCCGGAAACCAGCCCCCTCACCTATTTCTCCTATGTGTTCTCCGCCTATTCCCTCACCATTTCCTGCGCCTGGATCGGAAAGCACGCCAGAGGCGCAAAAAGAACGGTCACCGAAACCCTCCACAAACACCATCTGGTCCACCGCTACCTGACGGAGGTGCCCTTCAAGGTTCACGTTTCCCTCTATCTCTCCCTGGGGATCAACCTGCTTTACGCGGGGATGAATCTGTTTTTCGGGGTCCGGTACCGCTCGGTGTGGTTCGGCACCCTGGCTGTTTATTACAGTATGCTGGCCATCATGCGCTTTCTGCTGCTGCGGCATGTAAACCGGAACGAGATCGGGTCGGACCTGCGCGCCGAGCTGCGGCGCTACCGCCTGTGCGGCATCATTCTGATGCTCCTGAACATTGCCCTGTCCGGGGTGGTCATCCTGGTTGTGCAGCAGAACGAGGGCTTTGCCTATGCGGGGTACCTGATCTATGTGATCGCCCTGTACGCCTTCTACAACATCATCTCGGCGGTGCGGGACGTGATCAAGTACCGGAAATACCAGAGCCCGGTGATGTCCGCCTCCAAGGCCATCAAGCTGGCGGCGGCGCTGGTGTCCATGCTGTCCCTGGAAACGGCCATGCTGGCGCAGTTTGATGCCGGGACGGACCCGCTGGCCCGGCAGGCCATGACCGCCATGACCGGCGGTGGAGTCTGCGTGTTCATCCTTGTAATGGCAGCGGTTATGATTGTGGTCTCCACCCGGAGATTAAAGGCAATACACCATCACACTTCATAAGTTCAATTAAGAAAGGACGGCAGGGAATGGTTCATATTCTTGTCCTGGAAGACGACGAAAAATTAAATCAGACGGTGTGCACCTATCTGAATGACTGCGGGTTTCACGCCAAGGGCTGCCTCAGCGCGAAGGCGGCCTACGACGAGATGTACAACAATCTCTACGAGCTGATTATCTCCGACATTATGATGCCGGAGATCAACGGCTTTGAGTTCGCGGAGTCTGTGCGGCAGGTCAACCGGCAGATCCCCATCCTGTTCATGTCCGCCCGGGACGACCTGCCCGCCAAGCAGAAGGGCTTTCAGCTGGGCATTGACGACTACATGGTAAAGCCCATTGAGCTGGGCGAGCTGCTGCTGCGGGTCCGGGCCCTTCTGCGCCGGGCCAACATTGAGATGGAACGGAAGCTGACCGTGGGCAACCTGAAGCTGGACGCAGACGCCATGACCGCCGCCGTTAACGGCGAAGAGATCCCCATCACCACCCGGGAGTTCAACATTTTATATAAGCTGCTGTCCTACCCCAACAAGACCTTCTCCAGGGCCCAGCTGATGGATGAGTTCTGGGGGATTGAATCGGAAACCAGCCTGCGGGCGGTGGATGTGTATATCACCAAGCTGCGGGACAAGTGCTCACCCTGTGACGGCTTTGAGATCAAGACGGTGCGCGGCCTCGGCTACAAGGCGGTGCTGCGATGAAGAAGCGCCGCGGCGCCCCGGAGTCCATCAAGACCAGCCGGTTTCCCATTTCCATCTTCTTTGTCTTTCTGGGCACCCTTCTTCTGGTGTCCGGGATGCACACAGGGCTCATTCTGCTGGGCAACGAGGAGGAATGGAGCACCTTCGTTCAGGTCATGGTCCCCATTGTATACTGGAGCCTGGTGGCGGTAGGCCTTACCCTGTTTACCCGGCGGGAGATTCGACGGAACTATGAGGAACCCCTTCTGAAGCTGAGAGAGGCCACCGAAAAGGTGGCAAACGGCGACTTTTCCGTGTATGTTCCCCCCCTGCACATCCCAGGCCAGCTGGATTACCTGGACGCCATGATTCTGGACTTCAACAAGATGGTGGAGGAGCTGGGCAGCATCGAAACCCTGAAAACGGATTTCGTCTCCAACGTGTCCCATGAGATCAAAACCCCCCTGGCGGTTATCCACAACAACGCCGCCCTTCTGGACCGGCCGGGGCTTTCCGACGACCAGCGCAGGGAATACACGGAAAATATCCGCCACGCCACAAAGCGGCTTTCCAACCTGGTGGTGAACATGCTGAAGCTGAACCGGCTGGAAAAGCAGGTCATCCATCCGGTTCCCACGCCCTACGATCTCTCCGCCCAGCTCTGTTCCTGCGCCCTGCAGTTTGAGGACCTGTGGGATAAGAAGGACATTGAGTTCGAGGCGGACATTGAGGACCGCGCCATGATTCAGGCCGACGAGGGGCTGCTGGAGCTGGTCTGGACCAATCTGCTGTCCAACGCCATCAAGTTCACCCCGGCCGGCGGCACGGTTACCGTCACCCAGACCTCCACGCCGGAGCACATCACCGTTTGCGTGGCTGATACCGGCTGCGGTATGGCGGAGCGCACCAAAAAGCGCATCTTTGAAAAGTTTTATCAAGGGGATTCCTCCCACGCGACGGAGGGCAACGGCCTGGGGCTGGCCCTGGCACAGCGGATTTTACAGCTGTCCGAGGGCACCATCACCGTAAAAAGCGCCCCCGGCCAAGGCTCCGCCTTCACCGTCACGCTGCCAAGGTCCCTGCACCGGGAGGAAGATCAGTGATGGAACAGAAAGCAAGAACCCCCTTCATCGGGTACGAATACAAGGAGATCACCGTTCCCAGCGAGCAGGCGTCCCTGTACCTGGACTGCTACGAGGCCTTTGGCTGGGAATCGGACCAAAAGGTGGTCACAGCCGACCGCCGCAGCCTGACCACCCTGCGCATGAAACGGGACCGGAAGATCATCAACAAAATGGAGCTGACCCGGCTCCAGCGGCATTTTGAGGCCTGCGCCCAGGAGCTGGAAGCCCTGGAGCGGTCCAAAACCACCGCCGCCACCATCTGGGCCCTGGTCATCGGCATTCTCGGCACGGCGTTTATGGCAGGCTCCGTGTTCGCGGTGACCCATGCGCCTCCCCTGTACGGGCTGTGCATCGTGCTGGCAGTCCCCGCCTTTCTCGGCTGGATCGCCCCCTACTTTGTCTATCGCCACAAAGTGGAATCCCAGACAAAAAAGGTGCAGCCCATGATCGAGGACAAATACGACGAAATCTATGGAATCTGCGAGAAAGGTCACTCGCTGCTTTGAGAAAAGCCCCGGCGCTTAATCAGCGCCGGGGCTTTTAGCATAACACAAACAAAACGCAAACAATTGGGAAACAATTCTCCGGTAAGATACCCCTGCAATCAAAAAGAGGAGGTTTTATCATGAGTGAGTACAAACTGAAAACTGGCAAACTGGGCGAAAAGATTGTGAACGCCTACAAGGGTATCGAGGACAAGTTCGTGGATACTTTCCTCGAAGAAGATGGTTCCCTGAAAACCGGCGGCATGGCGGAAAAGGCCACGTCTGCTTACCAGAAAATCGAGGACACCGTGGTCGGCGGCTACAAGAAGGTGGAGGGGGCTTTTGTGGAGGCCTTCCTGGAACAAGAGGAGGACGGCGCGGACGAGGCGCCGTGATCCCGTCCCCTCCCGCTTTCCCAAAGAAAACAGAAAGGAATGACCCCCATGGGCGTGAAACAGTCTCTTACAAAGGCAGCGCTCAGCACTGCCATGAACTATATCTCCGGCGACCCGGAAAAGAACCTGCCGAAGCTACTGAAATTCATCGAGGGCATCGGCTGGGACAAAACCCAGCTTGCCGTGTTCCACCAGGTTCTGGACGACCCCCAGAACATCTGGTACCAGTATCTGATGGACCTGTGGCATGATGTGGACAATGATGTGCTGAAGGCGGTGTTCCAGAACTTTGCCCTGAACGCCACCCTGTTCGGCGCCCGGGAGCAGGCGCGCAACGAGAAGGCGTATGGCTGCAATATTCCCTGGGCCATCCTCATGGACCCCACCAGCGCCTGCAATCTCCGCTGCACCGGCTGCTGGGCCGCGGAATATGGGAACCGGCTGAACCTGACCTATGATGAGATGGACAGCATCGTCCGGCAAGCCAACGAACTGGGCTGCTTCTTCTTCCTGTTTACCGGCGGGGAGCCGCTGGTGCGCAAGGGAGATATCCTCCGGCTGTGCAGAACCCACCCCGACTGCCAGTTCACCGCCTTTACCAACGCCACCCTGATCGACGAGGCCTTCGCGGATGAAATGCTGCGGGTGAAAAATTTTGTGCCCATCATCAGCGTGGAGGGCTTCCAGGAGGCCACCGATGCCCGAAGGGGCCAGGGCACCTTCCGGAAGGTGGAGCAGGCCATGGCCCTTTGGAAAACCAAGCGGTTGCCCTTCGGCCTCTCCTGCTGCTGCACCAGCGCCAACACCGAGGTGATCGCCAGCGAAGCCTATTTTGACCAGATGATTGCCTGGGGCGCCAAATTCTGCTGGCTGTTTACCTATATGCCCGTGGGAAAAGATGCTGTGCCGGAGCTGATGGTGTCCCCCCAGCAGCGAAAGTTCCTCTATGAACAGGTGCGGAAGTTCCGGGGGACCAAGCCGATTTTTGCCATCGACTTCTGGAACGACAGCGAGTATGTGGGCGGCTGCATCGCCGGGGGCCGGCGCTATCTGCACATCAACGCCAGCGGGGACATGGAGCCCTGCGCCTTCATTCACTATTCCGACGCCAACATTCGGGAAAAGACCCTGCTGGAGGGCTTGCAGTCCCCCCTGTTCATGGCCTATCACAACAACCAGCCCTTCTCCGACAATCTCCTCCGGCCCTGTCCCCTGCTGGACAACCGGGGCGCCCTGGCCAGCATGGTGGAGGCATCCGGCGCCCACTCCACGGACCTGCAAAACCCGGAGGACGTCCACGATCTGACGGACAAGTGCTCAGCAGCCGCCGACCGCTGGCAGCCCGTGGCAGAGGAGCTGTGGCGCTGCTCCGGTCACTGCGGCTGCAAAAGCTGACTATCTCCGCCGCCGGTATATCCCCACCGCCGCACACACCAGGGCCAGCAGGACAAAGCCTATGATAATGAGAAGAATCACGTTGGCGTTGAACACAGTGTAGTCGGTCCAGTTGGTGAAATCCGCCGGGGGGATCAGGGGCCAGGGTTGGCTGATGACCGCGCCCTTCAGCACCATGATCCGGTCCAGAGCCCAAGGTGCCAGCCACACCCACACGCCGGTCCAGGCAAAGCCCGCTGCCGCCCGGAACCACCGGCCCACGGGCAGGTACCGCAGCGCTCCCAGCCAGCCCCAGGGGAGGGTCAGGCAGAGAGACGCCGCGATCAGCGGGACCACAAGTGCACGCCAGCACTCCCACAGAATCCCCAGCAGAAGCAGCGCCGATTCAAAGCCCGCCCAAAGCAGGGCCTTGTGCCTCATCAGCGGCTCCGGCAGGGGGAGCCGCTTCATCAGGGGCGGCAGCAGGCACAGGCCCACGCCGAAAACCGTCCACAGGACAGCACTCACAAACCAGCTTCCCCCGGTGCTGAGGCAGCAGACCCCGTAGAGCAGAATCAGAAGGGCCAGTTCTGCCCCCACATACAGCAGGGCCTTTCTGTGGGCCAGATGCTCCGGCAGGGGAAGGACCCGCAGAACCAGAGGCAGAAAGACCAGGCCAAAGCCAAACAGGACCCCCACCGCCGCCACGGGGAACCACCGTCCCCCGCCGTACAGGCAGCAGACCAGCAGCAGGATCAGCAGAGCGGCCACAAACCCGCCCAGGGTGCCCGGTCCCCGCCACCGGTCAGGCAGGAAGGTGGGCAGCAGGGTGAGGGAAGCGGTGAGAGCCTCCCCGGCCAGGACGATCCAGAACCAGGTGAGGCCGTGACCCACCGCCAAATTGCCAATAAAACAGGCGCCGGTGATGATAGCGAAGAGAATGTAATGGGTCAGCCGGTAGTTCCGGGTCAGCCGCAGGTGTTTCTGGGCCAGCTGAGCAATCCGCCGGCCCTCGGTGTCCTCGCTGGCGGAGAGCAGCTCCTTTTCGCTGCACTGAAGAACCTGGCAGATGCTCTGCAATAAGGTGATATCCGGGTAGGCCAGCCCCCGCTCCCACTTGCTCACGGCAGAGTCCGTGACGAACAGGCGCTGGGCAAACTCCCGCTGGGTCAGGCCCAGTTCCTTCCGCCGCTGGCAGATAAACGACCCAAAGGTTTTTTTGTTTTCCATGGTGTCGCACTCCTTTCCAATGAATGCGCCTTGCAAGACTGTGGGCATGATAGCAGACGGGAACCGACGCCGTCAAGAAAT
>JAEDJB010000006.1 GCA_016296565.1 Oscillospiraceae bacterium
TTTGTAACGATTCTGTGAATTTCTCCCGCCCTCCCGGGGTCTTTCAGCAACCCTTCAGGCCGGGGCCGTACAATCAGGATACCCGGCGCGGCCCGCCTGCGCCGGAACGCAGAAAAGGAGGGTTCTCATTGGTTGAAGTATCCCATCTGACCAAACGGTATGGTAGCCATACCGCCGTGTCAGACCTGTCCTTCACCATCGAAAAGGGACAGATTTACGGGTTTCTCGGCCCCAACGGGGCGGGGAAATCCACCACCATGAACATCATGACCGGCTGTCTGGCCGCCAGCGCCGGGGAGGTGAAGATCGGTGGATTCGATATTTTTGAACAGGAAATGCAGGCCAAAAAGCTCATTGGCTATCTGCCGGAGCAGCCGCCCCTCTACCTGGACCGGACCCCCCGGGAGTACCTGCGCTTTGTAGGTCAGGTGAAGGGACTGGAAAAGGAGGCTCTGGAGACCCAGATCCGCCACGTCATGACGGTAACCCAGATCAGCGACGTGGCCGACCGGCTCATCAAAAACCTGTCCAAGGGCTACAAGCAGCGGGTGGGCATCGCCCAGGCCCTGCTGGGAGACCCGGAGGTGATCATCCTGGACGAGCCCACCGTGGGTCTGGACCCCCGGCAGATCATTGAGATCCGGGATCTCATCAAGAGCCTGGGAAAGGACCACACGGTGATCCTCAGCAGCCACATCCTCTCAGAGGTGCAGGCGGTGTGCCAGACCATCCTCATCATCTCCAAGGGGAAGCTGGTGGCCTGCGACACCCCGGAGAATCTGGAAAAGCAGTTTGTCAGTTCCTCCACCATCACCCTCACCACTGAGGCCTCCCGGCAGGAGACGGAGGAGATTCTGGCGGGGCTGGACCACATCACCGGCTTCACCATGGTGGAAAACGAAAAGGGCTGGCTGGACGTCACCCTGGAAACCGACAGCGGCGACGGGGACGCCCTCTGCCGGGAGCTGTCCGTGGCCTTCGCCCGGGCTCAGCGGGCTGTGATGGAGATTGCCGCGGCCCGGGCCAGCCTGGAGGATATCTTCCTGGAGCTCACCGAGAGCGCCCCCGAGGAGCCTGGAAAGGAGGAGAGCAGCCAATGAAAGCCATCTTCCGCCACGAGCTGTCTTCCTACTTTACCAACGTAACCGGGTACGTGTTCGGGGCCTTCCTGCTCCTGTTTGCCGGGATTTACACCATGGCGTACAACCTGCACTCCGGCCTTGCCAACTTTGAGTATGTACTCAGCGGCATGTCCTTTATTTTCCTTATCATCGTTCCCATTCTCACCATGAAGGTCATCGCCGAGGAAAAGCGCCAGAAAACCGACCAGCTCCTCTACTCCCTGCCCCTTTCCATGACCAAGGTGGTGCTGGGCAAGTACGCGGCCCTGCTGGTGGTGTTTCTCATCCCCACGGGGATTATCTGCCTGTATCCCATCATCCTCAGCGCCTTCGGCAGCGTCAGCTTCCTGACCTCCTATTCCGCCATCATTGGCTTCTTCCTGCTGGGGGCTGCCCTCATCGCCATCGGCACCTTCCTCTCCTCCCTGACCGAGAGCCAGGCGGTGGCGGCAGGCTTGTGCTTTGTGGTGATGCTGCTGAACTACTTTATCTCCGACCTGGCCGATTACGTCTCCTCCTCCGCCTTCGGGTCCCTGGCGGCCTTTACCCTGGTGGTCCTGGCCCTGGGGGGCATCTTCCGCCTGATGACCAAAAACACCTTTGCCTCCCTGGTGCTCATGGGGGTGCTGGAGGGCGTTTTGATGGTGGCCTATGTGCTCAGCGGGGACAGCTTCGCGGGCCTGTTCCCCCAGATCATGGAGCAGCTATCCCTCTTCGACCGGTTCAATCAGTTTGTGGACGGCATTTTTGACCTGACCTCCGAGGTCTATTTCGTGTCGGTCATCGGAATCTTCCTGTGCCTGACGGTGCAGTCCCTGGAGAAGCGGAGGTGGAGCGAATGAAACCCTTCAAGAAGAAACCCTCAGTGAAGCCTGCCAGCCTTCTGGCCTCCCTGAAAACCCGCAGCTTCCGGGTGGGGGGCTACAGCGTGGCGGTGATCCTCATTGTGGTGGCCATCGCCGTGGCGGTAAACGCCCTGGTCGGCGCCCTGCCCGCCAACTGGACCCAGCTGGACACCACCGCCTCCCAGCTGTTCACCATCTCGGAGGAGACGGAAACCATCCTGGACAACCTGGAGCAGGATGTCACCATCTACTGGGTAGTCCAGAGCGGCCAGGAGGACGACACCCTCTCCACCCTGCTGGACCGGTACGCCGGGATGAGCAGCAAGGTGAAGGTGGTGAAAAAGGACCCTGACGTGTACCCCACCTTTGTGGAGCAGTACGTCTCCGGGTCCATCTACAACAACAGCCTCATCGTGGAGTCCGAAACCCGGCACACCTATGTAAGCTATGAGGACATCTACACCTATGACTACACCGACTACTACTCCTACGACGTGAGCTTTGCCGGAGAGAGCGCCCTCACCGGGGCCATCGACTACGTAACCCGGGAGAGCCTGCCCCGGATGTACACCCTCACCGGCCACGGGGAGCAAACCCTCAGTTCCAGCTTCCAGTCGGCGGTGGAGGGCCAGAACATTGAGCTGGAGAGCCTGTCCCTGCTGACGGCAGACGCCATCCCGGAGGACGCGGACGTGATTCTGATCTACGCCCCGGAAAAGGACCTGTCCGACCGGGAAAAGACCATCCTGCTGGAGTATCTCCAGAGCGGCGGCAGCCTGATCCTCATTACGGACCCCCTCCAGGAGGGCAGCAGCCGGCCCAACCTGGAAGCCCTCATGGGGGAATACGGCCTGAAGTCGGAAAGCGGCATCGTGGTGGAGGGCAGCAAGAATCACTACGCCTTCTCCTCCCCCGTGGGACTGCTGCCTGACTACGGCAGCCATGAGATCACCTCGCCCCTCCAGGAGGGCGGCTACTACGTGTACCTGCCGGTGGCCCAGGGCCTCACGGCGGACAGCGAGTGCCGGGACACCCTCTCCATCACCCAGCTGCTCACCACCTCCAGCTCTGCCTACTCCAAGGTGAAGGGCTACGGCATGGAGACCTACGAGAAGGAGGAGGGAGACATTGACGGTCCCTTCGCCCTGGCCATGGCCGTCTCCGAGGTGCTGGACGACGGGGGCGAGACCAATCTGGTCTGGGTGTCCTCCTCCTACCTGCTGGACGACCAGACCAACAACCAGGTCTCCGGCGGCAACCAGGACTTCTTCCTCAACTGTATCAGCTGGATGTGCCAGCAGGACAGTGACCTGACCATCCACGCCAAGACCCTGAGCCAGGAGTACCTGACCGTCAGCAGCAGCGCCTCTTCCCTGCTGACCCTTCTCATGGTGGGCGTCATTCCCCTGGGCTGTCTGGCCGCCGGCATTGTCATCTGGGTAAGGAGGAAGAAACGATGAACCGAAGCAAAAAACTGCTGATCCTTCTCCTGGCCCTGGCGATTGTGGCCGCCGGCGCGGTTCTGGTAAAAGTCCTCACTGCGGAAACCCAGGAGGAGAGCACGGCGGAGACCATCTTCTCCCTGGACCCCGACCAGGTGACCCGTCTCTCCTGGACCTACGCCGGGGAGACCATCGCCCTGGTGGACAGCGGGGACAGCTGGGGCTACGAAGCGGACAGCCGCTTCCCCCTGGACGAGTCCTATCTGGACAACATGCTCACCGCCCTCAGCGAGATCTCCTCGGAGAAAACCATCGAAGCCGTGGAGGACTGGGACCAGTACGGCCTGGAGGACCCCGTCTGCACTGTGGAGGTCACCACCGACAGCGTGCAGGAGCTGAAAATCGGGGACGAGACCGGGCTGGGCGGCCAGCGCTACCTGTCCATCGGGGACGGCAACGTGTACCTGGTGGACGAGGGCATCCTGGACAGCTTTACCTACGGTCTCTATGACCTGGTGCAGATGGAGGAGATTCCCTCCATGACCAATGTGCGCAGCCTGGTGATCCAGTCCGGCGGAGAAACCCTGGAGATTGAGCACCTGGAAAACAGCGGCCTGACCTACAGCGACTACTACGACTGGTTTGCCAAAGAGGGCCAGACCTACACCACCCTGGACACCGACCTGACCGACAGCCTGGTGAACACCGTCACGGGCCTGTCCTGGGAGAAGTGCGCCAGCTACTATGTGTCGGAGGACGGTCTGGACACCTACGGCCTGGCAGACCCCGCCGCCGTGGTCACCGTGAACTACACAGAAACCGTCCGGCAGGAAACTGGGGAAACCGACGAGAACGGCGATCCCGTCTATGAATCCGTGACGGCGGACCGGGCCTTTGTGCTGGAACTGGGCATCCAGGAGGGATACATCTGCTACGCCCGTCTGGCCGGGTCCACCATGGTCTACCAGATCTCAATCAACGTGTTTGAAGCGGTAATCGATGCCAGCACGGACAGTCTCCTTCCCGACGACGTGCTGAAGCTGGACTGGTCCACCGTTGAGAGCATGGAGATCACTCTGGACGGCACCACCTACGCGGTCCGGAAAGAGATGGAAACCACCACCGACGAGGACGGCAACACCTCCACCCGGTACCTCTACAAGCTGGAGGACCAGGAGGTGGATCTGGACGACATTCTGGATAATCTCTACTATATGGAGACTTCCGGACGGGCCAGACAGGCCGCCGCCAGCCAGACCCCGGTGCTCTCCTTCCGGTTCCAGCGGGACACAGAGTCCTTCTCCCAGGTGGAGCTGACCTTCTACCCCTATGACGACGGCCACTATCTGGTGAACCTGGACGGGGAAGCCAGACTGCTGGTGGACGGGGAAGCGTTGGACGAGCTGATGGACAGCCTGACCAGCGCCCTGTCCTGAAGAAAAAAGCCAGACAAACCATGACGCCACAAGGCTTTCTGCCTTGTGGCGTCATTTTGCTTTACGGATCAAGGTGTGTCTTTCCGGTCAGCCCAGGAACGCAAAGCCATAAACCAGGTAGGCAATGCAGGTGAGAACCCCGGCGCACAGGGCAAAGGGCATCTGGGTTTTCACATGGTCCAGGGGGCGGATGTTGGTAGCCTGGGCGATCAGGATGGAGTTGTCGGAATAGAAGCACAGCTGAGTGCCGAACACCGACCCGGAGAAGATGGCGGCGATGGCCACAGCCAGGTTGGCGTCCATGGCCTGGGCCAGGGGGATCACCAGGGGCACCATGATGGCGGACACGCCCCAGGCGTTGGCCAGGGCGAAGGTCATGAGAGTGGCCACCAGGAAGACCACAAAGGGCAGCAGCCAACCGCTCATCAGGGGGGCCACCTTGCCGATGATGTACTCGGACATGCCCAGACTCTCGCAGGCCGACTTGAACATGAAGGCGATAACCAGCAGGGCCAGCACGGATACCATGGAGGAGAAGCCCTCCCAGATGGCGTCCACATAGTCGGCAATCTTCATGAGCTTCCGCACCAGGTACATGACGCAGGTGAAGGCCAGAGCCACGGTGACGCCGGTGAGCACGTCGATGTCAAAGTAAATGGTGGCAGCCAGAAGCACCACAATGGGAAGGACAAAGTCGATGACGCCGCCGGTTTTGGCGTCGGGGTCTGCCGCTTCCTCCACCTCTTCCTCGGGGGTCAGACCCTCGGGGTAAAGGTTTCCGGTCTCCTCCGCCTGCTTCTGATACTTCTTCATGGGACCGAGGAGGGGGATGATCCCCGCGATCACCAGCAGCAGGACCAGCAAGCAGAACATGGGGTAGAACATGAAGGGGACCGACTGAAGGTACATCCCGGTGGCGCTGCCGCCCTCCGGCACGATGCCGGTGCTGTTAATCAGGCTGGCGTAGTAGATGGACCAGGAGGACAGGGGGATCAGAACCACCACAGGGGCCGAGGTGGAGCCGATGATGTACGCGGTCATGGTCCGGTGGATTTTGTGGGAGTCGTTCAGCCGCTTGGTGATGGAGGCGGTGGTGAGGATGTTCAGGTAGTCATCCACGAACAGCACCACGCTCAGCGCCCATTCGGCCAGCAGGGATTTTTTCTTGGTGGTTGCAAACTTGGACAATAAGCCGGAAAAGCCCATGGCCGCTTTGGATTTCTCCAGCACGCCCACCAGGCCGCCCAGCAGGCCCACCACCAGCAGAACCCAGATGTTTTCTGCCGTGACGGTCTGCATCTGCTCCACAAAGGCGGCAAACCAGTCTCCTTTGTAGCCGATGATCAGCGCCAGCAAAGTGGCGACAAGCAGGGATTCAAAGGTACGTTTGGTGATGAGTGCGACTGCGATAAGAACAATGACGGGAACGATGCTGATGATTCCGTAGGTCGCATCCATTGAATACTCCTCCTTTCTGCGATGGTCACCATGCAGGGTCATAACGGGCGGCGCCCTCGCATATGATCTTTGCTGTGGGACAAAACGAATCAGCCTGTCAACGTATCCTTTGAACTTTATTCTATTCTGTCAGGGCCTCTTTGATGCCCGGCGGCTTCCCCTCCTGTCTTGTTCAATTTCAGCTTCTGGGATCGCCTTCCAGAAGCAGGCGCATGATCTCCCAGCGAGAGGACACACCGAACTTACGAAAGATATTCTGGAAATGCTTCTGCAGGGTGGACTCCCGCACCTGCATGGCCTCCGCGATTTCCTGGTTGTCCCGGAAATGGGTCAGCAGCTCCAGCAGCTGGGTCTCCCGGGCGGTCAGGCCATACTTGACCGCCACCGCGGGCAGGTCATAGCCGGCGGTGGCCTGGCGGCGGTACATTCTGTCCAGCAGGGTGGCCATGTGCTGGTTCATGTGGATGCCCAGGGAGTTGAGCAGGAACAGCTCATCGTCGGTAAAGGGACCGTCCTCCCGGCAGCGAAACAGGCTCAGCACCCCCAGAGGCTTGCCGTGAGAGACCATCCCGTAGTACAGGGAGTCGTAAACCCCATACTTCTGGTAGCACTTCTGATAGATGGGGGAGCGCAGGCGCTGCTGCTCTCCCACCAGATCGCTCTCCCGGAACATGGTGGGCTCCCGGCAGCAGTTGAGCCAGCCGGTGTAATCGTCGTCGGCAAAGCGCATGTAGTTGTGCTCCGCCTCTACAAATTCGGCAGGGACGCAGAGCGGGTCCACCAGCCGGATGCGGGCTTCCGTGTTTTCCCGGCGCATAATGCTTGCATAGCGGTACGGAATGAGCATCCGGACCATCGGCAGGAAGAACTGTCCCAGATCTGCGTAGGTCTGGCAGCGGTACAGCTCACAGACCACATTGTTGAAGATGAAAAAGACATTTTTCTTCACCACAGGCAATCTCTCCCCATTTTGCTCTGATTCTTGGTTTCTTTACTTTCTTTACAGGAGACTTCCAAAATTTACCGTATTTCTTCGTTTTCTTATTTTCTTCTAGTATAATCGAAGCTATTTGAAAAGAATATACTTAAAAACATGTAAAAATACGACTTTTCAAGTAATATCTAGAAGAAGAAAAGAATTTTAAGTAACGAAAAAATCCCGTATAATAAAGTCGGATAAAATATTCGTCTTTCAAAATTTTATTCGTAATTTATCAAAAATGCGTACAGACCCAAGAACACCTCCACAGACACCAGCCGACACCCCAACAGGCCCGTTCCCATTCCCGGCCGGCGGTCGGGTGTCCCCGGAGGAACCGGCCCACCGCCGCGTTCCATCAGCAAGCCATCTGCAATCGGACGAAATCATGCGACGCGTTTCAGCAACAAAAGAAGAAGGCAGGCGGGTTTTTCCCCCCTGAAATGTGGTTTCATAAATGATTAGAACAAGGAGGATTTATTCATGTACAACTACGAGAAAAACAGAGACCAGGTCGTAAATGATCTGGACAGAGTCATTCGCCTCATCCACATGAAGGCCGACGAGATCCCCGAGGAAGAGAAGGCCCAGATGGTCAAGGAGACCGTGGAGCACTTCAACACCTGCGTGAGCCCCGGCTGGATCAACTACAGAAAGTGTGTCTCCTCCGAGACCGAAGGCAACGCCGTTCTGGAATGGGAAGACGGCGGCTCCTACTTCCGCGGCCTGTATGACAACGAGAAGTTCCTGGACGCCATGGGCGGCTTCGGCATTTATGTTGCCGGCCACAGCGAGGACCTGATCATCGACACCGTGAAGGCTCAGCTGGACCGCCAGGGTCTGCACTCCCAGGAGCTGATCGACCCCCTGCGCGGCTACCTGGCAAAGGCCATGGCCGACTGTACCCCCGGCGATCTGCAGCAGTGCTTCTTCACCAACTGCGGCACCGAGGCTGTTGAGATCGCCATGAAGCTGGCCCGCTTCAAGAGCAAGGGCAAGTGGTTCATCGCCACCACCCACGCCTTCCACGGCAAGACCGGCGGCTCCCTGTCCCTGACCGCTAAGGGCATCTACCGTCAGCCCTATCTGCCTCTGCTCCAGCAGGTGCAGCATGTGGAGTACGGCAACGCAGCCGCCATCCGCACCGCCATTGAGAACCTGCGCGAGGTGGGCGAGTCCATCGCCGCCGTGGTTCTGGAGCCCATCCAGGGCGAAGCCGGCGTTATCATTCCCCCCGCTGGCTACCTGAAGGAAGTCCGCGCCATCTGCGACGAGCTGGACGTGATCCTGATCATCGACGAAATCCAGACCGGCATGGGCCGCACCGGCACCCTGTGGCGCTGCGACGCCGAGGAGATCACCCCCGACATCATGACCTTCGGCAAGGCCTTCGGCGGCGGCGTGATGCCCATCACCGGCCTCATCTGCCGTCCCTGCATGTGGAGTGAAGAGCTGATCGAGAACCCCTATCTGCTGGGCTCCACCACCTTCGGCGGCAACCCCGTCTGCTGCGCCGCTGCTATCGCAGCTCTGGACTTCCAGCTGAAGAACGACATCCCCGGCCAGGCCCGCGAAAAGGGCGCCAAGATCAAGGCCGGCCTGGAAGCCATTCAGGCAAAGTATCCCACCGTCATCCAGGAAGTCCGCGGCGTCGGCCTGATGATGGCCGTGGAGTTCTTCTCCGATGAGTACGGCTATGAGTTCTCCAAGGAGATGTACAACCAGCACGTTATCATCTCCGGCACCCTGAACAACTCCAAGACCATCCGCTATGAGCCCCCCGCATCCCTGACCGACGAGGAGATCGCCAAGATCCTGGACGCCTCCGAAAAGGCAGCCGCCAAGGCCAAGGAAGTCTTCGGCCTCTAAGCCGTTTTCGGGCAGAGAATCCTTCATAATATTTCATGATATACATCTCCCATCCAGAGAGCTCCGGCTCTCTGGATGGGCAGCCCTTTCCGCTCTGTAACAGATAGGAGATTTTTCTATGAAGATTTGCAAAAACTACATCAACGGCGAGTGGGTCGACAGCGTCAGCGGCAAGACCGCGCCTACCTATAACCCCGCCAACGGCGAGATTCTGGCCGAGGTGGTTCAGTCCAACCTGGAGGACGTGGAGCTGGCCGTGGCTGCCGCCAAAAAGTCCTTCTATGAGACCCGCGACTGGCGGGATATGGACAGCCAGACCAGAGGCGACATTCTGCTGAAGATTGCCGACCTGATCGACAAGAACCGGGATGAGCTGGCCCGCATCGAGTCCATGGACATGGGCAAGCCCCTGCGTGAGGCTGAGGGCGACGTGGACGACGCTCTGCACTGCTATCGTTACTATGCCGGCATCATCAAGGCCCCCTACGGCGGCGTTTATGACGTGAACGAGGGCTTCGGCAAGATGCACTCCTTCACCATCCATGAGCCCGTGGGCGTGGTGGCCCTCATCAGCGCCTGGAACTTCCCCTTCGTCATGGGTTCCTGGAAGATCGCTCCCGCTCTGGCCGCCGGCAACAGCATCATCTTCAAGCCCGCCTCCAACGCTGTCATGTCCAACGTGAAGATGTTCGAGATCCTGGAAGAGGCCGGTGTGCCCAAGGGCGCCGCCAACCTGATTCTGGGGCCGGGCGGCTCCGTGGGCGAGGCGCTGGCTTCCCACAAGGACATCGGCATGGTCACCCTCACCGGCTCCACCGCTGTTGGCCAGAGCATCATGCGCTGCGCTGCCAGCAACGTGAAGAAGATCGGCCTGGAGCTGGGCGGCAAGTCCCCCAACATCATCTTCGCCGACGTGGATCTGGAGGCCGCTGTGGAGTGGGCCATGATCGGCATCTTCTTCAACCAGGGCGAGGTCTGCTGCGCAGGCTCCCGCATCATCATTGAGGAGAGCATCCACGACGCCTTCGTCAAGCGGTTTGCCGAGCGTGCCAACGCCATGACCATCGGCAACCCGCTGGACAACCCCGACATGGGCCCCATGGTCAGCGAAGGCCAGCTCAACGACGTGCTGGCTTATGTGAAGAAGGGCGTGGACGAGGGCGCTACCCTGGTCTGCGGCGGCGAGCGCTACACCGAGGGTGAGTGCGCCAAGGGCTACTTCATGCGTCCCACCATCTTCGACAACTGCACCCCCGACATGACCATCGTCCGGGAAGAGATCTTCGGGCCTGTGGTCACCATCCAGACCTTCAAGACCGAGGAAGAGGCCATTGCTCTGGCCAACGACACCGATTACGGTCTGGCCGGCGGCGTGTTCACCCATCAGCTGGAGAGAGCCCTCCGCGTGGTCAAGGAAGTCCGCGCCGGCATCACCTGGGTCAACGCCTTCAACCCCACCTTCAACGAAGCACCCTGGGGCGGCTACAAGATGTCCGGCGTCGGCCGCGAGCTGGGCGTACACGGCCTGGAGGAGTACCAGGAGATCAAGCAGGTCAACATCAACCTGACTCCCGGCGCACCCGGCTGGTACGAGCACTAATCCAAACCCCCGCAAACTGCGGAAACACAAAGCATAACAAAGCCAGGGCCTCAAAAGAGGCCCTGGCTTATTTTGTCGAAAAAGGCAAAGTCTTTCCGTTTCTCTGCCCCTGTAACCGGACCACTTGTCCTTCGGATTCAACCGTCTGTCGCAAATGGATTGAACCCGGCGGGTACATTTCCTATAATAATGGCGCAAAGGGGATGGATTCATGCAAGTGGAAATTAAAATTGACCCTTCCTGTTCCGAACCGAAGGTCATGATCCTCACTGCCTCCATGACTGAGGAGGTGTCTGCCCTGGCCGCCAGGCTGGCAGAGGGGCCGCCGCAGCTTCTCTCCGGCAGCCGGGAGGGAAAGGTCGAGGTACTGGAGCAGGAGGACCTGATCCGGATGTACGCCAGCGCCGGAAAGGTGTTTGCCGCAACGGAAAAAGGGGAATACGCCCTGCGCCTGCGGCTGTACGAGCTGGAGGCGCGGCTGGACCCCCGGCAGTTTGTCCGCATCTCCAACTCGGAGATCATCAACCTAAGGCAGGTCCGCCACTTTGACCTGCGCTTGACGGGCACCATCTGCGTGCAGCTGTCCAACGGCACAACCACCTATGTGTCCAGGCGGTACGTTTCCAAAATCAAGAAAATGCTGGGGATGTGAGGGGATGGACATGAAAAAGAAGATCATTTCGCGGGCTGCCGTCGGGCTCCCGGTGGGCGTTGCCATCGGATACGGCATCACCATTGTGATTTCCCTTTTCTGGGGGGGAGGGTCCTATTTCCCCTGCGTGCCGGAGCTGGTTTCCAGAATGGGCAGCGAGCTGAACGCAGTGATGTTTCAGGCCCTGCTCTGCGGCCTGCTGGGCATGGGCTTTGGCGCCGCTTCGGTGATATGGGAGGCAGAGCGGTGGAGCATTGCCGTCCGGACGGGGATTTACTTTCTGGTGGTCTCCCTTCTCATGATGCCCATCGCCTATTTGGCCTGCTGGATGGAGCACAGCATCGCCGGGTTCTTCCGATACTTTGGAATCTTTGCCCTGATCTTCCTTGTGATCTGGGGGATCGAATGGGCAGCCGCCCGGCGCACGGTCAGGAAGCTGAACGCCAGCCTGTCCGCGGCCAGGCAAAAGGAAACGCCATAAAAACAGCCAGCAGAGCGGCTTTATACCGCTCTGCTGGCTGTTTTATCTCTTGATCCGGAATGCTCAGGGCTTGCAGATTCCGCAGGGGGAGTACCCCATCTGGATGAGCTCGGTTCTGCTGCCGGTGTAATAGCCCTTGTTCTTGTCGCTGATCTTCTGGGCGCTGCTGCAGCTGGCATAGTGGAACTTCATGGTGTTGGTGTTGAGAACATAGGTGGCGGAGATGGGGTCCTTCTGTCCGGAATCAGAGGAGGAGGTACCGCCCGCCCCCTGGAGGATTTCCTCCTGGGAGGCCTGTTTTCTGGTGGTGAAGGTCACCGTCTTTCCGTCCGAAACAGCGACGATGTCCCCTTGAAGATCCGTCCGGAAAACGGTGGCTCCCGCGTCCCGCAGGCGGCTGAGGGCCCCTGCCGTGGGGTGGCCGTAGCTGTTGCCCGCGCCCACGGAAATGACGGCGTACTGGGGCATGACCTCCCGGAGGAAGGGATAGGTGGTGCTGGTGTCGCTGCCGTGGTGGCCCACCTTCAGGACCGTGGCGGAGAGGTCCGCACCCCTGCTGAGCATGGTCTGCTCCGCCTCCCGCTCCGCGTCTCCGGTGAACAGGAAGGAGGTCTGCCCGTACTGAACCTTCAGAACGATGGAGGTGTCGTTGGTGTCGCTGCCCCCGTTGACCCCCAGAATGGTGACTTCCGCGCTGCCCAGGGAGTAGGTGTCCCCCACGGAGGGGACGGTGATCCCGCCGCCCTTTGCCTGGGCGTACCGGGCAAAGTCCCCGAAGGCGTCGCTGTTATAATAGGTCACCGGGCAGAGGGTCACATCCGCCGTGGTGTAGCTGAAGGCGCCGGGAAGACCGCCGATGTGGTCCTCGTGGGCGTGGGTGCCCACCACAATGTCCAGCTTCTCCACCCCGGTGCTCTGGAGCACGGAGTAGATCCGGCTGGAGTCCGCCTTGTTCCCGCCGTCAATGAGCATGTATCGGCCGTCACACTCCACCAGGGCGGAATCCGCCTGGCCCACGTCGATGAAGTGGACGGAGAAGGTGCTGCCGCCGCCGGAGGGATAGTTGTCCAGGGCGGACCGGTCGTAGCAGGCGTCGAAGGCAGCCTGGGTAAAGACCCCCTCGGCCATCAGCTTCTGGGCCAGGGTCTGGGCCGAGTTTTTCAGCCGGACCGACAGGGCCCCGTAGGAAACCAGCACAACGTCGGCCCGCAGGAAGGGATTTGTCTGGACGCAGTCCGGCAGAATCCCCACCTGCCTGGCCAGGGAGAAGGGGCTGTCCCAGGTAAAGTCTCCGCTCTGGTCAGAGTAGCCCAGCGCCCGCAGGACAAAGGTCAGGTACATGGCGGCGCTGGCCGTTCCGGTGCCGAACTTGGTGCCGGACACGCCGGTGGTCAGGCCGGTTTCATAGGCGTAACCCACGTAGTTGTCGGCCCAGCTGGCCACGTCGGTAAAGGGGTGGCTCCAGGTTCCCTTCAGGGCGTCGCTCTCCTTCCCCAGAACCCGGATCAGCATGATCAGGGCCTCGGTGCGGGTGGGCGCCCGGCCCAGGGCAAAGTCCGTGTCGGACACTCCCTGGAACAATCCCAGGGTTTTCAGGTCAGCAGCCAGGGTTTCCTCATAGGCGGTGTCCCGTCCGGCCGCAGCCGCCCCCACGGGAACCACGCTGACGCAGAGGATCAGACACAAAAGCATGGCAATCACTTTTTTCATGGATAGCCCTCCTTTTTTACTCTATGGGCATTGTATAACCGGGAAAAGTCTCTTGTCAATGAATCAAAGGGCCAGGCTGTCCCGCTCCGGTCCCCTTCTGCTCTCCCGTCTCCACAGGATGATTCCCACGGTGTCCGCGAAGAACCAGCCGATGGGAATGGACAGCCAGATGCCGGTCACTCCCAGGGCCGGAAGGGCCGACAGGGCGTAGGCCAGGACCACCCGGGTGCCCAGGGAGCAGATGGTGAGCGCCAGGGACACCGCCGGGCGGTTCACCGCCCGGAAGTAGCCGTAGAGCAGGAA
Organism: Oscillospiraceae bacterium; assembly: GCA_016296565.1. Taxonomy (GTDB): domain Bacteria; phylum Bacillota; class Clostridia; order Oscillospirales; family Oscillospiraceae; genus Evtepia. Next base: position 13,897 of record JAEDJB010000006.1, read on the forward strand.
GAGAACGCCGATGCCTAAGTAGCAGGACCCTTCAATGCGCAGGTAGCCGGTGCCGATGGCGATGACCTCCGCCGCCTCCGCCCCGGCGAAGAAGGCCAGAAGCCGGGGGGCCAGCAGGCAGACCGCCCCGCCCACCGCCAGGCAGAAGAGCACCACGCAGACTGCCGCCCACTTGACGCCCCCCTGGATCCGGTCCCCCTTCCCCGCCCCGTAGTTCTGGGCCACGAAGGTGGAGAAGGCGTTGCCGAAGTCCTGGACGGGCATGTAGGCCACCGTGTCGATCTTCACCGCCACGGCAAAGGCCGCCATCACCGCGGTGCCGAAGCTGTTCACCAGCCCCTGGACCAGCAGGATGCCGAAGTTCATCACCGACTGCTGCAGGCAGGTGAAGAAGGACAGGCTGATCACGTTTGCCAGGGACCGGCGCTCCCACACCATGTCCTCCCGCCCCACCCGCAGGGCGGGGTATTTTTTCCAGGCCCAGGCCATAAGCCCCAGGCCGGAGGCGTACTGGGCGATCACCGTTGCCAGGGCCGCCCCCATGACCCCCAGGCCCAGGGGAACCACAAAGAGCACATCCAGGCCGATGTTCAGCCCCACGGACACCCCCAGAAAGACCAGAGGGGTGGCTGAGTCCCCCACCGCCCGGAGGAGGTTGGCAAAGAAGTTATACAGAAAGGTGGCGGCAATGCCCCCGAAAATCCACAGCAGATAGGTCCGGGTGAGCCCCGCCACCTCCGCCGGAATCCGGAGCAGCCAGAGAAAGCCCCCCAGCAGCAGGTACACCGCCGCGTTCAGCACCAGGGTCAGCCCGCCGATGAGGACGAAGGCCTGGAAAATCCCCTGCCGCAGCCGGGCCATGTCCCCCCGGCCGAACTGGATGGAAAAGTAGGCCGCGCTGCCCATGCACAGGCCCAGGAGGATGGAGGTGAGAAAGGTCAGCAGGGTGTAGGAGGACCCCACCGCCCCCAGAGCTCCTTCCCCGATGAACCGGCCCACAATCCAGGTGTCCGTCAGGTTGTACAGCTGCTGGAACAGGTTGCCGCAGATGAGGGGGAGGGCAAACCAGAGCAGGCCCTTGGGGATGCTCCCCCGGGTCAGGTCCCGGGTCACGGTGTTTCCTTCCGGCGCTTGGCCTTCTCCCGCTCCCAGGCGCGAATGGCAAAGCAGAAGGGGGGGTACATGGCCGGGAAGGCCACCTCATTTTCCAGGGTGTACCGGAGGAAGTCGAAGAAGAACGCGTAGGGGATATCCAGCCGCCCCTGGAGCTTAAACAGTCCGAAGCCCATATCCGACAGGGCCTTGGCCTCCGCCCCCGTCAGGGAGATGTTCCGGGCGGGGGTGGTCTGCTGCTTATAGTCGGGCACGAAGGGGCAGCGGCGGAGAAAGCCGGTATACTGGCCGGTGCCCTCCAGGGCCACCGCCTGGTCCCGGGTGTTGTTCAGGTAGTGCTCCCCCCGCTGGGCGCAGTGGCGGACGCACCGCTCGTTGAGCATGATCTCCGCTTTGTCCTTGGGCAGCCGGGCCAGCAGGTCCAGGTCGTAGTTGTCGTCCGGGTGGACCACATAGCGGCTGAAGTCCCGGGACAGGCTCTCATAATAGGCTTCGTCCCGGTTCTCCTCAAAGGCGGTCATGATCACCGAGGCGTGCAGCTCAATGTTGGGGTAATTTGCCCGGATGTGGTCCCCGAGCAGGGGGCTGGAGACGATGACCCCTCCCCCCAGCCGGTTCAGCAGGTCCAGGATGGCGTTGCCCAGGGGGTCCTCCAGGTCCCGCTCCGTCATTCTGGGCATGGAGAAGGTGAGCAAGGGGGTGATCCCCCGGTCCAGGGCCCCCTGGAGCTCGGCCTGGATGTCCTCCATGGTGTACCCGTGGTCCACGATGACGGGCCGGCCGCAGTTCCAGCGGGCCTGGGGGGAGCCGTACAGGTAGCGCACGGGGATGCGGTAGCCGAATTTTGCCTCCACCTGGTCCAGGCACTGGTAGACCAGGGAGGAATAGAGAAACAGCCCGGGCACGCTGTAGGCCGCGCCGGGCATCAGGGCCGCCTGGGCCCCTTGGGGCAGAATGGGTTCATACATGGCTGATCCCTCCTTATTACTCGTCCCCAGTATAAAGCAGGGGGCAAGGCTCTGTCAAGAAAGGGGGTTTTCTGAAAAAGATATCCCCGGTACCCTTGACTTTTCCTACCGGTCGGGTATCATAAAAGCAGGCGTTCCAGGAACGCCCTACAATCCCATAGCACTCCGGCTTTTGTGGCAAATGCGCGACCCCGCCTCACCCAGGGCAGGACACGCATTCTTGTTCGCTGAACAAGGGAACCAGGTGAGAAGCCTGGACACGGCGGGACATCGTTTCCCGCGGTGCTGTAAGCATGGAGCGCCGTCTTTTTTTGCGAAAGCGAGTCACTGGCGAAGGCTGGGAAGGCGAAGGCGGCGCGGTGAGGGTCCTCCCTCTGAACATGCCAGTCAGAAGACCTACAAAAGGGCTGCCCCGTCCCCCCGGGCGGGTGCTTGCCGCACCTTTCTTTTGCGCAGGACAAAAGCGGATGCAGAAGTGCATCCGCTTTTTTTGCGGAAAGCCGGGTTCCCCTGTTCCCCGCCTGCGGGCGTTTTCATAGAGCGTTTGATAAAAGGAGGATTTTTTATGAAGAAACGAGGATTTGCCCTGTTCCTGGCCCTGGCGCTGGCCCTTGGCCTGCTGCCCATGAGCGCCCTGGCCGCAGAGAACCCCATCGGAACTGTGACCGTTTCCATTGAAACCAAGACCATCGACGGGGGCTATCTGGTAGAGCCCATGGAGGAGGAACTGTACGCCGATGACACCGTGTACACCATCATCGCCCGGGTGGCCGAAGAGCTGGACCTGGCCCTGGAGGGCGCAGACGCCGGGTATGTGACCCGGATCGGCGACTTCTCCGCCTTTGGCTGCGGCGACCAGAGCGGCTGGATGGTGGCCCTTAACGACGACCACAACACCTGGCCCCTGCCCGAGCTGAAGGACGGGGACTCGGTCCGCTTCTGCTACACCTACCTGACCTATGGCTACGACATTGACCTTATTGACCTGGTGGAGGATCTGGCGGAGACCTGCGCCCAGGCAGCAGAGTATCAGGGGGACAACGGAGAGGCCGTTGCCGCCGCTCTGACCCAGGCGGAGGCCAAACTGGCCGAAATTGCCGCCTATGAGAGCAACCAGGCCTACCTGGACAGCGTCACCATTTACGGCCCCGACTCGGAGACCAGCACTGTGGAAGCCCTGATCCAGGCCCTGAACGACGCCATTTCCGGTCCCCAGGAGGAGGCTCTGCCCTTCACCGATGTGGAGGGCCACTGGGCCCTGGATTCCATCCGGACGGTCAATGACCTGGGCCTCATGACTGGCACCAAGGACACCCAGTTCTCCCCGGACAAGACCCTGAGCCGGGCCATGGTGGTGACCATTCTCTACCGGCTGGAGGGCTCCCCCGCCGTCACCGGCGAGAACGCCTATACCGACGTGGCCGCCGGCGCCTGGTACACCAACGCAGTGATCTGGGCGGACCAGCAGAACATTGTAGGCGGCTACGGCAACGGCAAGTTCGGCCCCTTAAACGATATTACCCGGGAGCAGCTGGCTGCCATTCTCCTGCGCTACGCCCAGTACAAGACCTATGACACCTCCGCCTCCGCCGACCTGAGTTCCTACACCGACGCCGGGGACATCAGCGTCTGGGCGCTGGAGGCCCTCCAGTGGGCCAACGGCGCAGGGCTGATCTCCGGCCGCTCCGCTGACCAGCTGGCCCCTGCAGGCTCCACCACCCGGGCGGAAACCGCCGTCATCCTGGTCCGTTTCCTGGAGCAGATTGCCGCTTGACTTCCTGTTACCGCAGCACTTTTTGCAAAAGATGCCGCCGGAGCTCTTGACTTTTCCTACCCGTCGGGTATAGTAAAAGATGAGACGTCTCTGCCCTCACTTCGGTGAGGGCAGAGCGTCGGATAATCCCATAGCGCTCCGGCTTTTGTGGCAAATGCGCGACCCCGCCTTTCACCCAGGGTGGGACACGCATTCTTGTTCGCTGAACAAGGGAACCAGGTGAAAAACCTGGACACGGCGGGATTGTTTCTCCCGCTGTGCTGTAAGCATGGAGCGCCGTCCTTTTCCGCGAAAGCGGGTCACTGGCGAAAGCTGGGAAGGCGAGGGCGGCGCGCTGAGGGCTCCCCCTCTGAACATGTCAGTCAGAAGACCTACAAAAGGGCTGCCCCGTCTCCACAGACGGGTGTTTGCCATACCTTCATTTTGTGAGAGACAAAAGCGGATGCAGCATCGCATCCGCTTTTTTATGAAAGCCGGCTTACCCTGTTCTCCGCCTGCGGGCGTTCCTGAATAGAGAATTTCAGTAAGGAGGCTTTTCATGAAAAAGAGAATTTTGTCTCTGGTCATGGCGCTGGTGCTGGTCCTTGGGCTGCTGCCCATGGGCGCGCTGGCAGCCAGCGACTACAACGAGACCGACCAGATCGTCACCGTGGAAAAGTATGACGCAGACGGCAACGGTACCTTTTTGCTGCTGCCGACGCGGGTGGCGCAAAAGACTGGCGGATATGGAAACACCTGGGTTCCCTACGCCGTTGGCAGCGAAAACGTAACCCTTGCAAACGATTGCATCACCGCCTATGTGGACGGCACCCAGGACGATGGCTGGCTGAACAACGGTGATATGGTAAGCACCTCCAAGTGGCTGGCGTCTGTCAACGGAACCTGCTACGAGGATACGTCCTGGTTCTATGGAAGCGAGGTAAAGGTTCTTCGCATCGTCTTCTCCCCTTCCGGCGATGGCTCTGAGTTTCAGTTATCCGGTGCCGGTTGGGCTGACCTGGGCACCATGGCGGTCAGCAAGGATGCCCTCATCGAGCTTCTGTCCCGGTACGCCCCAGAGGATTTCGCCGAGGGCTCTGCCGCGGCTTCCGCCTATCAGAAGGCACTGGACACGGTGCTGAATCTGAATGCCACGGCAGAGGACGTGGCTGACGCGCTGAAAACCCTGGACGACGCGGTCCAGGTTCCTGCCACCGGCATCACCCTCTCGCCCCAGGCGCTGAGTCTGAAGGCCGGCGATACCGCCACGGTCACCGCAGCACTGACGCCTGAGGGCACCACAGACGCCGTAACCTGGAGCGTTGCAGACACGTCCGTCGCCACGGTGGATGAAAACGGCGTCGTCACCGGCGTGGACGCAGGCAGCACGATCCTGACCGCCAGAGCCAACGACAAAGTCAGTGCAGAGGTCAGCATAACGGTCTCCGGCAGCGCGGAACCCAGCACGGACCCCTATGTCTACTTTGAGTATGCCGACGGCTCAACCCAGCGGATGGCCGCGAACGGCTCCTTTACCCTCAGTTCTCTGGATGAAGGCTATTTCAGAGTTGCCAACACCGACGCCACAGCCTGGTGGGAGAATGAGGAAAAAATTGACGCCGGTAACGGCAGCGTGGCGTTCCACTGGTATGTGAACCGGGAGACCGGCGAGTGGCAGCCCTCCGGCCAGCAGCCCACCAAGCCCATCACTGTGACTGCGGGTGATTTCACCCAGACCTTCACGATCAACTACCTGGAAACCTCCGGTATTACCCAGTTAAAAACCTATGCAGGGGGCAAGGAAGTGACCGACGACACCCCCTATGAGGTCACCGGCTGCGTCTCCGGCGTGGCTGTCACCACCAAGGGTCTCAAGGACGGCAAATGGATCGACGTTCCGGTGCAGGCGCTGAACTATGACACCAGCGACAACGTATATTACAACTTCCGGTTTGTGGGCAACAAAATGACCATCAACCGGGCAGGTGAGGCCAACATGACGGTCTCCCTGAAGGGTGAGAATGTGTCCACCACCTTTAAGGCTGTCTGCCATCCTGTTTTGGCAACCGCCATGACGGTTATTGTTCCCGAAACCCCCGTGGAGATCAGCGATTGGGACGCCCACAGCTTCTATGTGGGCCTGCGGCCTGACACCGGCTATTCCATCGAATTTACCCCCGCCAACGCCACCAACCGGGACGTGACCTGGGAGGCCCTGACCCCGGAGGTTGCAAACCATTCCGACCTGCACAGCGCCGGGATTTATCCCATGAAGGCCGGTACAGCCTGGTTCAAAGTGACCAACACCGCAGATCCCGATCTTACGCAGATTGTCAGCGTAACCTTTAAGTATAAAACCCCTCTGACCGCCGCGTCCACGGCGTCCTCCTATACCATGGATGCCAACACAGCACAGCTCTTCACCATCAGCCTTACGCCGGATAACGCCACCGAGCAGCGGTTCGACTGGACCTGCAGCGAGGACGGCATTGTGGAGGTCTCCGACAAGATTGAGACCAGCGAGGACGGCCTGACCCATTGGACCACCCACCAGATCAAGGCCCTGAAGGCCGGCACCGTCACCGTTACGGGCACCCCCTGGGACCGGACCGGCGGCTGCCAGCCTGTCACCTTTACCGTAACCGTGAATCCAGGCGCTTCGGAGCCCCCTCAGAAGGATGACCCGGCACAGATCGGCGCCCTGATGGAGGGGATTGCCTCCACTTATGAGAGCACCTGTAATAATTCCAAGGTCATCATTGACATGGCGGCCTACGAAGACTTCAACCCCCAGACCACGCACAAAACAACGGCAGAGGCAAAACAGGCCTATGTGAATTTTGTCACCTCCGCCGTCACCGGCACAGCGGGGTCCGACACCACCTTTGCCCTGTCCATTGTGGGCCTGCAGAGCCTGGGCTATGACCCCCGGCAGCTCTATCCCCTGGGCAGCAGCACCCCCCTTGACCTGGTGGCAGAGCTGAACGGCGTAACCCACTCCGAAAGCGCCTGGAACGCCCCCTATGTCCTGGCGGCATACAACCAGGGCGACTACGGCACAGATTCCTACGAGCAGGCTTTGCTCGAAACGGTTCTCGCCAGCCAGGCAGCCGATGGCAGCTGGACAGAATATGACGACAGCATCCAGACCACCGCAAACATGATCATGGGCCTGTCCTTCTACCGGGATCAGGCGAAGGTGCAGACCGCCATCAGCAAGGCGGTGGCATATCTCTCCAGCCAGCAGGAGGCCGACGGCACCTTTGACGCCTATGGCTCCGGCTCGGATGCCGACGCCTGCGCAAATGTGGTCATGGCTTTGGCAGCCGTGGGCATCAACCCCGACACAGACAGCCGGTTCATCCAAAACGGCAGCAGCGCCCTGGACGGCCTGCTCCTCTTTGCCCTGGACGATAACAGCGGCTTTGGCTACAAGAGCAACGAAACCCTGAACGCGTACGCAACGGAGGAGGGTTTCCGCGCCCTCATCGCCGCCTCTCAGGTGATGGCCACCAACAGCGCCTACAACATCTACGATTTCAGCGCCAACACCGTCTCCCCCGCCCGGGAAACGGGAAGCACCACCCCCACAGACCCGGAGGAACCCACCACCCCCGCAGACCCGGACAATACCATCACCGTGACCGTGTCTGTCCAGGCGGACACCGGCTACTGGCTGCGGGACAAGTCCGTCACGGTGAGCAAGGGCGCCACCGTCTGCGACGCCTTTGTCCTGGCCCTGGAGGGCACCGGCATCACCCAGGTGGGCGCGGAAGCGGGCTACATCCGCTCCATCACCAAAAACGGCGTTACCCTGGCGGAGTTCACCAAGGGTCCCAACTCCGGCTGGCTGTACACCGTCAACGGAGCGCTGCCCACCGTCAGCGTGACCTCCTACACCCTCAGCGACGGGGATGCCATTCTCCTCTACTACACCGACGACTGGACCAAGGACCCCAACGCCAGCGGTATTGACCCCGCCGACCAGGCCGCCGCGGACAAGGTGACGGACCAGATCGCCGCCATCGGCACCGTGACGAAGGACAGCGGGGACCAGATCGCCGCCGCCCGGGCCGCCTACGACAAGCTCACCGACGCCCAGAAGGAGCTGGTGAGCAACTACCACAAGCTCACCGCCGCCGAAACGGAATACGCCGCCCTCACCGCCCCCGCTCCCGTTGCCCTGCCCTTCACCGACGTGACCGGCCACTGGGCTCTGGATTCCATCCGGAAGGTCTACGACCTGGGCCTCATGACCGGCACCAAGGCCACCCGGTTCTCCCCGGACACGGCCCTGAACCGGGCTATGCTGGTGACCATTCTCTACCGGCTGGAGGGCTCCCCCGCCGTTTCCTCCGCCAGCGTCTACACCGACGTGGCCGCCGGCACCTGGTACACCGACGCAGTGGCCTGGGCTGCCCAGCACGGCATCACCGTCGGCTACGGCAACGGCAGGTTCGGCCCCCAGGACGACATCACCCGGGAGCAGATGGCCGCCATCCTCTACCGCTACGCCCAGTACAAGTCCTATGACACCACCGCCTCCGCCAACCTGCGCGGCTACACTGACGCGGGCAGCATCAGCGGCTGGGCTCTGGATGCCCTCCAGTGGGCCAACGGCGCAGGACTGATCTCCGGCCGCTCTGCTTCCCTGCTGGTCCCCGCAGGCTCCACCACCCGGGCGGAAACCGCCGTCATCCTGGTCCGTTTCCTGGAGCAGATCGTGGCATAACCAAAAACGAAAGGAAGATTCCCTATGGCATCCATGGCAAAACGCGGGTGCAGCCTACTGCTGGCCCTGGTGCTGGCCCTGGGTCTGGTGGTCCAGACCCAGGCGGCTGGCTCCACCCCCTCCCTGTCCCAAGCTCTGAACAGCACCGCTCAGTACGTTTCCGAGACCGTCACAGCCCCCCAGGTGGGGTCCATCGGCGGGGACTGGGCCGTGCTGGGCCTGGCCCGCAGCGGCTGCGCCGTCCCCACCCAATACTACCGGGACTACTTCGCCGCCGTGGAGGACTATGTGAAAGCCTGCAAGGGGAACCTTCATGAGAAGAAGTACACGGAGTATTCCCGGGTGATCCTGGCCCTCTCCGCCATTGGAAAGGACCCCCGGAACGTGGCAGGCTATGACCTGACCCTCCCCCTGGGGGACTATGACCAGACTGTCTGGCAAGGGGTCAACGGCCCCATCTGGGCCCTGCTGGCCCTGGACTGCCGGAGCTACCCCATGCCCCAGAACCCCCAGGCCAAGACCCAGGCCACCCGGCAGATGTATGTGGATTACCTCCTCGCCTGCCAGCTGCCGGGGGGCGGCTGGAACCTGACCAAAACCGGAACGGCTGACCCGGACCTCACCGCCATGGCCCTCCAGGCCCTGGCCAAGTACCAGGACCAGGCCAAGGTGAAGCAGGCGGTGGCCCAGGCCCTCGCCTGCCTGTCTCAGCTGCAAAACCCTGACGGAACCTTCTCCTCCGAGGGGGTGGCCAACGGGGAGAGCTGCGCCCAGGTGATGATTGCTCTGGGCGAACTGGGCCTCTCCCTGGAGGATTCCCGGTTCGTGAAAAATGGCTGCACCCTGCTGGACGGGCTGCTCACCTTTTACCGGCCCGGCCAGGGCTTCGTCCACGCCGCCTCCGGCGAGGGGGCCAACCAGATGACCTGCGAGCAGGCCCTGATGGCTCTGGCCGGTCTCCAGCGGGTTCAGAGCGGTCAGAACAGCCTGTACCAGATGAGCGACGCCAGGGATCTGACCGGCGAGAGCCAGACGGGCCAGGGTCTTCCCAGCAAGCACGCTGACGTGCAGCCCTCCCCGGTGACCCTCCCCGGCAAGACCTTCCCGGACATTGCCGGACACCCCAACCAGGCCGCCATGGAGGCCCTGGCCGCCCGGGGGATCATCAACGGCATCACCGACACCTCCTTTGCCCCGGACAAGACCATGACCCGGGCCCAGTTCGCCACCATTGTGGTCCGGGGCCTGGGGCTGCCGGAGAAGGCCACCCAGGTCTTTGACGACGTGAAGGCCGGGGACTGGTTCGCCTCCTATGTGGGCTCCGCTTATGCTTACGGTATCGTCAATGGCAAGTCCGCCGACCGCTTTGACCCCAACGGCACCATCACCCGCCAGGAGGCCGCCGTAATGGTTGCCCGGGCCGCCAGGCTCTGCGGGCTGGACACCGATCTGGACGCCGCCGCCGTCCGGGACACCCTGGCCCAGTTTACCGACTACGTCACCGCCGGGGACTGGGCCCGCCAGGGTCTGGCCTTCTGCTACCGCCAGGGCATTCTGGACGACAGCGCCCTGACCATCCAGCCCCTGGTGCCCATTCTCCGGTGCGAGATCGCCCAGATGCTGTACAATCTCCTGGGCAGCGCCCAGCTTCTCTGACTTAAGACAGGAGGGCAAGCCTTATGAAACCAATCAAGTGGAAAACCGTCCTGCCGGTGCTGGCCGTGGTGCTGGTGCTGGCCCTGGCCTTCTGGTACGGGGGGGATTCCCCCGATAGCCAGGGTTTGCCCGACCAGACCGCCGCTGCTCAGCCCGCCGAAGAAGCCCAGGAAACCCAGGAGCCGGAGGAAGAACCAGCGGAGGAGGCAGATCCTGCCGGCGCTGAACCGGAACCCCAGCCTGAAGCGGGTCTGGAAAGCCGCCCCGGGGGCACCCAGGGGGGCATGACCGCCCAGGAGAAGGAGCAGGCCGCTGCGGAGCTGGCCGGAGGGACCACCACCAGCAGCCAGAAGGGAGACGCCACCTACTCCGGCCTCCAGGGCATGACCATCGACCCCGCCACCGGCAAGGACGAGTACAGCACCCAGCCGGTGCCCGCGGGAAAGCCGGTGCCTGTGGAGCCCCAGGACGTGGAGATTTCCGACACCGCCCTCACCTGCACCCTCACCGTCCGGTGCGACAGCATCCTGGCCCACATGGACTGGCTGGACCCGGAGAAGGTGGAGCTGGTTCCTGAGGACGGGGTCCTCTTCCCCACCACCACCGTTACCTTCTATGAGGGGGAGAGCGTGTTCAATGTCCTCCAGCGGGAGATGAAAAAGGCGGGCATCCACCTGGAGTTTACCAACACCCCCTTCTACAACTCCGCCTACATTGAGGGCATCGGCAACCTCTACGAGTACGACTGCGGGGAGCTGTCCGGCTGGATGTACCAGGTCAACGGCTGGTTCCCCAACTACGGCTGCTCCCGCTATCAGCTCCAGGCGGGGGACAACGTCCAGTGGCTCTACACCTGCGACCTGGGGCTGGACGTGGGGGGCAGCACCGTCAGCTGATCCCCCCATCTACTTTTTACGATTGGATGTGATTCCCATCCCCCGGACCGATCCCTTTTCCCGCTGCCACCCGGCGGTAAACGCCCTCTACTTTGCCCTGGTGCTGGGCTTCACCATGTTCTTTACCCATCCGGTGAGCCTTGCCCTCTCCCTGTGCTCTGCCCTGGCCTATGCCAAGGTGCTCAAGGGCCGGGAGGGGCTGGTGCGCAGCCTGGGGTATACCCTGCCCATCCTTCTGCTGGCGGCAGTGCTGAACCCCGCCTTCAACCACCAGGGGGCCACCATCCTGGCCTACCTGCCCTCGGGCAACCCCCTGACCCTGGAGAGCATCCTCTACGGGCTGGCCGCCGCCGGCATGCTGGCGGCAGTTCTGGTCTGGTTCTCCTGCTGCACCCAGGTGATGACGGCGGACAAGTTCGTCTACCTCTTCGGCCGGGTGGTCCCCGCCCTGAGCCTGGTGCTCAGCATGACCCTCCGGTTTATCCCCCGGTTTGTTCACCAGCTTCGGACGGTCAGCCAGGCCCAGCGGTGTGTGGGCCGGGATGTGGCCGCCGGGACTCTGCTCCAGCGGCTGCGCCGGGCGGTGACCGTTTTGTCCATCGTCGTCACCTGGAGCCTGGAGGACGCCATGGAAACCGCCGACTCCATGAAGGGCCGGGGCTACGGCTTGCCCGGCCGCACCGCCTTTTCCCTGTACCGGCTGGACGGCCGGGACAGGGCCTTACTGCTCTGGCTGGTGTTCTGCGGCCTGTATGTGGCCGCCGGGTGGGCCGCCGGAGGGCTGGCCTGGCGGTATTACCCCACGGTGCAGGGGGTCCTCACCGGGGCCTTCCCCGTGAGCTTTCAGCTGGTCTACCTGGCCCTGTGCCTGACCCCGGTGGGTCTAGCCCTGAGGGAAGCCCGGACCTGGCAGGCCCTGAAAGGGGGTAACGAGCCATGACCAAGCAAATGTCCGAAAGCATGGGGATCGGCGTCCTGCTGGCCGTTTCCGGCGGTCTCATGGACGCCTATTCCTTCCTTTTCCGAGGGGAGGTTTTCGCCAACGCCCAGACGGGAAATATCCTGCTGCTCAGCGTTTGCCTCTCCCGGGGCCAGTGGCTGGCCGCCTTTTACTACCTCTGCCCCGTTCTGGCCTTTTCTCTGGGCATCGGCTGCGCGGCGGCGACCCGCCACCTGTGCCGGGAACGGCGGCTTCACTGGCGGCAGATCTGCCTGCTTCTGGAGATCCTCATTCTGGGCTTAGCCGCGCCCCTGCCCCAGGAAGCCAACCTGCTGGCCAACAGCCTTATCTCCCTGGCCTGCGGCGCCCAGGTGGAGAGTTTCCGAAAAATCGACGGCAGCAGCGTGGCCACCACCATGTGCATCGGCAACCTGCGCTCGGCCCTCCACAGCCTGGTGGAGGTGGGCTTCACCGGCTCCCAGCGGGACCGCCACACCGCCCGGGTCGCCCTGACCATCATCCTGGCCTTCGCCGCCGGGGCCATCCTGGGCAGCCTTCTGCTTCCCCGGACCGGCACATACACCCTCTGGGTCAGCGCCGGGCTGCTGGCGATTTCCGCGGCCTTTCTGCTGGTCCGCCCACGTCCTCCGATGAAAGGAGGTTCCCTGTGAAGTCCTTTGTCATCCAAACTCTCTCCTTCTCCTACCCCGGCTCCCGGACCAAGGCGTTAGATGAGATCACCTTTGCCGCAGAGCATGGGGAGTTTCTGGTGCTCTGCGGGCCCTCAGGCTGCGGGAAAACCACCCTGCTGCGGCAGTTAAAGCCTGCCTTGACCCCTCACGGGGTCCGGTCCGGGGAAATCCTCTTTGAGGGCCGCCCCCTGGAGGACCTGGACCTGCGGGAGCAGAGCAGCGCCATCGGCTTTGTCCAGCAGGATCCGGAGACCCAGCTGGTGACCGACAAGGTGTGGCACGAGCTGGCCTTCGGCCTGGAGAGCCTGGGGCTGGAAACCCCCGTCATCCGCCGCCGGGTGGCAGAGATGGCCTCCTTCTTCGACATCCAGACCTGGTTTCACCGGAACACCGCCGACCTGTCCGGGGGACAGAAGCAGCTGCTGAATCTGGCTGCCGTCATGGTGATGCAGCCCTCGGTGCTCATTCTGGACGAGCCCACCAGCCAGCTGGACCCCATCGCCGCTGGGGAGTTTGTGGCCATGCTGGGAAAGATCAACCGGGAGCTGGGCACCACCATCCTTCTCACCGAGCACCGGCTGGAGGAGGTGTTCCCCCTGGCCACCCAGGTGGTGGTGCTGGATCAGGGCCGGGTTCTCTGCCAGGGAACCCCCAGCCAGGCGGGGCAGGCTCTGCGGGCGCTGCACCACCCCATGTTCCGGGCCATGCCCACCCCCATGCAGGTGTGGGCGGCAACGGACAGCCCGGCTCCCTGCCCGGTTACCGTCCGGGAGGGACGGGACTGGCTGGCCGGTTACGCCGCCTCCCATCCCCTGTCTCCCCTGCCCCCGGAGCCGCAGCGCCACTACCCGGACCCGCCGGTGATTGCCGCTCGGGAACTGTGGTTCCGGTACGAAAAAGAGGCCCCGGACGTGATCCGGGACCTGTCCCTCACCCTTCAGAAGGGAGAGTTTCTGGCCCTCCTGGGGGGCAACGGGGCGGGCAAAACCACCTGTTTAAAGCTGCTGGCGGGGTTGGAGAAGCCCTACCGGGGGGAGCTTCAGGTCACGGGAAACACCGTGCTGCTCCCCCAGAACCCCCAGGCTCTGTTTGTGAAGAAAACTGTGCGGGAGGACTTAGACGAGCTTCTGCGGGACCGGGATCTTTCTTCCGATGCGCGGCAGGCTCGGATTGCCCGCGCCGTCCGCCTGTGCAGGTTGGAGGACCTGTTGGACCGGCACCCCTACGACCTGTCCGGCGGGGAGCGACAGCGGGCGGCCCTGGCCAAGGTCCTGCTGCTGGAGCCGGAAATCCTCCTGCTGGACGAGCCCACCAAGGGGCTGGACGGGGACTTCAAGGCGGTCTTTGGGGAGATGCTCCAGACCCTTCTCCACCAGGGGGTGACCATCCTCATGGTCAGCCACGACCTGGCCTTCTGCGCCCGGTACGCCCACCGGTGCGCCCTGTTTTTCGACGGGAGCATCGTCACCGAGTCCTCTCCCCGGGCCTTCTTTTCCGGCAACCGGTTCTACACCACCGCCGCCAACCGGATGGCCCGGCCGCTGCTGCCGGAGGCAGTGACCCCCGAGGACCTGATCGCCGCCTGCGGGGGGCAGATCCCCCCGACCCCGGCCCTCACCCAGAACGAGACGCCCCTTCCCCCTACCCCCCAGCAGACGGAAGCGGCCCGGCAGCGTCTGCCCCGGTGGCGGAAGGCTCTGGCGGTTCTCTCCGGCGGGGCGGCCCTGGTGCTGTTTTTCCTTCTCACGGGGCTGGCGGATTTTTCCGCCCTGGGGACCCTGTCCCCCAACCAAAAGGTCCTCTACGGGGGCTTTCTCCTGTCCCTCTTCCTGCTGGCCGCCGCCGTCACCCGGCGAGAGAAGGCGGCCCTTCCCCCGCCCCGGGAGAAAAAGGCCCTGTCCCGGCGCTTTCTAGTCGCAGCGGTGCTCATTCTGCTGCTTATCCCCCTGACCCTGCTGGTGGGGGAAACCCTGCTGTCCGGGCGGAAGTATTACTTCATCGCCCTGCTCATTCTGCTGGAGACCACGCTTCCCTTCTTCCTGGTCTTTGAGGGGCGCAGGCCCCAGGCCCGGGAGCTGGTGCTGGTGGCCGCCCTCTGCGCCCTGGGGGTGGCGGGTCGGGCGGTGTTCTTCATGCTGCCCAGCTTCAAGCCCGTGCTGGCCCTCACCATCATCACCGGGGTGGCCCTGGGCGGGGAGACGGGCTTTCTGGTGGGCTCTACCATCATGCTGGTGTCCAACATCCTCTTCTCCCAGGGGCCCTGGACCCCCTGGCAGATGTTCGCCGCCGGAATCATCGGCTTTCTAGCGGGCTTTCTCTACCGCCGGGGGGTTCTCCGGCGGAGCCGGGTGTCCCTGTGCGTGTTCGGAGCCCTGTCCGCCATCCTCATCTACGGGGGCATCATGAACCCCGCCTCGGCCCTTATGTGGACCCACGACTTAAACGGGAGCATCCTCCTGGCTTACTACCTCACGGGCTTTCCCATGGACTGCGTCCACGCTGCCGCCACCTGGCTGTTTCTGTGGTTTGCCGCGGAGCCCATGCTGGAAAAGCTGGACCGGATCAAAGTCAAATACGGGCTGGTGGAATAGCACCCCCTGGGTTTCAGCCCCGGACCGGAGAGCCTCTCCGGCCCGGGGCCTTTTTACGCAAAGATTTCACACAAATCTGCTGGCGGATTTTACCTTCCCCCGGTACAATGAAAGCGGAAAATGAGAAGTATGATTGACTAGGCCAGGAAGGCCGGGAGAATTGTATGGAGAAATTATTGGAAAAGAAGGGCTTCATCTGCGACATGGATGGGGTCATTTATCACGGCAACCGCCTGCTGCCCGGGGTCCAGGAGTTTGTGGAGTGGCTGTACCGGGAGAAGAAGGAGTTTCTGTTCCTCACCAACAACAGCGGCAAAACCCAGCGGGAGCTTCAGCAGAAGCTGGCGAAGATGGGGCTGGACATCGACGAAAAGCACTTTTACACCAGCGCCCTGGCCACCGCCCAGTTCGTGGCCACCCAGATGCCCGGGGCCAAGGCCTTCGTCATCGGGGAGCCGGGGCTGCTCAACGCTCTCTATGAGCAGGGCATCACCTTCGACGAGAATGACCCGGACTATGTGATCGTGGGGGAGTCCATCAGCTACACCTATGACAACATCTGCCGGGCGGTCCGGTGCGTCCGGAAGGGCGCCCGGCTCATCGGCACCAACACCGACCTGACCGGCCCCACGGAGACGGGAATCGTCCCCGCCTGCCGGGCCCTGGTGGCCCCCATTGAGCTGGCCACCGGCACCTCCGCCTACTACGTGGGAAAGCCCAACCCCCTGATGATGCGCACAGGCCTCAACATGCTGGGGGTTCACTCCCAGGACACCGCCATCATCGGCGACCGGATGGACACCGACATTGTGGCGGGCATCGAGTGCGGCCTGGACACCGCCCTGGTGCTCTCCGGGGTCACCGACCGGGAGATGATCGGCCGCTTCCCCTACCGCCCCCGGCTGGTGCTGAACGGGGTGGGAGACATCCCCGCCGCCGCAGCCGAACGCTGCCCTCGCCTGGCCCTGGAGGCCGTGGCGGGATAACAGGATACCTACTCGCTCCATATATGCCAAAAGCCCCGACGGATCATCAGTTCCGTCGGGGCTTTTGG
>JAEDJB010000108.1 GCA_016296565.1 Oscillospiraceae bacterium
CAAGGACAAGAACCTGTGGCACCTGAGCCACGAGGGCCTGGACCTGGAGGACCCCTCCAACGAGCCCAACCTGGACAAGCCCGGCTTCCTGGAAATGGGCATCTCCCCCTTCAAGGCTCCCGACACTCCCACCTACGTCACCCTGGACTTTGAGGCCGGCGTGCCCGTGGCCCTCAACGGCGAGAAGATGAAGGTCTCCCAGATCATCGAAGGCCTGAACAAGGTAGGCGGTGAGAACGGCATCGGCATCCTGGACATCGTGGAAAACCGGCTGGTGGGCATGAAGGACCGGGGCGTGTACGAGACTCCCGGCGGCACCATCCTGTACTTCGCCCACGAGCAGCTGGAGATGATCACCGTGGACAAGGACACCCTCCACGCCAAGCAGAAGATGGCTGTGGACTTTGCCGACCTGATCTACAACGGCAAGTGGTTCTCCCCCCTGCGGGAGGCTATGAGCGCCTTTGCTGACAAGGCCAACGAGTTCGTCACCGGCACTGTCAAGCTGAAGCTCTACAAGGGCAACATCATCCCCGCCGGCATGACCTCCCCCTACTCCCTGTACTCCGAGGACATCGCCACCTTCAACGAGTCCGCCTTTGACTACGACCAGAAGGACTCCGCCGGCTTCATCAATCTGTGGGGCCTGCCCGACACCGTTCAGGCACTGCGGGCAAAGGGTCTGCTGAACAAGAAATAATTACATTCCGTGATCCCACTTCTGCGGAAGTGGAACGCTGCGAGGTTTTGTGCGTCGGGCAGGAGCCGGATTTCCGCTCCTGCTCTGCGCCGTTTATAAGGAAAGGATACAACGACTATGAAATTATGGGCAGGACGGTTCCAGAAGGAGACCGACGACAAGGTCAACGACTTCAACTCCTCCATTTCCTTTGACGCCCGCCTGTACAAGCAGGACATCACCGGCTCCATCGCCCACGCCACCATGCTGGGGGAGCAGGGCATCATCGCCAAAGAGGAAGCGGACAAGATCGTGGAGACCTTAAAGGTCCTCCTGGCCGAAATTGAGGACGGCAAGGTAGAGTTTACCAAGGACAGCGAGGACATCCACATGAACATGGAGGTGCTGCTCACCGAGCGCATCGGCGCCACCGGTAAGCGGCTGCACACCGCCCGCAGCCGGAACGACCAGGTGGCCCTGGACTTCCGTCTGTTTGTAAAGGAAGAGATTCCCGTGATCGTGGGGATGCTGGTGGACCTGGAAAAGGCCCTCATCCGCCAGGCAGAGGCCAACCTGGACGCCATCATGCCCGGCTACACCCACCTTCAGCGGGCCCAGCCCATCACCTTCGCCCACGCCATGATGGCCTACGCCAACATGTTCCGCCGGGACATCACCCGGCTGGAGGACTGCCGGGACCGGATGGACGAGTCCCCCCTGGGCTCCGGCGCCCTGGCCACCTCCACCCACCCCGTGGACCGGTTCCGCACGGCAGAGCTGCTGGGCTTTTCCAAGCCCATGGACAACTCTCTGGACGGGGTCTCCGACCGGGACTTTGCCATTGAGTTTCTCTCCGCCTGCTCCATTCTCATGATGCACCTGTCCCGGTTCTCCGAGGAGCTGATCCTCTGGTGCAGTTGGGAGTTCAAGTTCATTGAGCTGGACGACGCTTACGCCACCGGCTCCTCCATCATGCCCCAGAAGAAGAACCCCGACGTGGCCGAGCTGGTCCGGGGCAAGACCGGTCGGGTTTACGGCTCCCTCATTACCCTCCTTACTGTCATGAAGGGCATCCCCCTGGCCTACAACAAGGACATGCAGGAGGACAAGGAACCGGTGTTCGACACCATCGACACCGTGGAGCTGTGCCTGCCTGTGTTCACCGCCATGATCGACACCCTCACGGTAAACCGGGCCAACATGCGCAAGGCGGCCAACGGCGGCTTCATCTCCGCCACCGACTGCGCCGACTATCTGGCCAAGAAGGGCATGCCCTTCCGGGAGGCCTACGGCATTGTGGGCAAGCTGGTGGGCCACTGTGTGGACACCGGCCACAGCCTGGAAACCCTCCCCCTGGAGGAGTACCAGAAGGTCTCCCCCTACTTCCAGGAGGACGTGTACGAGGCTCTGTCCCTGGAGACCTGCGTGAACGGCCGGAAGGTCTACGGCGGCCCCGCCCCGGAGGCCGTGCTGAAACAGATCGAGAATCTGAAAGCTTTTGTCAAGGAGCGTGAGGAAGCATGAAGCCTGTGGTCTTTATTGACGGACGGGAGGGCACCACCGGCCTGCAGATTTACGACCGGCTGACCCCCCGCACGGACATTGAGCTGCTGCTCATTGACGAGGAAAAGCGCAAGGACCCCGCCGAGCGGAAAAAGTGTCTGAACGCCGCCGACCTGGTGTTCCTGTGCCTGCCGGACGACGCGGCCCGGGAGGCCGTGGCCATGATCGAAAACCCCAACACCCGGGTGATCGACGCCTCCACCGCCCACCGCACCGCCCCCGGCTGGGACTACGGTTTCCCTGAGCTCTCTCCCCGGCACCGGGAGGCCATCATCCACTCCAAGCGGGTGGCAAACCCCGGCTGCCACGCCTCCGGGTTTATTTCCTCTGTGTACCCCCTGGTGCAGCTGGGCTTTCTCCCGGCGGACTACCCCCTGTGCGCCTACTCCCTCACCGGCTACTCCGGCGGGGGCAAGAAGCTCATCGCCGAGTACCAGGACCCCAACCGGGACCCCCGGCACAGCTCCGCCCGGATCTATGGCACCAACCTGCAGCACAAGCACCTGCCGGAAATGGTCCACGTCTGCGGCCTGACAGCTCCCCCGGTGTTCCACCCCATTCTGGGGGACTACATCCAGGGCATGGCCACCACCATTCTGCTGCACAACAACACCATCCCCGGCTGTCCCACCGCCTACAATATTTATAATATTCTGGACGCCTACTATGAAGGACAGACCTTTGTGTCTGTTGCCCCCTTCGGCGGGGAGGAACCGGTGATTTACTCCGACACCCTGGTGGGCACCAACCAGCTGCAGCTCATCGTCTGCGGCCACGAGGAGCAGACCACCATCACCGCCCTGTTCGACAACCTGGGCAAAGGCGCCTCCGGCGCGGCGGTGCAGAACATGAACCTGATGCTGGGCTTTGATGAGACGGCTGGGCTTCTGTGACTTTTTTGCAGGCACGTCCCTACCACAGCCGTTCCGGCACACCGCACCTTATTCCAAATTCACCCATTCCTACTTAAAGGAGGATACTCATATGAACACCATTCCCGGCGGCATCACCGCCCCCAAGGGTTTCAAGGCCGCAGGCATCCACTGCGGCGTGAAGGACAACTTCACTACCCCCCAGCCTGAGAAGAAGGACCTGGCCATGGTTCTCTCCCAGGTCCCCTGCGCCGCGGCAGGCACCTACACCAAGAACGTGGTGAAGGCTGACCCCGTCATCCTCACCAGGGAATACCTGGCCGACCGCAAGGCCCAGGGCGTCATCATCGACAGTGGCAACGCCAACGCCTGCGCCCCCAAGGGCATGGAAAACGCCCTGCGCATGGCCCAGGCCGCTGCCGCCGCCACCGGTCTGGCCCCCCAGGACTTTGCCGTGTGCTCCACCGGCATCATCGGCGTGGAGCTGAACATCGACGCCATCGAGAAGGGCGTGCCCACCCTGGTCTCCGCCCTGTCGGACAGCGCCGCCGCCTCTGACGACGCAGCCCACGCCATCATGACCACCGACCTGAAGAAGAAGGAGATCGCCGTTCAGACCCAGGTGGGGGGCAAGACCGTCACCGTGGGCGCCATCGCCAAGGGCTCCGGCATGATCCACCCCAACATGGGCACCATGATCTGCGTGGTCACCACCGACTGCGCCATTGACGGCGAGGTCCTCCAGTCCATGCTCCTGGACGTGGTGAACAAGACCTTCAACCGGGTCACCGTGGACGGAGACACCTCCACCAACGACACCTGTGTGGTTCTGGCCAACGGCCTGGCAGAGAATGCCCCCATCACCGGCCCCGGCGCGGATTACGACGCCTTCCGGGCCGCCCTGCTGGAGGTCTGCCAGTATGAGGCCAAGATGATCGCCGGGGACGGCGAGGGCGCCAGCCACCTGCTCACCTGCACCGTCCAGGGCGCTGCCACCGAGGAAAAGGCCGAGTTCATGGCCAAGGCTGTGGTCCGCTCCCCCCTGGTGAAGTGCGCGGTCTACGGGGCCGACGCCAACTGGGGCCGTGTCCTGTGCGCCATCGGCTACTCCGGGGCGGAGTTCGACCCCAAGGCCGTGGAGGTCAAGTTCCAGTCCAAGGCCGGCGAGCTGCTGGTCTGCGCCGATGGCCAGGGCGTGGTCTTTGACGAGGACGTGGCCAAGAAGGTCCTGTCTGAGGAAGAGGTCATCATCCTGGTGACCCTCACCGAAGGCACCGCCTCCTGCTCCTGCTGGGGCTGCGACCTGACCTACGACTACGTCAAGATCAACGGCGACTACAGAAGCTGAATCCCCGACAGGAGAGGAAATCACCCATGGACATGAACAACTATCTGGAGCGGTCCACCGTCCTGGTGGAGGCTCTGCCCTATATCCAAAAGTACTACGGCAAGACCGTGGTGATTAAGTACGGCGGCAACGCCATGATCTCCGAGGAGCTGCGCAGCGCGGTCATCAGCGACATCATCCTGCTGAACCTGGTTGGGGTGCGGGTGGTGATGGTCCACGGCGGCGGCCCGGAGATCGGCCAGATGCTCACCAAGGTGGGCAAGCAGTCCCACTTTGTGGACGGCCTGCGGTACACCGACGAGGAGACCATGGACATCGTCCAGCAGGTCCTCTGCGGCAAGGTGAACAAGCGCCTGGTCTCCATCATCAACAACCTGGGCGGCAAGGCCATCGGCCTGTGCGGCCTGGACGGGGCCCTCTTCCAGGCCAAGAAGCTGGACGAGAAGTACGGCCTGGTGGGCAAGATCGTGAAGGTCTGCCCCCAGGTGGTAGAGGACACCCTGGCCGCCGGCTACATCCCCGTGATCTCCACCGTGGCCCTGGGTATCGACAACGACACCGCCTACAACATCAACGCCGACACCGCCGCTGCGGAGTTGGCCATCGCCCTGGGGGCGGAAAAGCTCATCCTGCTCACCGACGTGCGGGGCGTGCTCCGGGACCCCAAGGACGACAGCACCCTCATCCCCCAGATCCGGCTCCAGGACGTGCCCGGCCTTATGGCCAGCGGCATCATCGGCGGCGGCATGATCCCCAAGATTCAGTGCTGCGTGGACGCCGTGGAGCAGGGGGTTCACCGCACCCACATTCTGGACGGCCGCATTCCCCACTCCATCCTCACCGAAATGCTTTCTCACAAGGGCATTGGCACCATGATCTGGGAGTAAATCATTTGAAAAAGGCAAGCCTTTTCCAAATGACTGGATCACAGCCCGCTGCATCGCACGGGCCTGCGGCCCGCACGTTTGCGGGCTGAGCAGTATGTTTGCCGCCGTACACGCCGCCGGCAAACATGATTTCACCTTCTTTCGCCGCTGCGGCGGCGAAACTCTACGAGGTTCCCAGCACCCCTGCGGGGGTACAATTTCATAATCTTTCCCCAGAAAAGGAGGTATGACCATGACCTTTGAAGAACTCAGAGAAATGGATCAGACGTATGTCATGCAAACCTACAACCGCTTTCCCGTGGACATCGACCACGGCAAAAACGCCACCCTGTACAGTCTCTCCGGCAAGGAGTACATCGACTTTACCAGCGGCATCGGCGTGTGCTCCCTGGGCTGCGCCGACCCCCGGTGGGTCCAGGCCATCACCGACCAGGCGGGAAAGCTGGGTCATATCTCCAACCTGTACTACACCCAGCCCGGCCCCAAGCTGGCCAAGGCCCTCTGCCAGCGCACCGGCATGGCCTGCGCCTTCTTCGGCAACTCCGGCGCCGAGGCCAACGAGGCCATGATCAAGCTGGCCCGGAAGTACAGCTTCGATAAATACGGCAAGGGCCGCAGCACCATCATCACCCTGAACCACTCCTTCCACGGCCGCACCATCACCACCCTCACCGCCACCGGCCAGCCCGCCTACCACAACTACTTCTTCCCCCTGAACGAGGCCTTCCGGTATGCCGACCCCACCTGGGAGAGCATCTTGGAGCAGACCGGGGACGACGTGTGCGGCATTATGATGGAGCTTATCCAGGGCGAGGGCGGCGTGAACCCCCTGGACAAGGAAATGGTCCAGAAGGTGGC
>JAEDJB010000109.1 GCA_016296565.1 Oscillospiraceae bacterium
CCGGACAGGACCAGGTTGCTCAGGGTGGTGACCTGGGTGATCTGGCTGCTGCGCTGGGGGTCGCCCGGGTCGCCGCTGCCCAGCGCCCAGTAGGTCTGGCCGTCGTACCAGCTGCCGTCGCTGAAGAACACATAGCCCCCCTGATCCCCCAGTCCGTCGTGACCGGCCAGGAAGGCTCCTGTGGTGTCCAGGCCGAAAAGGTTGGCCACCGTGGGCAGGATATCCAGGGTGGAGGTCACCTTGTCCACCTGCCCGGCGGGCAGGTCCTGGGACCAGATGAAGAAGTCTGTGTGCTGGAGCAGGTTCATGTTGTCCACGCCCTTGATCTCCATGTTCAGGGTGTCGTCCATCATGTAGTAGTTGTAGTGGTCGGCGTAGAACACCAGCACGGTGTCCTCCAGCAGGCCCCGCTCCGTGAGCTTATCCACCAGCTCGCCGATGAACCGGTCGGTCTCCATGGCCCCCGCCACGGCGTAGACGTAGTTGCCGTCGGTGCGCTGGGCGGCGGCCTGGGCGGCCTGGGCGTTGGCCTGGTAGATGGCGCTGTCGTCCCCGTAGGGGCCGTGGCCGGAGTAGGTGATGATGAAGGTGAAGAAGGGGTCCCCCTCGGTCATCTGGTCAAAGCCGCTTATCAGATACCGGTCCATCTGGTAGTTCTCCATTTCCATGTCCCCGCCGCTGGTGTAGCTCTCGTAGCCCAGGTTGGGGTGGATGGTTTCCCGGTCGTAGACGGTTCCCTCGCTGTTGTGGAAGGACCGGGCGGTGTACCCGGCGCCGGCAAAGAGGTTTGCCATGGAGTAGGGGTAGTGGTCCCGGGTGTAAACGGAGGTGGGGATGCCCCCGGTGGCGGGGAGCAGGCCGGTGTTGGACATGAACTCGGTGTTGAAGGTACCGGCGGTGATGTAGGCGGGGGTGTAGTGGTTGGCGAAGGACAGGCTCTCCTGCTTCAGCTGCCACAGGTTGGGCATGTACTCCTCCGACAGCATCCAGGTGTCGATGGCCTCCAGCTGAACCATAATCAGGTTCTTCCCCGCCAGCAGGCCGGTGTATTCGTTGTCGGCTTTGGCCGCCTCATAGTCGGCGATGTAGGCGTCTACCTCCTGCCGCTCCTCCTGGTTCATGGTCCCGGCAGGGGCCAGCAGCATCCAGATGTCCCGGACGGTGTACTGATACAGGCCGGAGACCATCAGGGCGTTGGTGGTGTCGTTGTAGTCCTGGTAGGCAGCGGCGGCGGCGTCCTCGGGGGTGTTCTCCCAGATGACGGTATCCACCTTGGGGAAGCACAGAAAGTGCACCGCCAGGATGATCACCGCGCCCACAGCCATGATCCCCACGCCGCCCAGGCAGGTCTTTTTGTTCACCTTGGGGGGCGCTGCGTTGAGCATGTGCCCGGCCAGAAGCAGCAGCAGCACCGCCACCACCGAGGCGGTGATCACCTTCCAGTCAAACTGGAAGTAATCCGCCTTGAAAAAGCTCCCCGTGCCGCCGAAGGTCATGGCGGAGAAGGAGAAGAACCGGCCGAACATGCTCATAAAGCCGCTGTGGGTGACAGCCAGGCCCACGAATACCCCCAGGGGGATGCCCCGGGACAGGCGCTTGCCCTTCAGGGGCAGGAGGAACACCAGCCCCGACAGCACCAGGGCCCAGCCCAGGGTGAACAGGGCGGCGGGCAGGTACTTTACCCCCATGATCCCCGCGCTCCGGTAGGTAAACCGCAGGGTGAAGTCCAGCAGCAGGTAGGCCAGGAACATGGGGACAGGGTACAGGTAGGGAATGGGCCCCTCCATCTCCCGGCTGTAGAGCCGGTCATGGAGCAGGCAATAGCGAAAAGAAAGGCCCAAGGCCTTTCCTTCCTGCTTTTTCTCTGCTTTTTTTTCCGCTTTCTTGGATGTTTTATTCATATCAGGATACCTCTGGTCTATTCAAGTAGCCTTGTCAATGGGACTAAGTTTACACGGAGATTCCAGTCCTGTCAAGGCGTTTTTGGTTCCATGTCAGGAAAAAACCCGGCGTATCCCGGCAAAAATCAAGGGTATGAAACCATGTCAGGCGCCCCCAGGTCCCCACAAACCAGAGAGAAGAAACCCAAAGGGAGAGAACCTCTCTCCCTTTGGTGCTCTTTCCCTTATTTCTCCGGAGAAATGGGGCCCCGCCGGAAGCGTTCTTCGGAACGCCTGAGATACCTTCAACGCCCTACCGCCCTCTCAGTCTTTGCCCTGAGGGCAAATCCAGCTCTTGGAATGGTAGTTGGATTTTATCGAACTGTCCCCCGGACAGTTCGACCCCCAGAGGGGGAGCCAAGGGGTGGGCGGTGTGTTCTCTTAAAACTCCATCTTCCCCATGAGGTAGTCCTTCAGCTCCCCGATGGGCATACGGACCTGCTCCATGGTGTCCCGGTCGCGGACGGTGACGCAGCCGTCGCCGGCCTTCTCCCCGTCGCCCACGGTGTCGAAGTCCACGGTGATGCAGAAGGGGGTGCCGATCTCGTCCTGGCGGCGGTACCGCTTGCCGATGGAACCGGCCTCGTCGTAGTCCACCATGAAGTACTTGCTCAGCTGCTGCTGGATCTCCAGGGCGGGCTCAGCCAGCTTCTTGGACAGGGGGAGCACGGCGCACTTGAAGGGGGCCAGGGCGGGGTGCAGGTGCAGGACGGTGCGGATGTCGTCGTTGCCCTTCTTGTCCTGGCCCACCACCTCTTCGTCGTAGGCGTCAATGAGGAAGGCCAGGGTGACCCGGTCAGCGCCCAGGGAGGGCTCGATGACGTAGGGGATGTAGTGCTCCCCGGACTCCTGGTCGAAGTAGGTCTGGTCCTTGCCGGAGGTGGTCTGGTGGGCGTTCAGGTCGTAGTTGGTGCGGGAGGCAACGCCCCACAGCTCGCCCCAGCCGAAGGGGAAGAGGAACTCAAAGTCGGTGGTGGCGTTGGAGTAGTGGGACAGTTCCTCGGGGTCATGGTCCCGCAGGCGCAGGTTCTCGTCCTGCATGCCCAGCTCCTTCAGCCAGTTGTGGCAGAACTCCTTCCAGTAGCCGAACCACTCCAGCTCGGTGCCGGGCTTGCAGAAGAACTCCAGCTCCATCTGCTCAAACTCCCGGGTGCGGAAGGTGAAGTTGCCGGGGGTGATCTCGTTGCGGAAGGACTTGCCCACCTGGCACACGCCGAAGGGCAGCTTCTTCCGGGTGGTGCGCTGGACGTTCTGGAAGTTCACGAAAATACCCTGGGCGGTCTCGGGACGCAGGTACACGGTGTTCTTGGCGTCCTCGGTAACACCCTGGAAGGTCTTGAACATCAGGTTGAACTGGCGGATGTCGGTCCAGTTGTGCTTGCCGCAGGTGGGGCAGGGGATGTTGTGCTCCTCGATGAACTCCTTCATCTCCCCCTGGCTGAGGGCGTCCACGGACTTGCCCAGGTCGAAGCCGTTCTCCTGGCACCAGTCCTCGATGACCTTGTCGGCGCGGAAGCGCTCCTTGCACTCCTTGCAGTCCATGAGGGGGTCGGAGAAGCCGCCCACGTGGCCGGAGGCCACCCACACCTGGGGATTCATCAGGATAGCGGCGTCCAGACCCACGTTGTAGGGGTTCTCCTGGACGAACTTCTTCCACCAGGCCTTCTTCACGTTGTTTTTCAGCTCCACACCCAGGGGGCCGTAGTCCCAGGTGTTGGCCAGGCCGCCGTAAATCTCACTGCCGGGGAACACAAAGCCGCGGCCCTTGCACAGGGCAACCACCTTGTCCATGGTTTTCTGAGAATTGGAAAGCATAGAAATCTCCTCCCTCGCCGGGTTCTCCGGCGATCGTTTTATTTGGTCCTGGATCAAAAAACCGCCCACATTCGCTCTCTCAGGCGGAACATATCCATAATAGTTCAATTATATCCAAAATGAGGGTGGTGTCAAGGCAGGGGGCATGGAATGTTCCGGAAACCTCTGTTAAATTAAACATGTGTGAAAATCCGCTCTTCAAGCGTCTTATCTATGAAAGACAAAAGAAAGGAGGTGCCCTCTATGACAGAGGCGGCGTTTCTCCCTCTGTTTGACCAATACCACAACATGGTCTACCGCCTGGCCCTGACCTCTCTGCGCTCTGCCCACGACGCGGAGGATATGGTGCAGACCGTTTTTCTCAAGCTCCTTTCCAGCCCCTCTCCCCCGGCTCCCGGCAAGGAGAAGGCCTGGCTGGCCCAGGTGACGGTGAACGGCTGCCGGGACCTGGCCGCGGCTGCGGCCGCGGCGCTGATCCTCTCTCTGGGGACGGCCGGGGCCACCGGCGCGCTCCAATCCGTGAAGGATGTTTTTGCCTGCCTGTTCGGCTCCTCCCCCGACCAGACCCGGATTCTGGAGGAGATGAGCCGGTCCGTGGGCGCCAGCGCCACGGCGGACGGCCTGCCGGACCTGTCCTATGGGTCCCTCGAATTCTACGACGCGGACCCCTCTGACCCCTCCATCCAATTCATGGAGAAACAAAGCTATCCCCAAGGGGTTCCCAAAGGGGTCACCACAAGAACCTTTGAAAACCTCTCCTACGGCAGCATCTGGTCTGATGACGCAGACCTGGTGGCCGCCGGACCCTGGGAGCTCACCTTCCCCCTGGACGCCATGGAAAGCCTCACCATCGGAGAGCTGACCATTCCCGTGAAGCCGTAAATTCTCCCGGCACAGAAAAAGACAGGCACGTTGGTGCCTGTCTTTTTCATCTATATTAATACCCAAACCCGCTGAAGGGCCAGCCGCCGCTTTGCTGCTGTTGCTGTTGCTGCTGCTGTTGGTATTGCTGCTGATACTCTGTCTGGGCCTCGTCCTGAAGGGCGGTCTTTTCCGGGGTGGACTCCTCCAGGGTGAGCTTCAGCTCCAGGGTCTGGCCGCTGCGGTAGACGGTGAGCTTCACCGTGTCCCCGGGCGCATACTCGTTCTTGGC
The DNA here is from genome assembly GCA_016296565.1 of Oscillospiraceae bacterium. GTDB lineage: Bacteria > Bacillota > Clostridia > Oscillospirales > Oscillospiraceae > Evtepia. The sequence goes on from JAEDJB010000109.1 coordinate 4,909, forward strand.
GGAGATGAGCTCGTTGGCGCTCTTTACCTCCGTGCCGTCAATCTTGGTGATGATATCACCGGCCTGGAGACCGGCCTTCTCCCCGCACAGGCCGGGGGTGACCACCAGGACCTCTGCCCCAGCGGGCACGCCGTAGTTCTGGACCTCCTGGGACACGTCGTCCACGGTGATGCCCATAAGCGGCTTGCCGGTGACATAGCCGTTGGTGACCAGCTCGCTGACCATGTCCGCCACGTCATCCATGGGGATGGCGAAGCCCAGGCCCTCCACGGAGGCGGAGGAGGAGTAACTGCCGGAGGAATACTTGGCGGAGACGATGCCGATGACCTCTCCGTGGCTGTTGAACAGAGGACCGCCGGAGTTGCCGGAGTTGATGGCGCAGTCGGTCTGGATCATGTTCATCTTCCGGCCGTCGCTCATGGTGATGGACCGGTTCAGGGCGGAGATGATGCCGGTGGTCTCGGTAAAGGTCAGCTCGCCCAGGGGGTTACCGATGGCGGTGACCTGCTCGCCCACCAGCATATCGTCGGAGGAGCCGATGACCACAGGGGTCAGGCCGGTGGCGTCGATCTTAATGACGGCGATGTCGTTGGCCTCTTCGCCGCCCACATAGGTGGCGGGGTAGGTGGTGCCGTCCACGAAGGCAACGGTAATGGAGTTGGCATCCGCAATGACGTGGTAATTGGTGAGGATGTAGCCGTCCTCGGTGATGACAAAGCCGGAGCCTGCCGCCGCGCCGGTGACGGTCTGGCCGAAGATGTTGGTGCTCACGATATCCACGGTGATACCAACGGTGGAGCCCACATAGGCCGCGTAGATCTCAGCGGTGGTCATCTCCTTTTCCGTGTCCACCGCGGTGAGGTTCAGCTGGGTGGGCTGGCGGTCGCCTACATAGAGGGTCGTCTCATCGCCGCCGCTGGCCAGCTCATACAGGGGGTGAATGGAAGCGCCGATCACAGCGCACACCAGGCACAGGGCCACCACTTTTAAAGCCGCCCGGTTCTTCCGGGGCTTTTTGGGCTTTTCCGGGCCGCTGGGGCCATCGTGAAAGCCGGTGAAGCCATGCTCACCGCAGCTGCCGGGATTGCTGGGGCCAGACTGGTAATAACCGGGAGCAAAGGGGTCCTGGCCTCTGTTTTCTCCCATGTCGTTGTTGTTGCCGTAGTAATCCATGGTTTCCGCCTCCTGTTTCATTCAAAACA
>JAEDJB010000110.1 GCA_016296565.1 Oscillospiraceae bacterium
GGAACGTGAAGTCCACCACCAAGGCCCAGGACGGCCTCTACGTCTACGACGTGGTCCAGCGCCTTTACGACAGCCAGTTCGGCACCCACGGCGTGGACGACATCGCAAGCTACATCAAGCCCGGCAAGCTGGGCGAGGCCTTCCGCTCCCGGGAGCAGGTGGTGCTGCTCATCGACGAGATCGACAAGGCGGACCTGGAATTCCCCAACGACCTTCTCTGGGAGCTGGATCGGATGGAGTTCTACATCCCCGAGACGAAGGAGACCGTCCGCGCAGAGCACCGCCCCATCGTCATCATCACCTCCAACGCGGAAAAGGAGCTGCCCGACGCCTTTTTGCGCCGCTGCGTCTTCCACTATATCGAATTCCCCGACCAGCAGCAGATGGCGGAGATCATCCGCGTCCACTTCGGCGACCTGGAGGAAAACCTGGTCCGCCAGGCCCTGGCCGCCTTCTATTGGCTGCGCTCCCTGAGGGGCATTGAGAAAAAGCCCAGCACCTCCGAGCTGGTGGACTGGCTGCGGGCCCTGATCGCCGGAGGGGTGGACCCCGCCCGGCTGGAAAAGGAGATCCCCTTCGCCGGCGTGCTGCTCAAGAAGGACAAGGACCTGAAAACACTGCAAAGAAGCAGACGGTAACGCCTATGTTCGTTTCATTTTTTTACCTCCTGCGCGCCCGGGGGCTGAAGATCTCCCTCAACGAGTGGATGACCCTCCTCACCGGCATGGAAAAGGGGCTCCACGGCTCCACCCTGACAGGGTTTTACCAGCTCTGCCGGGCGGTGCTCATCAAGAGCGAGGCGGATTTTGACCGCTTCGACCAGGTGTTTCTGGAGTTTTTCAAGGATGTTCCCTGGCAGGGCGACCTGCCGGAGGAGCTGATGGACTGGCTGAACCACCCCACAGAGGACCTGGGCCGGTCCCTGGAGGAGCTGAAAGCCGCGGGCTTTCCCGACGAGACGCTGGAGGAGCTTCTCCGGCGCCTGGAGGAACGCCTCCGGGAGCAGACCGAGGAGCACAACGGCGGCAATTACTGGGTGGGCACCCAGGGCCGCTCCGCCTTCGGCAACAGCGGCTGGCACCCCAACGGGATCCGGGTGGGGGGACAGGGCCGCCACCGCACCGCCATGATGGTGGCCGGGGAGCGGAAATACCGGGACTTCCGCAAGGACAACACCCTGGACGTGCGCCAGTTCCAGACGGCCTTCCGCCTTTTGCGCCAGCTCAGCGTCCAAAGCGACACCAGCGAGCGGGAGGTGGACGTGGAGGGCACCATCCACGATACCTGCGACCAGGCGGGCACCCTCCGCATCCGCTGGAAAAAGCCCCGGAAAAACGCGGTGAAGGTGCTGCTTTTGATGGACTCCGGCGGCTCCATGGAGTACTACGCCTCCCTTTGCAGTATGCTCTTCCAGGCGGCCACCAAGTCCAACCACTTCAAGGAGCTCCACACCTACTATTTCCACAACTGTATTTACGACACCCTCTACGAAGACCCCTCCCTGTGGTATGAGCGCTCCGCCCCCACGGACTGGGTCCTCCAGAACTTCGACGCCTCCTACAAGGTCATCATCGTGGGGGACGCCGCCATGAATCCCTATGAGCTGCGGGAGAAACGCTACAACTGGGGCGCGGGGACCTACGGCCCCTCCGGCCTGGACTGGCTGGAGAAATTCCGCGCCCAGTACCCCCACCTGATCTGGCTGAACCCGGAGCCCATGCCCGCCCGGCCGGACTACTGGGGCCAGACCCACTGGCAGTTGGGGCAGCTTTTCCCCATGTTCGACCTTTCCGCCGAAGGGCTGGAGACCGGCATGAAGCGTCTGATGGTGCGAAAATAAGGGGCTGTCCCCACCCGGCGGGAACGGTCCAGAGCTTCAAAAAGCTCCCGGAAAAAGTATCCGGCGCGGCAAAACCAGGTTTTGCCGCGCCGTCCTTTTTATGTTTGTTCCGGGGCGCTCAGGCCGGCCTCCCGGCCCGCCCCGGTGCATTTTCACGGGAGATCCCATTACCTGAAATTTTCCCGGGCGTAACGGGTCAGCTCCTCCCGGAAATCCGGATGGGCGATGGCGGCCATGGCCGCCGCCCGCTCCCCCAGGGAAAGGCCGGAGAGCTTGGCCACGCCATACTCCGTTGCCACATACTGCACCATGCTCCGGGGGGCGGACACGGTGCTGCCCCCGGGGATAAAGGGCACGATGTTGGACTTGAGGGAGCCGTCCTTTTTCCGGTGGGTGGAGGCAAGGCAGATGAAGCCCTTGCCCCCCTGGGACCAGAAGGCGCCCTCCAGAAAGTCCAACTGGCCGCCGGTGCCGGAAAGCTGGCGGGCGCCCGCCGACTCGGCGTTTTCCTGGCCCATCAGGTCCAGCTCCACGCCGCCGTTGATGCTGATGACGTTTTTCATGGTGCTGATGCGGCCCGGGGAGTGGACATAGTCCACGTCGCCGGGATGGAACAATTCCGGCTCCGCCTCCAGCCAGTCGTAGAGGTCCTGGGAGCCCATGGCCAGGTTCCAGGTGGAGCGGCCGGCATCCAGCTCCTTCCGGGCATTCGTCAGCTTGCCTGCCCGGTAGAGGGCCAGGAACGCATCGCTGATGGTGCCGGTGTGGCAGCCCAGGTCCTTCCGGTCGGACTGGGCCAGCATCCTGGCCACGGTAAAGGGCACGCCTCCCACCCCCAGGGACAGCACCGCCCCGTCGGGGATCTCCTCCACAACGTGCCTTGCGATGGCCTCCTCCACCGGCGTGGGGGCCTTGTAGCTGCGCAGGGGCAGGGGTTCATGCTCCCCCTCCACGATGTAGTCCGCCTCGGAGAGATGGACCCGGTGGGAGCCCTCCACTCCCTGGAGCCGGGGCAGGTGCTCGTTGATCTCGAAGATCACCGTCCGGGCGTGTTCAAAAATGGTGCGCCAGGCGTAGTTGGAGATGCCCAGGCCGCAGTAGCCCTCCTCATCGGGGCGGGACACGGGCACGCAGGCCACGTCCACCCGGATGTGCCTGCGGTAGAGCTCGGGAAGGCAGCGCAGAAGCATGGGCACGAAGCGCACCAGCCCCCGGGCCTGGAGCTTGCGCTCGTAGTCGCCGATGTGCCAGCTATAGTAGGAAAAGGCCTTTTGCTCCGGGTCCTCCTCCACCACTGCGATATAGGGCCGGATCACAAGGCCCCCCCGGACCTTCACGTCCTTCAGCTCGTCCCTCCGGGCGGCGATGGCCCTGTCCATCAGCTCCGGGAAGCCGGCGCCAAAGCCGTAATCCACCCAGTCCCCGGAGCGGACCGCCTTTGCCGCCTCCTCCGGCGTTACAAACCGATTCCTGTAATCACCCACGATGCTCATCCTCCTGTTTTGTTTACCGGGCCATGACCGCCCTTTCTCTCTTATCTACAAATAGCATAATCCCTCCCGGCTGTCAAAGGAAAAGCGGAAGGGCCGAAAAGAAAGGGACCTCCCCGGGGAGGTCCCTTTCCCGTATCTGTTCCTTACTCCGCAACGGCGGCCTTCAGCTCCTCCACCCGGTCGGTCTTCTCCCAGGCCACGCCCAGGTCCTCCCGGCCCATGTGGCCGTAAGCGGCCAACCGGCGGTAGATGGGCTTGCGCAGGCCCAGGTCACGGATGATGGCGGCGGGGCGCAGGTCAAAGACCTTGCGGACGGCGGCTTCCAGCTTGTCGTCGCTGACGGTTCCGGTGCCGAAGGTATCCACCAGAATGCTCACAGGATGGGCCACGCCGATGGCGTAGGCAAGCTGCACCTGGCAGCGGCGGGCAAGCCCGGCGGCCACGATGTTCTTGGCCACCCAGCGGGCGGCGTAGGCGGCGCTGCGGTCCACCTTGGTGGGGTCCTTGCCGGAGAAGGCGCCGCCGCCGTGGGGCGCGCTGCCGCCGTAAGTATCCACGATGATCTTGCGGCCGGTGAGGCCGGAGTCGGCGGCGGGGCCGCCCTTGACGAAGCGGCCGGTGGGGTTGACGTAGAACTTGGTGTTCTCATCCAGCAGCTCCTTGGGGATGACCACCTTGGCCACCTGGTCGATCATATCCTGGCGGATCTGCTCCAGGGTGACGTCGGCGTTGTGCTGGGTGGAGATGACCACCGTATCCACCCGGAGGGGGCGGTTGTTCTCGTCATACTCCACGGTGACCTGGCTCTTGCCGTCGGGGCGCATATAGTTCAGCAGCCCGGTCTTGCGGACAACGGCCATCTGCTTGCACAGCTTCTGGGCCAGGGAGATGGGCAGGGGCATCAGCTCGGGGGTCTCGTCGCAGGCATAGCCGAACATCATGCCCTGGTCGCCGGCGCCCTCGCTGAGCTCGGCATCGGTGCCGGTCTTGTTCTCCAGGGACTTATCCACGCCCATGGCGATGTCGGGGGACTGCTCGGTGATGGAGGTGATGACGCCGCAGGTATCGCAGTCGAAGCCGTACTTGCCGCGGTCGTAACCGATCTCCCGGACCACTTCCCGGGCCACCTTGGCGATGTCCACATAGCATTTGGTAGTGATCTCGCCCATGACGTGGATGAGGCCGGTGCAGGCGGTGGTCTCGCAGGCCACGCGGCCGGCGGGGTCCTTGGCCAGGATGGCGTCCAGCACGGCATCGGAGATCTGGTCGCAGATCTTGTCGGGGTGACCCTCGGTCACCGATTCAGAGGTAAAAAGATAGTGTCTTGCCATATATGTTCTCCTTTACTCTTCCCTTTCAAGGCGCTCGCTTCCCGCAGAAAAATTGCGTGTTTCGACGGAACGAAACACGCAAAAAAACTCTCTCGCTCCTCATCTGTCGCTTACCGCCGGATTTGGCACCTTACAAAGCAGGTTGCCGTGGGTTCATCGGGCCGTTCCCTCCGCCACTCTTGATAAGGGAATATTGAATTACTTTACTATTTTATGTACCTCTCCCGCGTTTGTCAAGATATTTATCGAAAACGGAAAGAAAAACCTGATGGAATTCCAAAATTTAAAAATTATACATGACTTTTTCCGCCCCATTGGATATAATGCTCCATATCGTCACACTTCTGGAGGGATCTCTTTTGAAAAAACTGCATGACGCGGTGGACCGCTTCGCCATGAGCCATCCCCGCTTCGGTATCCCGGGCCTGATCCGCTACATTGTCATCGGCACGGCGGCTGTGTACCTGCTCATCCAATTTTCCAGCTACTCCGCCGTCGCCTTCCTGGGCTTTAACTGGGGACTGGTGCTGAAGGGGGAGCTTTGGCGGCTGGTGACCTTCCTCTTCCTGCCGGAGACCCTGAACCCCATCTCCCTGATCCTGTCTCTCTACTTCACCTACTTCATCGGCACCCTTCTGGAGCGGGAATGGGGCACGGCGAAATTCAGCCTCTATTACCTCTCCGGCGTGGTGCTCACCCTCCTCACCGGCATCATCAGCCACTACGCCTGGGGCCCCTCCACCATTTACGGGGCCTTCTATGTGAACATGGCCATGTTCCTGGCCCTGGCCTCCCTGTATCCGGATATGCGGGTGCTGCTCTTTTATATCATCCCCATCAAAATCAAGTGGCTGGCCCTGGCCGACGGGGTCCTCTTCGCCCTGTCCATCCTCACCGCCCTCATGCGCCTGGACTTCCTCTCCGCCCTGCTGCCCGTGGTGGCCCTTTTGAACTTCCTGGTCTTTTTCTGGACGGACCTCACCGAGACCCTGGGCTACCACCGCCGCCGGGCCCGGCACCAGAACTCCCACCAGACCATCCAATTCAAATCCGCTGTACGCCAGCAGCAGAAAAAGGAGGCCCAGCAGGGCTACCGCCACAAATGCGCCGTCTGCGGCCGGACCGACACGGACTTCCCGGACCTGGAATTCCGCTACTGCTCCCGCTGTGTGGGCTACCACTGCTTTTGCTCCGACCACATCTTCAACCACGAACACTTCACCCGGGAGTAACCCCCGGCAGGGCGCCCCTTACGAAAAAAGCTGGACGAACCGAAGTTCGTCCAGCTTTTTTATCTGAGTTCTCAGCCCTTGACGATGGCGGCGGTGTCCATGGCGATCATGAGCTCCTCGTTGGTGGGGATCAGCAGGACCTTCAC
>JAEDJB010000111.1 GCA_016296565.1 Oscillospiraceae bacterium
CGGGTGTGGACCTGGAGGGTGGCCAGACGGCCGGCCAGGTTGGGCCGGTCAATGGTGATTCGCCGGTCGAACCGGCCGGGGCGCAGCAGGGCCTGGTCCAGAACCTCCGGCCGGTTGGTGGCGGCCAGGAGGATGACCCCCTTGGTGGGGTCGAAGCCGTCCATCTCCGCCAGCAGCTGGTTCAGGGTCTGCTCCCGCTCGTCGTTGCCGCCCATGCGGTTGTCGCGGGATTTGCCGATGGTGTCGATCTCGTCGATGAACACGATGCAGGGGGCCACCTTGCTGGCCTCCTTGAACAGGTCGCGGACACGGGAAGCGCCCACGCCCACGAACATCTCCACAAAGTCCGAGCCGGAGATGGAGAAGAAGGGCACGCCGGCCTCCCCGGCCACGGCCTTGGCCAGCAGGGTCTTGCCGGTGCCCGGCGGGCCCACCAGCAGGGCGCCCTTGGGGAGCTTGGCGCCGATTTCCGTGTATTTCCCCGGGTTATGGAGAAAGTCGATGATTTCCATCAAAGACTCCTTGGCCTCGTCCTGTCCGGCCACGTCGGCGAAGGTGACGCCGGTGGATTTTTCCATGTAGACCTTGGCGTTGGACTTGCCCACGCCGCCCATACCGCCCATGCCGCCTATCCGGCGCATGAGGAAGAGGAGCAGGCCCACCATGAGGCACATGGGCACCACATAGCTCAGCAGCAGGCTCATGAGATAGGAGGACTCCTCCACCATCTCAGAGTAGAACTTCACGTCGTGCTCCCGCAGCAGGGGGATCAGGTCGGGGTCCTCCTGGGTGAGGGCGGCGGTGACGTAGCGGGTGGCCCCGCCCTTTTCCATCTGCTGGGCCAGGACCTGGGCCAGATCCTGGCTGTTGTCCACCGCGTTTTCGGGCAGGTCTTCCTTCAGGTAAAAGGTGTACTTGTTGCTGGACAGCTGGACCGTTGCCACCTTGTCCTCTTCCACCATCTGGACAAATTCGGAGTAGGCGACCTCCACCGTGCCGGCGTTGGAGATCTCCCCCGCGATAAAGTTAATGAGGATCACCAGGATCACGGCCCACAGGATGGCCCCGATGAGGGTGCTGCGCTTTTTCGGGGGCCGGGAGCCGCCGGGATCACCTTTGTTTTGATTGGGGTTCAACAGTATCTTCCCTCCTGTTCCGGGTGTCGGCACACCCGTTTCTGGTTTATGTCGTTTGCGGGGCTCTTATACGGAATGATCCCCCGCAGCAGGCGTTTGACCAGCGGAAGAATGCAAACTTCTTCCATTTGGAGTTTATGCTACCATATTTCCCCCTTCTTTTCAAGGAACGGACCTTGGCCGGGGTGTAAAGTTTCTGTGAATGGAGGCCGTTACCCCCGGCAAAGCACCGTCACCTCCGCGTTTTCATAGGCCCCCAGGGGAGAGAAGCTGTCCGCCAGCCCCTGGGTGATCACAACCCCTTCTTCGGTGAGAAACACCGCCTCAAAGTCCTGGCTTTCCCGCCACAGTTGGACCCCTTTGTCCAGGCCCAGCACAAACAGAGCGGTGGAAAGGCCGTCGCACACCAGCCCTTCCTCCCCCACCACCGTGACGGAGAGCAGGCCGCTGTCCGCGGGATATCCGGTGGCGGGGTCGATGATGTGGTGGTAGGTCTCGCCGTCGGATGTAAAGTACCGCTCGTAGCCCCCGGAGGTAATCACCGCCTTGCCCACCACCGAGAGGACCCCGGCGTAGCCTTCCCCGGCGGGGTCGGTGATTCCCACCCGCTAGGGGGAGCCGTCGGGCTTTGCCCCCAGGGCCTGGACGTTGCCCCCCAGGTTCAGCATGGCGCTGGTGACTCCTTCCTCCTTCCAGAGGGCCAGGATGCGGTCCCCGGCGTACCCCTTGGCCACGCTGCCCAGGTCAATCTGCATGCCCGGGGCAAGGGTGACGGTGCCGTCCTCGCTTAAGGCAATCTGCCGGTAGTCCACCCGGGCCAGCAGATCCTCCAGCTCCTGCGCCTCCGGCACCCGGTAGTCCCCGGCGGTAAAGCCCCAGGCCCGCACCACGGGATAAATGGAGAGATCCAGCGCCCCGCCGGTCCGGCCGCAGAGGGTCAGAGCTTTACGCAGCAGCTCCGCCGTGTCCCCGCTCACTTGGCCGGTCTGGTTCTCGTTCAGGGCAAAAATTTCGCTCTCTTCCTTTGTGACGGAGAGGGCTTCCTCCAGGCGGGTAATCTCCTCCTCCGACTGATCCAGAAGATTCTCGTCCCCGTAGACGGTCAGCTCCATCACCGTGTCCATGGCAAAGAGGGTGGCGGAGCAGGCCTCCGGCTCCGGGGCCTTGCCGCAGCCCGCCAGCAGGAGCAGGGCGCACACCGCCGGCACAAACACGCGCGTTTTCCGCATCCGGACCTCCTCAGCGGACCGCCCGGCTCAGGGCGTCGGCCACCGCGTCCAGAATACCTCCCGAGGAGTAGGTAGCCCCGCTGACGGTGTCCACCTCCAGGCTGTTGGTGTCCAGAATATCGTCGATGACGGCCAGGGCCTCGGTAAAGTAGGGCTCATCCTCCCGGTGGGAGTCAATGACAATGTCTGTGATGGCGTTGTCCTGAATGGTGACGCTCACGGCAATCTGGGCGTTCATCCCCATGGCGCTGCCGCTGTAAACCCCGTCCGCATAGACGCTGGAGGCTTCCGCCCCGGAGGCCATCCCCTTGGCCGGCAGGCACAGGACAGCCACCAGAACCGCCGCCACGCAGCAGGCCGCGGACCCCAGCTGCCGCCGGGGGAGGGTGGCCATGGTCTTTTTCCGCCGGGCCGCCGCCTTGAGCACCCGGCAGACAGCATAGCTGAGAAACACCGCGCTGTACACAAAGACGGTCAGCTGGTACACACCGTTCCCCGCCAGGGCCTGGGGCAGGGAGAGGAGCAGAATGTGGCAGTAGAGCAGGGCGTAAAACCCATAGGCCAGGCGCTGGAGCGCCTTCCACTGTTTCGGAGGCATCTTTCTCCGCACCCGCTGAAAGGAGGTAATGAACAGGGGGAGCATGATAAGAAGCATCACCACGGAGCAGATGGCCGCCAGCAGCTGGTTCAGGGGCAGCTGGGCAGGGGAGGTGAACAGAAGGGTAAAATAGGTTTTCCCATAGGCCGCGTTATGGCCCAGGGTGAGAATGCTGGCCAGAATGGACAGGGGACCCCGGATGGGCATCAGCCGTCGGCTTGGCACCGAGCCGTTGGGAAAAGCCCCCGCGAACATCACCAGGACAAACAGCCCCCCGGCCAGACCGCCCCGGGCAAAGACCGGCCAGACCCACTTGGAAAAACCGGCGGGCAGGCTCACCCCCGCCCAGGTCACCACGGCCACCACAATGGCAATCCCCACCGCCGCGAGATAAAAAGGCACGGGATGGGCCCGCAGGGTCTTCCCCACCAGGGCCACGAAAAGCAGCGCAAGGGCCAAAGAAATCAAAAACGTCATGTCGTTCTCCCTTCCAACGCAATGTGACTGCGGAACCCTTCCCCCGGTCCCGCAGCCACATCAGTATTCCACGTTTCCGGCAAAGAATCAGTGCTGGCCGCTTCTTTCGCCGGAACCTTCCTCTTCGCCGCTGCTGGTCAGCTCGGTCAGCTCTGCCAGGAGCGTTCCGGCCTCCCCGGAGGTGGCGGCTTCATCGGCCAGAAGTTCTTCGGCCTCCTGCACGTGCTCGGCAAGGGTCGCGTTGCCTGCGTCCTCCTTCAGCAGGTCCTGGGCGGTGGCCACAAGATCCGCCAGGGCGGCCTTCTGTCCCTCAGAGATGGGCAGGGCCACGGTCACATCCGCGTAGGTGTCGGAGGAGATGATTGCCCCGTAGGTGCCGCCGGCATCCAGACCGGCCAGGGCGGAGACGTCCAGGGTATAGGTGTCGGTGCCATCCGTCAGCGCGGTCTCCAGAAGGGTAGTGACCTCCTTGCTCCGGCCGCTGCCCAGGGTATAGGTCACGGTCAGCTTGCCGTTTTCAAAGGCGCTGAAGTCGCTGACGAACAGGGTGACGGCGTCATAGTCCGGGGAGACGGCAGCCGCGATGGCCTCAGTGTAGATAGGCTTAATGAAGATCCCGTCAAACTCGTACACATAGGCGGCGTTGGGCATGATGTAGGTGATTTTGGTGACGGTCTCCCCCACCAGCTTGGAAAGCTCTGTCAGGTTGTCGTAGGCCGCAATGGTGGTGTTGTGGGTGTTGTCCTCCAGGACGTTGAAGGAGACCTCATAGGGCTGCACCCAGATGCTCTGCATGTGCTCCATGCCCACCTTCAGGCCGCTGACGGTCTCCAGGATAATGCCCTGAATTTCGGAGTTGATGTCAAACTCATCCTCCCGGCTGTTGCGCAGGTGGGTGGCGGCCCCGTCGGTCACGTTGATCTGGTAGTCTCCCCAGGTCCCGCCGGTGACCAGCTCCGCGGTGGCGTCGGTGACGGTGTCGGCAATGTTGAAGTGGGTCTCAGAGTAGACCGCTGCGCCGTCCTCCATGGTCACCACCTTGTACTGGGCGGGAGCTTCCCCTTCCGTCAGGACAAAGGTGGGGTTGCAGGCCAAATAGGTTTCGTAATCCTCTTCGGAGACTGCCACGTTCACGTTCTTCACGCCGGTGATGTGGTAGCCGTCGGCATTGGCGGTCTCGTCCACAAAGTCGGTGTCCATGTTGGGCATAATCTCATACTTGGATGTGGTGGCGGAGGAGACTGCGTCAAAGCTGTCGGTGCTGGAAACGTCGCCGGAGAAAAACTCTGCGTAGGTCAAGGTGGCGGTGCCATAGACCAGGTTTTCCGGGGTGGAGTCGGCGGTGTCTGCGCCGGTGGCGCCGCAGGCTGCAAGCGCCAGCAGGCAGGCCATGGCGGCGGTGAGTAAGAATCCCTTTTTCATAATATGCCCTCTTTCTTTTATCGTTTTCGGTTAGCTGTCGCTAATTAGCAAACGCTAACTTCTGGTTACTATATGCGCCCCAGCGTTTTTTGTCAAGCCGGATTTCGTTTTGGGTTTTTAACCAATCCGGATAAAATTTTGAAGAACGCCTTCCGCAGGGGGGCAGGACACGAACCCCCGCCCCCCCAGCGCGCCCAGCCGGTGGGCGCGCCCCAACCTGCGCAGCGAAACAGGGCCGCAGGCCAGTGAAAAAATCCTCACAGCCCTGGAACCCCCACCGCCTCACCGGGTCCAGGGCAGGGCCCTGGTGCTCTTTTCCTCCCTTTTCTCCAGAGAAAAGGGAGCCCCGCCGGAGGCGCGCCCCCGGGGGCCAAGGGTATCCGATCCCGACGGGAGCAAGCCCCCGACCCACGCTCTCATGATGGGTGTTTGTGGGCAAAAACACAGGGCGGAGTGCCGGTCTGGCACTCCGCCCTGTATACGGTCTTTTGTTTTTTCTCAGCAGAGCTTGGCTCCGGCGGGGATGGCGTCGCTGAGCATGATGAGGTTCAGCTTCTCCTCGCCGTTTTCCTTGTGGACGGCGGACAGGAGCATGCCGCAGGACTCCAGGCCCATCATCTTTCTGGGGGGCAGGTTCACAATGGCCACCAGGGTCTTGCCCACCAAATCCTCGGGCTTGTAGTACAGGGCGATGCCGGAGAGGATCTGCCGGTCGGTGCCGGTGCCGTCGTCCAGGGTGAACTTCAGCAGCTTCTTGGACTTCTTCACCGGCTCGCAGGCCTTCACCTTCACCACCCGGAAGTCGGACTTGGCAAAGGTGTCAAAGTCCACTTCCTCCTCCCAGGGCTCCAGCTCGATGGCGGGCTGGGCGGGAGCGGCAGCGGCGGCCCGGGCAGCTTCCAGCTCCTCCAGGGCCTTGTCCATGTCGATGCGGGGGAAGAGGTTGGCACCCTTGGTCACCGCGGCGGTCTCGCTGCGGCTGCCCCAAATGGCGGCGGAGTCCCAGGTCTGGACCTGAGCATCCGCACCGATCTGGGCGAAGAGCTTCTCGCAGGACTCGGGGATGAAGGGGGTCAGCAGGATGCCGCAGATGCGGGTGGCCTCCAGCAGGTTGTACA
>JAEDJB010000112.1 GCA_016296565.1 Oscillospiraceae bacterium
ACTCCCAGGCCGGGGCCGGGGAAGGGCTGACGGAACACCATGCTGTCCGGCAGGCCCAGGGCCTTGCCCACCACGCGGACCTCGTCCTTGAACAGGAGCTTCACCGGCTCCACCAGCTCAAACTGCAGGTCCTCGGGCAGACCGCCCACGTTGTGGTGGGCTTTCACGCCGTCGCTCTCCAGAATGTCGGGGTAAATGGTGCCCTGGGCCAGGAACTCAATGCCCTCCAGCTTCCGGGCCTCCTCTTCGAAGACACGGATAAACTCCGCGCCGATGATCTTGCGCTTGGTTTCGGGGTTGTCCACGCCTGCCAGCTTGTCCAGGAAGCGGTCCACCGCGTCCACATAGATGAGGTTGGCGTTCATCTGGTTGCGGAACACCTCCACCACCTGCTCGGGCTCACCCTTGCGCAGCAGGCCGTGGTTAACGTGGACGCACACCAGCTGCTGGCCAATGGCCTTAATGAGCAGGGCCGCCACCACGGACGAGTCCACGCCGCCGGACAGAGCCAGCAGGACCTTCTTGCTGCCCACCTGCTTCTGGATGGCCGCTACCTGCTCTTCAATAAAAGCCTCCGCAAGCTGAGGGGTGGTGATGCGCTCCATGGTCTCCGGACGCTTGTTGTCTGCCATAATCATTCCTCCCTGTTTCCTTTGAAAAAGTTTATGGTGAAAACAGTATACCATAAACCACCCCGGGAAGGATAGAGGGTTTTCCTCAGATCGTGAAATTTCTTTCCAGGGGCAGGCAGACCACCAGCTCAAAGTGGCCCTCCCGGGGTCCGGCCTCCAGGGAGCCGCCATATCGTGCGGCGATCTCCCGCATACCCGCCAGACCAAAGCCGTGGGCGGTTTTGTTTTTCTTGGTGGTGGACAGGCCCGGCCGCTCGTCTCCGGCCAGGGCGTTTTCCACCCGCAGCATGAAAAGCCCCTTGTCCGTCCGGCAGCGCAGCCGGATTTTTTTGTCCGCTGCCTTTTGGGCTGCCTCCGTGGCGTTGTCAATGGCGTTTCCCAGCAGGGCGCATAGATCCGGGTCCGCAATGGGAAGGTCCTGAGGGAGCACTGCCTGAAAATCCGCCTGAAGGCCCAGCTGCCGGGCAGCTTCGGCCTTGGAGGAGAGAACCACGTTGGCCGTCTCATTTTCGCAGAACTGCCGGCTTCCCTGGGCCCAGGGAGACCCGGCGATTTGCTCCAGATACCCGGCGGCCTGGGCCGTCTGACCCTGGGCCAGGAGACCCTGGAGGGCAGTCAGGTGGTTGCGCAGGTCGTGGCGGAGGGTGCGGACCTGGTCCTGCTCCCGCCGGAGCCCCTGGTAATAGAGCTCCCGCATCTCTGCCAGCTGGGCGGTGCGTTCCAGCTGCTGGTGGTCTGCCAGCACCCGAATGGCCTGGAGCAGAACCAGGCTGGTGACCAGAACGAAGGGGAGCACCACCAGTCCCTGGTTCATGGCGAGGGCATGTACCGCCGGGGACTCGTAGCGCTGGTTGGTCAGCAGCACCACCGCCACCAGGGCGCACAGGGGCATGGCGGCCAGTCCCAGGACCAGCTTCCACAGCCGGGGCGGCAGCACCGCCGGGCCGTCCGGCAGCCTCCGGTGAAAGAGCAGGAGAATCAGCCCGAAAACCACCGGCCGGGCCAGGCGGGTGATGATATCATAGCTGTCCCGGGAGAACAGATAAGACAGATAGGTGTCCAGCATGGCGCAGACGGACATGATCAGGCAGAAAGCGATGAGCCCCACCGTAAGCCGCCCAATCCGCTCTCCTTGGGTGCAGAGGAAAAAGAAGACCAGAAACACCGGCAGGGTGAACAGCAGGTTGTTGTCCCCCACCCAGATCACCATGCCGCTGGCCCCGCCGAAGGTCACCACCAGCAGGAGCTTCCAGGGCAGCTTCTGTTTGACGGAAACAAAGGGGATACACAGCCGGCATAGGATCAAACCGGTGGCCATGGACAGCAGAATCCAGCCTCCGTCCACAATGACGAATCGAAGAAATACTGCCATCCCTCAGCCCTCCAGAGCGGCCCGGGTGAGGGCCAGCATGGCTTCCTTCTGGCAGGAGCGGCTGATAGGCAGGGTCACGTCCCCCAGCATCACTTCGCTGCCGGAGACCCGGTCCACCGCCCCGGCCCGGACCAGATACCGCTGGTGGATGCGGACGAAGTCCGGTCCCACTTCCTGAGCCACCTGGTCCAGCTTGCCGTAGAAGGTGCAGCTGCGCTGGGTGGTGACACAGATCACCTGCCGCCGGTCGGAAACAAAGTACAGGATGCGGTTCCGGGGAATCCGATAGGTAATCTCTCCGCTGCGGCAGAGAAAGACCTCGCCGGTCTCCCGGCGAAGGGCGGCGGCGCACCGGTCCAGAATATCTGCCAGCTGCTCTGCCTTTGGGGGCTTGAGCAGGTAGCCCAGGGCCCCCACGGCGTAGCCGTCAAACACCCGGTGAGAAAAGCCGGTGACAAAAACCAGCTGAATCTCCGCCGAATCCTGCCGGAGGCGGCGGGCGGTTTCCATCCCGTCCAGCTGGCCCATTTCCATGTCCAGAAACACCAGTTCCACTTCTCCCTGGTGGCGGGCCAGCCAGGACAAGAGACCCTCCCCGGAGGAAAACTCCAGCATCCGCGCCTGCTCCTGCCTGTTTTCCAAAAGCCGCTCCAGGGCAGAGCGAAGGGACAGGCGGGCCGCCTGATTGTCGTCACAGATGGCAATGGACAGCATAGGGCCGCCTCCTTTTTCTTGGTGTGTAAATATTCTATCATAGCCCTGACCTTCTGCCAAACCAAACTTGACGGGAAACCTGCCGATTATGACAAGGCCCCGGCAAAGTTGACGGCAGCCCCGCCGGAAATGACGCCGCCGGTTGCACCCCGTTCGCTGGCGGGCTAGTCTGGGTTTGGAAACCATCAGGAAAGGAAGGGATACCATGCTGAACGTTCAAAACGTACACAAATCCTATCAGGTGGGCAGGACCACCTATGAAGTGCTGAAGGGGATCTCCCTGTCCATCGGGAAGGGGGAGTTCGTGGCGGTGATGGGGCCCTCCGGCTCGGGCAAGACCACCCTGCTCAACTGCATCTCCTGCTACATCCCCGTGGACCAGGGGCAGATCACCCTGGACGGCCAACCGTTGGCGGAGCTGGGGGAGGCCCGGCTGGCAGAGGTGCGCAACAGTAACCTGGGCTTCGTCTTTCAGGACTTTCTCCTGCTGGACGGCCTCACCGTCCGGGAAAATATCCTGCTGCCCGCCATCATCGGCGGCGGGGCAGGCAAGGCGGCGGAGGACCGGGCGGACCGGCTGTGCCAGGTCTTTGGCATCGGCCCCATTCAGAACAAGTACCCGGCGGAGATTTCCGGCGGGGAGAAGCAGCGCACCGCCGTGGCCCGGGCCCTCATCAACGAGCCCCTGCTGATTCTGGCTGACGAGCCCACCGGAAATCTGGACTCCCGGTCCAGCCGGGCGGTGATTGACGCCTTCCGGCAGGCCAGGGATGCCTTGGGGGCCACCATCTTCATGGTGACCCACGACTCCTTCGCCGCCTCCTTCTGCGACCGGGTGATTCTTCTCCGGGACGGAACCGTGGAGCAGGTGCTGGAAAAGGGGGAGAACAGCCGCACGGATTTCCAGGACCGCCTGCTGGACGCGGTCCGCCGGATGGGAAGGGAGTGACCGACTGTGACCACCTTCTCTCAGCTTTACGCCAGCCTCCGGCGGAAGGACTGGCGGCAGTATGCCCTGCTGGCCGGGTGCTGTTTTTTCTCCGTTCTGCTGCTGACTGCCTATGTGTGCATGATGCGCTCTCCCACCATCCTGTCCGTCCTCCCGGAGGGCGGGGACAGCCGGAAGCAGGTGATGATGATCTTCGCCCTGACGGTCATCGGATGCGGGATGTTTACCCTGTACGCCTCCGGGCTGTTCTTCCGGCAAAAGTCCCGGCAGCTGGGGCTGTTTCTGGCGTTGGGGGCCACCCGGCGGCAGGTGGCCGGAGCCCTCACCCGGGAGCTGGCGTTGCTGGCCCTGATCTCCTGCGGGGCGGGAGCTCTTTTGGGCGCGCCTCTGGCCTGGGGGATCTGGCAGGGGTTCCGGGCAGCAGTGGTGGACACCCAGGAGATGGCCCTGACCTTTGACAGCCGGGCCTACCTCCTGGCCCTGGGCTTTTCCCTGTTCGTCCTGGGGGCCCTGCTTTTGCTGGGTCGCCGGTCCATCCGCCGCACCAACATTATTGATATTGTCCAGGAGTCCCACCAGTCCGAGCCCATCCGGCGGGTTCCCCGGTGGTATGGCCCGGTGGGTATTCTCCTGCTCATCGCCGGGGGGGCGCTGGGGTACGGGATGCCCTCCTTTTTCGTCCGGGTTCTCCGCTGGTATCCTCCGGAGGGTCTGGGGGCGGTGTTCTACCTGCCCGCCCTGGCGGGACTGTATATGATCCTTCTCCACACCGTGGTCAACGGCTGGCGGCGGAAAGGAAACCAATACAAGGATTTGATCGCCACCAGCATGATGCAGTTTCAGGGGCGGCAGACGGTGCGGAACATGCTGGTGATGACCGTGCTCATTGCCGGGGCCTACTTTGCCAGCTTTTACATCCCCATGCTGGGCGCCGGTGCTGCCCTGGGCTATGAGACCCGGCCGGTGGACTACGCTTATCACTGGCGGGCGGATCAGGATCTGCCCCAGCGGCAGGAGGCGGAAGAACTGGCCGATGCCTATGGCGTGACCATCACCCGATGGGTGCAGACCCCCGCCGCCGTGCTGGGGGTGGACGGCATCGCCCATCTGGAAACCGAGGGCACTTTGGGGGTCACCTATACCGAGGAATACCGTCCCCTGCTCACCAGCGCCGTGTGTTTGTCAGAAAGTGCTTACAACGCCCTCACCGGGCAGAACCTGGACCTGGCCCCCGGGACCATCGCCGGAATCATGGACGACGACGGCAGCAGCAACGGGATGTTTGGGGGCGAGGCCACCCGCCTGACCAACATGGTTACCGGCCAGGTGCTGGAGGTCACTTCTGCGGAACCCCTCCGCTACACCATGCTCTTCGGCTGGTTTGTCCTGGACGATGGGGATTATGAGCGGATCACCCAGGGTCTTACCGACAGCTGGCGGGAAAACCAGGTGTTCTTCAACGTGGCTGACTGCGGCGGCTCCTATGAATTTGCCAAAGCGCTGTTTCACTCCATTGTGGCCCGCTCCGGCCCGGAGGTGGAGCAGTTCGACGCCTACGACCAGGTGGAGGAGATCCTGGCCAGCCAGGCAGGGGAGCTCTACCCTTATGCCCGGGAAAATCTGGCGGCGATGGGCTATGAGGTCATTGACTATGACCAGATGGACTCCTCCAACTTCCGCCTCTCCTGGAAGTACATGCCCCAGTTCCGGGTGCTGGACCAGACGGACTTTGTGAAAACCATGGCGGTGTATCTGATGCTCTTTGTGTTCATTGCCGTTGTGTGCTTCGCGGCGGTTTTTGTCATCGCCTTTACCCGCTGCATGACCCTGGCCTTTACCAACGCCGAAGTGTATGAAAACCTGCGGCGGCTGGGCGCCTCCCGGAGGTATCTCTACCAGTCGGTGCGGGGCCAGGTCCGCCGGGTTTTCTGCACTCCCGCCCTGGTGGGAACGGCCCTCATCTATGCCTTTTATGCCATGATCCTGTATTTTAACGGCGATCCAGCGGGCATCACCGCCGGGGAAGGGGCGGGGCTGGCCGCTTGCCTGGGGGTCATCGCTGGCGTTTCCCTCCTTTTATATGGCGTGTATCGTCTGACCCTGCGCAAGGCCTGCCAGGTCACCATCGACAGAACATG
This sequence comes from Oscillospiraceae bacterium, assembly GCA_016296565.1. Classification (GTDB taxonomy): domain Bacteria; phylum Bacillota; class Clostridia; order Oscillospirales; family Oscillospiraceae; genus Evtepia. The sequence continues at coordinate 5,806 of JAEDJB010000112.1, forward strand.
AACAATCCCCGCCGGGATTAAAAACCCGGCGGGGATTGTCTGTTTCTTAAAAGGTCAGCCGCATCTGGTACCACCGGACGTTTCCGTGGACCGACTGGGAAATCCC
>JAEDJB010000113.1 GCA_016296565.1 Oscillospiraceae bacterium
GTCATGAAGTCCGCCGTGGTGACGGCCCGGAGGGCCAGGGTATAGTCGTAAGTCCGGCCGTCGCCCATGACGCCCACGGAGCGGGTATTGGTGAGGACGGCGAAATACTGGTTCAGGTTCTTGTCCTCGCCGGCCTTGGCGATCTCGTCCCGGAAGATGAAGTCGGCCAGACGGAGGGTGTCGGCCTTCTCCTTGGTGATGTCCCCGATGATGCGGATGGCAAGACCAGGGCCGGGGAAGGGCTGACGGCTCACCAGGTACTCGGGCAGGCCCAGCTCCCGGCCCAGCTGGCGGACCTCGTCCTTGAAGAGCATCCGCAGAGGCTCGATGATCTCCTTGAAGTCCACGAAGTCAGGCAGGCCGCCCACGTTGTGGTGGCTCTTGATGGTGGCGGCGTCTCCGGCGCCGGACTCGATCACATCGGGATAAATGGTGCCCTGGGCCAGGAAGTCCACGGTGCCGATCTTCTTGGCTTCCTCTTCAAAGACCCGGATGAACTCCTCGCCGATGGTTTTCCGCTTGGTTTCGGGGTCGGACACGCCGGCCAGCTTCCCCAGGAAGCGGTCCTCGGCGTCCACCCGGATGAAGGTAATATCCCACTTGGCAAAGGCGGCCTCCACCTCGTTCCCCTCGTTGAGGCGCATGAGACCATGGTCCACAAAGACGCAGGTGAGCTGCTTGCCCACGGCCTCCGCCAGCAGAGCGGCGGCAACGGAGGAGTCCACGCCGCCGGAGAGGGCCAGCAGCACCTTGCCGTCTCCCACCTTTTCCCGGATGGCGGCGATGGCGGAGCGGCAGTAGTCCTCCATGGTCCAGTCGCCCTTGGCATGGCAGACCTCGTAGAGGAAGTTCCGGATCATGGCCACGCCATTTTCCGTGTGGTTCACTTCCGGGTGGTACTGCACCCCGTAAAAGCCCCGGGCCTCGTCGGCGATGGCGGCGTTGGGGCACATCTCCGTGTGGCCCACCAAGGAAAAGCCCTCAGGAACCTTGGCCATATAGTCGCCGTGGCTCATCCAGGAGATGCCCTCTGCGGGCAGGCCGGAAAAGAGCTTGCAGGCAGTATCGTAATATGTGGTGGTCTTGCCGTATTCCCGGGCGGTGTCCTCCTGGGCGGGGGTGACCAGGCCGCCCAGGTTGTGGGCCATCAGCTGACAGCCGTAGCAGATGCCCAGGATGGGAACGCCCCAGGTAAAGATTTCCGGGTCCACCTGGGGGGAGGTGTCCAGATAGACGCTGTTAGGACCGCCGGTGAAGATAATCCCGATGGGGTCCATGGCTTTCAGCTCTGCCAGGGGTGTGGTGTAAGGTTTGACTTCACAGTAGACGCCGCACTCACGCACCCGGCGGGCGATCAACTGGTTGTACTGGCCGCCAAAGTCCAGCACAAGGACGAGCTCATGCTTCATGCAAAACCACCCTTTCTTTTCTTCCTATGATGGTCAATTTTACTGCAAGGCAGGGAGAATTGCAAGAGCTGTCTTACTTCCATTCAAAAGAAATCCGGGGATAAGGGTGGGAGTTTCCGGGCAGACTGCCATAGGAACCGCCAGAAGGAAAGGAGACAGGCTCTTATGATTACTGCGGTCGTTCGAACGGTCATTCTGTATCTGCTGATTATCGTGGGCATCCGCCTTATGGGAAAGCGGCAGATCGGCCAGCTGGAGCCCTCGGAGCTGGTGCTCTCCCTGCTCATCGCGGATCTGGCCGCCGTGCCTATGCAGGACTTCGGCATCCCCCTGCTCATGGGGATCATCCCCATTCTCACCCTGCTGTGCCTGTCCACCATCCTCTCGGTGCTGACGGTGAAAAGCATTCGGTTCCGGGCCCTGCTGTGCAGCCGGCCCAGCATTGTGGTCCAGGATGGACAGATTCTTATTAAGGAAATGGTAAAAAACCGCTTCACCGTGGACGAGCTCATGGAGGAGCTGCGGGTGGCGGGGATTACCGACCTGTCCAGCGTCAAATACGCCGTGCTGGAGACCACCGGCCGCATCTCCGTGCTGCCCAAGGCGGAGGAGAAGCCGGTGACGGTGAAGGATATGAACTTGCCCGTTCAGGACAATGGCCTGCCGGTGATTCTCATCAGCGATGGCCGGATTCTGTCGCAGAACCTGAAGACACGGAACCTGACGGAAGCCTGGCTGAAAAAGCAGCTGCGGCAGCGAAATGTGCAGGATATCCGTCATGTTTTTTTGATGACCGTGGACGAGAAGGGGCATATCTACCTGGCAGAGAAGGAGGGGGAGGCATGAGACAGCTTTGGATCTCCGCCGCCATTCTATTGGGGATGCTCCTGCTGCTGGCGTGGAACGCCTGGTATTTTACCGGCTTTACGGAAACGCTGATGGAGAACATCGCCCAGGCCACCGCCGCGGCCAAGGCGGAGGACTGGACCCGGGCGGAGGACTTATCCGCCCAGGCCCGCCAAACCTGGCAGGACCACACGGGATATCTTCAGCTGGTTCAGTGCCACGGAGATATCATTGAGATCGCCGTTCTGCTGGAGGAGTCGTCAGAATACCTGGCCTGCCGGGACCTGGGGGAGTACGCCGCGGAAAATGCCCGGATTCTGGGGGCCGTTGAGCGCCTGCGGGGCTTGGAACGTTTGTCCGCCGGGACGCTGTTTTAAGGGAAAAGAAAACGGCTCTCAAACATGGTTTGAGAGCCGTTTGGTTATTTCTTTTGTTCCAGGAGCTTGTTCAGCTCGTCCATGAAGGTGTTAATGTCCTTGAACTGCCGGTAGACAGAGGCAAAGCGGACATAGGCGACCTCGTCCAGGCCCTTCAGCTTTTCCATGACCAACTCACCGATCTGCTTGCTGGTGACCTCGCCGCCCAGCTCGTTCTGCAGTTCTTTTTCAATGTCGTCAGCTGCCTTCTCCAGCAGGGAAAGAGAGACGGAGCGCTTTTCGCAGGCCTTGAGCATGCTGTTGAGCAGCTTAGTCCGGTCAAAGGCCTGGCGGCTGCCGCTTTTCTTGATGACAATCATGGGGAGCACCTCTACCGTTTCGTAGGTGGTGAAGCGGTTGTGGCACTTGAGACACTCTCTGCGGCGGCGGATACTGGTCCCGTCGTTGGCGGGGCGGGAATCGACGACCTTGCTGTCGAGGGTGGCGCAAAACGGGCATTTCATAGCGCAGCGACCTCCTGAAACCGTGTACATTATTTATAATATGTATAGTATACCATAGCCCCAGGGGGATTTGCACCTGTTTTTTTCAAAAAAATGAAATTTTTTTCGTTATTCTCCCTGCTGTTCCCGGATTTTTTTCCGCCAGCAGCGGTGGCACATGGCAATGTAGCTGTCGTTGCCCCCCAGAAAAACCTGGCTGCCCTGGGTGAGAATGGTGCCGTTGGCGTCGAAGCGGGCGTTTACCGTTGCTTTGGAGCCGCAGGCGCAGACGTTTTTGATCTCCGTGATGGAGTCCGCCAGCTCCATGAGCCGCTGGGAACCGGGGAAGAGATGGGTGAGAAAATCCGTGCGCAGGCCGAAGCAGAGCACGGGAATGTCCCGCTCGTCCACAATCTCCCGCAGCTGGTCGATCTGCTGGGGGGTAAAGAACTGGGCCTCGTCGGCGATGATCACGTCGCACTGGCCGGCGGCAGCATACCGCTGGAAGATGTTGTCCTCGGGGGTGATCACGTCGGCCTCCCGGGCCAGGCCCACCCGGCTTTTGATGATGTTGGCGCCGTCCCGGTCGTCAATGCTGGGCTTAATAAGCCAGACCCGCATTCCCAGCTCCTCGTAGTTAAACTGTGTGATCAGGGCCTGAGCGGATTTGGAGCTGCCCATGGCGCCGTATTTGAAGTAAAGCTTGGCCATTTTTCTCTCCTGCCTTTGTGCCTCATGTGTGGGATTGCGGGGGTATTCTATCATATCCCCGGGAACAATGCAAATTTCTTTCCGACGAGTTTTTGTCCTAAATGTTAAAAAAGATGGGGAGTTACTTCCAGATACTTGATTGATGCGTACAGAGATGATATAATCCATCTGTCCAACATGCGGCGGTTCCCGCCGCATCCGATCCTGAATAAAAATTGGAAACGGAGGAATTCACACAAAATGAAGAAGATTCTTGCTCTGCTGCTCGCCCTGGTGATGGCCATCGGCCTGTGCGCCTGCGGCGGCGGCGAAACCGCACCCGCGGAAGAGACTGAGACCCCTGCTGCCGAGACCGGCACCGAGGTGGCTTCCGCTGACGACATCCCCGACACCATGACCTCTGAAGACGGCAAGTATGAAGTCGCTTTCGTCACTGACGTGGGCCAGCTGAAGGACAAGTCCTTCAACCAGGGTACCTATGACGGCGTGAAGCTCTATGCTGCCGCCAACGACCTGTCCTACAAGTATTATCAGCCCGCCAACGGCGACCAGGCTACCGACGACGACCGCTACGAGGCCATGAAGGCCGCTGTGGACGGCGGCGCCAAGGTGGTTGTCTGCGCCGGCTTCCTGCAGGAGGCCGCTCTGACCCAGGCTGCCATCGACTTCCCCGAGACCCAGTTCATCTTCGTGGACGGTTATCCCGTGAACGGCGCAGACGGCCAGCCCCTGACCAACGTGGCCGGCATCGCTTTCCAGGAAGAGCAGCCCGGTTACTTCGCCGGCTACGCTGCTGTCATGGACGGCTACACCAAGCTGGGCTTCTGCGGCGGCGGCGGCGGCACCAACCCCGCTTGCTGCCGGTATGGCTATGGCTTCATCCAGGGCGCCAACGCAGCTGCTGCTGAGAAGGACGTCCAGGTGGAAGTGAACTACTCCTGGCAGTATGGCGCCAGCTTCAGCGCCTCCCCCGAGCTGCAGACCATGGCTACCGGCTGGTATGAGGCCGGCACCGAGGTTATCTTTGCCTGCGGTGGCTCCATGTTCCAGTCCATTGCTTCCGCTGCTTCCGCCAGCGACGGCGCTGTGATCGGTGTTGACGTGGACCAGTCCACCGAGTCCGACACCGTTATCACCTCCGCTATGAAGGGCCTGTCCGACGCAGTGCAGTGGGCTCTGGCCAAGGCTTATGATGGCAGCTTCTCTGAAATCGGCGGCGTTGGCACCTCCCTGGGCGTGGCGCAGAACGCAGTTGGCCTGCCCACCGAGACCTGGAGCCTGGAGACCTTCACCGTGGAAGAGTATGAAGCTCTGTACCAGAAGATCGCTGACGGCACCCTGGTTGTGGACGCTGACTTCAACAACCTGGAGCAGGAGTACTCCAACCTGACCCTGAACATCATCTGATTATCCGGATTTTTCAGGAAATTTCCAAGAGATGGGAAAGTTTTTCTTTCCCATCTCTTTTCTTTTATTGCTTTTTTCCTGGAAATGCACCGGGAAACTTGCAACTTTTTATGGCGGACGGTATAATAATAAAATACTACCCCCCAATTGGGGAGAAACGAGAGAAAGTAGGTGACGGCATGGACAACGCCCCTCAGTATGTGATCGAAATGCTTCACATCACCAAGGAGTTCCCCGGCATCAGAGCCAATGACGACATTACCCTGCAGCTGAAAAAAGGGGAGATCCACGCACTGCTGGGTGAAAACGGCGCTGGTAAGTCCACGCTGATGTCCGTCCTCTTCGGCCTGTACCAGCCGGAAGAAGGGGAGATCCGCAAGAATGGCCAGCCGGTGACCATCAACAACCCCAACGACGCCACAGCTTTGGGCATCGGCATGGTGCACCAGCATTTTAAGCTCATCGACGTGTTTACCGTCCTGGACAACATCATTCTGGGGGCGGAGACCACCAAACTGGGCTTTCTCCAGAAGAAGGAGGCCCGCCGGAAGGTCACGGAGCTTTCCCAGCGCTACGGCCTGAAGGTGGACCTGGACGCCAAGGTGGAGGACATCACCGTGGGCATGCAGCAGCGGGTGGAGATCCTGAAGATGCTCTACCGGGACAA
>JAEDJB010000114.1 GCA_016296565.1 Oscillospiraceae bacterium
GCCGGCGCTTACTATGCCGACGCCGTGGCATGGGCCGTGGAGAACAACATCACCACCGGCACCGGCACCCACACCTTCTCCCCGGACAAGTCCTGCACCCGGGCCCAGACCGTCACCTTCCTGTGGCGTGCCGCCGGCTGCCCCGCTCCCACCGGCTCTGACAACCCCTTCACCGATGTGAGCGCCGACGCCTACTACTATGACGCCGTCCTGTGGGCGGTGGAGAAGGGCATCACCACCGGTGCCTCTGCCACCACCTTCGCCCCCGACAAGACCGTCACCCGGGCTCAGACCGTCACCTTCCTGTGGCGGCAGGCCGGCTCCCCCACCTCGGAGGAGACCAACCCCTTCACTGACGTGGCCGCTGACGCCTACTATGCCCCCGCCACCACCTGGGCTGTGGCAGAAGGCATCACCACCGGCACCTCGGACACCACCTTCGGCCCCAGCAAGACCTGCACCCGGGCCCAGACCGTGACCTTCCTCTATCGGAGCTGCGCAGAGTAATCCTCTGCCCTCCATAAAAAAGTACGGCGTGACTTCGGTCACGCCGTACTTTTTTACCTTGCCGGGCCCAGCAGCACCGGCTGGAGCTGGCGGCCCTCCAAAGCGGCGGCGATGGCCGCCGGCAGCAGGGTAAAGTCCGCCACCAGGGAGGTGGGCTTTCCCGCCGGGTCGTCCTGGCGGAAGGGGACGAAATAGTAGTGCTTCCTGCAGAGCAGCTCCCCGATGTTCCGGGCGGCTCCCCCCAGGCCGTCGTTGGTGGACACCGCCACCACCACCGGCCGGCCGTTGCGCAGGTGGGCCTTGGCGGCCATGGTCACCGCCGTGTCGGCAATTCCCGCCGCCAGCTTCGCCAGGGTGTTCCCCGTGCAGGGGGCGATCACCAGCACATCCAGCAGCCCCTTGGGGCCGATGGGCTCGGCAGCGGGAATGGTGTCGATGATCCCCCGGCCGCAGACTTCCCCGATCTGTGCCCGCCAGTCCGCCGCCCGGCCGAACCGGGTGTCCGTGGCGGCAGCGGTCTCCGACATGATGGGAAAGAGCCGGGGGTAGACCTTGGCGGTGGCCTCCATGGCGGCCAGGGTCTTTTCCCATGTACAAAACGAGCCGGTGAGGGCAAACCCCACCCTTGTTTCCTCCATACGGTCATTCCTCCAGTTCCCAGAGAATGTGATAAACGGAGTCCCGGATGGCCGCGGCGGCAGTCACCGGCGCGGTGCGCCCCGGCAGCCCCGGGGCCTGGAGCATCCGCAGCCCCAGGCGCTGGGCCTCCTCCCGGTCCACGCCCCCCGGGGCGGAGGCCAGATCCAGAAGGAACACCTCCGGGTCCACCCACGCCAGCCGCCGCCGGTCCAGGATCTGGGCCGGGATGGTGTTCACAATGAGCTGGAAGCCCCCCAGCTCGCAGCCCAGGGTCTCCAGGCGGAGGCTCTCATAGTCATAGGCCGCCGCCCAGGCCAGGTCCTCATAGTCCCGGGCGGACACCGTCACCCGGGCCCCCAGGGCCCGCATCCGGTGAGCGGTGAGCTTTCCCACCCGGCCGAAGCCCAGCACCAGCACCCGGGCGCTGTGGAGGGTGAAGGGAAGCTCCTCCATGGCCACCTCCACGGCCCCCTCCGCCGTGGGCACGGCGTTGGCCACCATGCACTCCTCCCGGGCGTAGTAGTCAAAGACCCGCAGGCCCCGCCTCTCCCCCTCTGCCCGGACCTCTGGGGACACCAGGCCGCCGCAGACAATCTGCCCCGGCTCCAGCCAGTCCAGCAGGTCCGGCAAAGCCACCTTCGCCCGGCTCAGGGGGGTGTGGAGCACCCCTTCCGGCTGGGTTACCGGCAGGGGGAGGATCACGCAGTGGGCCAGCGCCAGCCCAGGGCCCAGCGGCTCCGGCGCCAGACCCTCGCCCTCCAGCCCGGCAATGTGGACGGTGTGGCCATCCTCCCGGAGCAGTCGTGCCAGGGCCCGCTGACGCAGGTCTCCCCCTACCACCCAAAAATTCAGTTCCCGATCCATGAGATCCATGAAAATGCCTCCTTCCCTCCGGTTCATTCTATGCCCGATTTTGTGGAGGGTGCGGGAGAAATTCCACACATTTTGTCAAGTGTGTTGACTTTGTGTTTTCCCCGCAGTACAATCAGGGCAGAGTAAGTTTGAGAGGAGCGGAATCGTATGGAGAAAGAGAGATTGCGCGGCCGGGAGCTGGTTTTGGTGGCCAGCATGCTCTTCGGCATGTTTTTTGGGGCGGGGAACCTAATCTTCCCCGTCTACATGGGGCAGCTGGCCGGGTCCAACCTGTGGCCGGCGGTGCTGGGCTTCATTCTCACCGGAGTGGGTCTGCCCCTGCTGGGGGTGGCCGCCCTGGGGGTCAGCCGGCAGGAGAGCCTCTTTGACCTCAGCGGCAAGGTGGGGCGGAAGTACGGCTACTTCTTCACCTGCGCCCTCTACCTGACCATCGGCCCCTGCTTTGCCATCCCCCGGTGCGCCACCGTGTCCTTCACCGTGGGGGCGGCCCCCATTCTGGCGGGCGGGGAGACCCCCCTGGCCCTGGGGATTTTCTCCCTGGTGTTCTTCGCTTTGACCCTGGCCCTGTCCTTCCGGCCCAGCAAGATTCTCACCTGGGTGGGCAAGGTGCTCAACCCTGTGTTCCTGGTCTTTCTGGGGGTGCTGGTGGTGAAGGCCCTGCTGGTTCCCATGGGGGAGATCAGCGCCGTCACCCCGGACCCCGGCTACGCCCAAGGGGCTTTCTTCACCGGCTTTCAGCAGGGGTACCAGACCATGGACGCCCTGGCCAGCCTGGCCTTCGGCATCGTGGTGGTGAACGTGATCCGGGACCTGGGGGTGAAAAAGGCCGACGCGGTGGCGAAAAACACCGTCTTTTCCGGGGTGTTCAGCTGCCTGCTCATGGCGGTGATTTACCTGCTGGTCACTGTGGTGGGCGCTCAGAGCCGGGGGCTCTTCCCCCAGTGCGAAAACGGCGGGCAGGCCCTGGCCCTCATCGCCGAGCACTACTTCGGCACCGTGGGCGCGCTGCTGCTGGCGGCTACCGTCACCCTGGCCTGCCTGAAAACTGCCGTGGGGCTGGTGACCAGCTGCTCCGAGGCCTTTGTGAAGATGTTCCCCAAGGGGCCCTCCTACCGGGTGTGGGCGGTGGTGTTCAGCGGGGCGGCCTTCCTCATCGCCAACCTGGGACTCAGCGCCATCATCGACTACGCAGTGCCGGTGCTCATGTTTCTCTACCCCCTGGCCATCACCCTGATCCTGCTGGCCCTGTTCGGGCGGTTCTTCGGCCATGACCGGCGGGTTTACGGCTGGGTCACCGGCTGCACCCTGGCCGCCGCCCTGTGCGACTTTCTGGCCGCTCTGCCGGCGGGGGCCAAGGCTCTGCTCCATGTGGAGCCCCTGCTGGCGGGGGTGGAGAACGTGCTCCCCTTCTTCTCCCTGGGCTTCGGTTGGATCTGCCCGGCCCTCATCGGCCTGGTGATCGGGCTGGTGCTCCGGGCAGTGAAGAAACCGGCGGCGGCAGCGTAACTTCTTCCCAGCACACAAAAACGGCGCGCACCCAAATGGGTGCGCGCCGTTTTCCTTGTTTGCTTTTTACCACAGGTTTCTGCCGCCCATGCCGGGCATACCATCCATGCCGCCCATGGAGCCCATACCGCCCATAGAACCCATGGAATCCATGCTGTCCCACTGGTTCATGCCGCCGGACAGGCCAAAGTCCGGGTCGCCCGCGTCCTCAAAGAGGCTGAAGCCGCCCTGGACCAGGAAGTCCCGCATGGCTTTCTCCGCCTCGGTGACGTCGATGGAGTCGTCCTCAAAGCTGGCCACGAAGGTGTCCAGATAGGCCATCATCCTGTCGGAACGCTCGCTCCACTCCGCATCAATCCCGTACTCCTTGTTCATGCCGCCCCGGAACTGCAGGGCGGTCTCCTTGTCGTACACCGGGGTCAGGAACAGGTTGAACAGGCCCAGGCTCTCGTAATCATAAAACCCATTGTACTTGACCAGGTCCTTGGGCTCCTTCACCGTGGGGCAGAGGAAAACGTCCTCGGGCAGCTCGCCGCCGTTGGCGGCCCGGACAGCCTCCTCCTGTTCGGCAGGGACGCACTCCATGCCGCAGTACCGCATCAGCCAGTCCTGAACCACGGCTTCCGCGTCCTTCACGTCGTAAAAGCTCTGAAACTTGGTCTCGTTGCGTTCATTGCCGCTGGTGGCGAACATCAGCATAAAAAAGCGGTTGTTCATTTCGGTTCTCCTTTGCTTTGGTTTTCCTGGGAGAGGGCAGGCAGGGTGCAGCCCAGCAGGCGGACCTCCGGCTCCAGCAGCACGCCGGTCTCCGCCAGGACCGTCTGCCGCACCAGGGTAATCAGGTCCAGAACGTCCCGGCAGGTGGCTCCGCCGGTGTTGATGACGAAGCCCCCGTGCTTTTCCGACACCTGGGCTCCCCCCACGGACCGGCCCTTCAGGCCGCACTGCTGAATGAGACCCCCGGCAAAATGCCCCGGGGGCCGCTTGAAGGTGCTCCCTGCGCTGGGATACTCCAGGGGCTGCTTGGACCGGCGGCGCTGGGCCAGGTCGGCCATCTTGGCCCGGATCTCCCCTTGATCGCCCTTCTCCAGCTTCAGCCGGGCCCCGGTGATGAGCCAGGGCAGCCGGGAAAAGACGCTGGTGCGGTAGCCCAGCTCCAACTGGTCCTTCTCCAGCCGGTGAAGGTTCCCCTCCTCATCCAGGCAGTCCACAGAGAGGATCACCTGGGCCAGCTCCCCGTCGTAGGCCCCGGCGTTCATGAAAACGCCGCCGCCCAGGGAGCCGGGGATGCCGTGGGCAAACTCCAGACCCGTCAGGCTGTGCTCCGCGGCAAAGACTGCGGCCTGGGCCAGGGTAACCCCGGCGCCGGCGGAGAGGATCGTCTCCCCCTCCAGCTCCAGGCGGGTCAGGCCTCCGGCGATCTTCACCACGAAAGCCTCCACCCCCTCGTCGGCCACCAGCAGGTTGGAGCCCTTCCCCAGAAAGAAGGGGGCTACCCCCGCCTGCCTGGCGGTTTTCAGAAGGACGGACAGCTCCTCCTGGCTCCTGGGCAGGGCCATGAGGGCGGCGGGACCTCCAATTTTAAAGGAGGTGTGGCGGGACATGGGTTCCCCCTCCCGCAGGTCCAGGCCGGGCAAGGTCCGGCTCAGCGCTTCTCGCAGCGATCCGAAGCGATCCATGAGATCCCTCCCTCTCGGTTTTGTTTCGTGTATTGTATTTATTATATCAAATTGCATCATAAAAAAGTAGTCTTCTTGCAAAATTATCTTTGGTCAAACCTGGTCTTTTGTCAGGAACGCAAAGGAAAACCCCCCTTGAAAAAGGGGGGCTTTTCCTTTGTAGGTCACATTACTGGGGATTACTCGTCAAAGGAGATGGACAGAACCTCGTCCTCGGGTGCCTCCAGGGGCTCTACGGCCTCCAGGGGGCCTTCCTCAAAGGAGAGTTCCTCCTGCTCCTCCTGCTGCTGGTGCAGGTCGCTGACCGCGGCGGCCACAGCGGCGTAGGCGTTGGGCTTGCCCTGCTGGCCGGCAGGCTCCTCCTCCCGGGGGTTCACCTGGCGGTAGGTAGCAAGGCCGGAACCTGCGGGGATGAGCTTGCCGATGATGACGTTCTCCTTCAGGCCGATCAGGTGGTCCACCTTGCCCTTGATGGCGGCCTCGGTGAGGACCTTGGTGGTCTCCTGGAAGGAGGCAGCGGACAGGAAGGAGTCGGTGGCCAGAGAGGCCTTGGTGATGCCCATGAGCAGGG
>JAEDJB010000115.1 GCA_016296565.1 Oscillospiraceae bacterium
GGCTGCTGGGTGACCAGGGAGTAGGGGCCGGTGGAACGGGCGTGAATCTTATCGTCCACCAGGTGGTGGAGCTTGAGGAAGTAAACGTAACCCACGGTGACGGGGTTTTCAAACATTTCGCCGGTGCGGCCGTCGTAGAGCTTGGTCTTGCCGTCGGCCAGGCGCAGGCGGCCTTCCTTCCGCCAGATGCGGATCTGGCGCTCGTCCTCCATTTCCTCGGGGGCCAGGGCGCGAACGTCGGTGCCGTCCTCGGTCATGAGGTAGAGCTGCTTGCCGGCGATGGTCTCGTTGGGATAGACCTCACGGAAGAGGCCGGCCTGGGCCAGCAGCTCCATGATGTCCTTCTCGTCGGCGCCGTTGAACACGGGGGTGGCCACCTTCCAGCCCAGAGCCTGGGCAGCGCGGCCCAGGTGGACCTCCAGCACCTGCCCGATGTTCATACGGGAAGGCACGCCCAGGGGGTTCAGAACGATGTCCAGGGGGGTGCCGTCGGGCAGGAAGGGCATATCCTCCTGGGGCATGATCCGGGAGACCACGCCCTTGTTGCCGTGACGGCCGGCCATCTTGTCGCCCACGGAAATCTTCCGTTTCTGGGCAATATACACGCGGACCACCATGTTGACGCCGGGGCCCAGCTCGTCGCCGGCCTCCCGGGTGAAGACCTTCACGTCCACGATGATGCCGCTCTCGCCGTGGGGCACCTTCAGGGAGGTGTCACGGACCTCTCTGGCCTTCTCGCCAAAGATGGCCCGGAGCAGACGCTCCTCGGCGGTGAGGTCGGTCTCGCCCTTGGGGGTGACCTTGCCCACCAGAATATCGCCGGCGTGGACCTCAGCGCCCACCCGGATGATACCCCGCTCGTCCAGATCCTTCAGGGCGTCGTCGCCCACGTTGGGGATGTCGCGGGTGATCTCTTCGGGGCCCAGCTTGGTGTCCCGGGCCTCGGTCTCGTATTCTTCAATGTGGATGGAGGTGAACACGTCCTCCTTCACCATTCTCTCGTTGAGCAGAATGGCGTCCTCGTAGTTGTAGCCTTCCCAGGTCATAAAGCCCATGAGGATGTTCTTGCCCAGGGAGATTTCGCCCTGGTTGGTGGAGGGGCCGTCGGCAATGACGTCGCCCTTCTTCACCCGGTCCCGCAGGGAGACGATGGGACGCTGGTTGATGCAGGTGCCGTGGTTGGACCGCAGGAACTTGATGAGGGGATACTCCACCACGTCGCCCCGGTCATACCGGACGGTGATCTTGGTGGAGGAGACGGAGGTGATTTCGCCGTCGTCCTCAGCCAGCACGGCGATCTCGGAGTCGATGCAGTTCTTGTGCTCCATGCCGGTGGCAACGATGGGGGCCTGAGTGGTCAGCAGAGGCACAGCCTGACGCTGCATGTTGGCGCCCATCAGGGCACGGTTGGCGTCGTCGTTTTCCAGGAAGGGGATCATGGCCGTTGCGATGGAGACCATCATCTTGGGGGAGACGTCGATATAGTCCACCTTCTCCCGGTCCACCTCGATGATCTCGTTCCGGTGACGGCAGGTGATACGGGGATTGGCCAGGCAGCCGTTCTCGTCCAGAGGCTCGGTGGCCTGGGCCACCATGTATTCGTCCTCGATGTCGGCGGTCATGTATTCCACCTCGTCGGTGACGAAGCTGGTGGCTTTGTCCACCTTCCGGTAGGGGGCCTCGATGAAGCCGTAGCGGTTGATGCGGGCGTAGGTGGCCAGGTAGGAAATCAGGCCGATGTTGGGGCCTTCAGGGGTCTCAATGGGGCACATACGGCCGTAGTGGCTGTAGTGAACGTCTCGCACGTCGAAGGAAGCCCGGTCACGGGACAGGCCGCCGGGGCCCAGAGCGGACATACGGCGCTTGTGGGTCAGCTCTGCCAGGGGGTTGGTCTGGTCCATGAACTGGGACAGAGGGGAGGAGCCGAAGAACTCCTTGATGGCGGCGGTGACGGGACGGATGTTGATAAGGGACTGGGGGGTGACAATGTCCAGGTCCTGGATGGTCATGCGCTCCCGGATGACCCGCTCCATGCGGCTGAAGCCGATGCGGAACTGGTTCTGGAGCAGCTCGCCCACGCAGCGCAGGCGGCGGTTGCCCAGGTGGTCAATGTCGTCGGGGGTGCCCACTCCGTGGGACAGGGAGCACAGGTAGTTGATGGAGGCCATCATGTCGTCCACGATGATGTGCTTGGGCACCAGGTCGTCCTTCCGCTCCCGGACGGCCTCCTTCAGGCCCTCCTCGTCCCCGGGGAACTGATCCAGCAGCTCGCAGAGGATCTCAAAGCGGACCTTTTCGGAGATGCCGCACTCCTCGGGGTCGAAGGAGACGAACTTGCTCATGTCCACCATGCGGTTGGAGAACACCTTCACCAGGGTGCCGTCCACGTCCACCAGGGCTTCGCTGACGCCCCGGTTCTCCAGCTCCTGGGCCTGCTCCCGGGTGAGCACGTCCCCGGCCTCAGCCAGGATCTCGCCGGTGCGGGGGTCTGCCACCGGGGCGGCCAGCTTCTGGCCGGACAGGCGGGGCCACAGGGAGAGCTTCTTGTTGAACTTGTAGCGGCCCACGGCGGACAGGTCATACCGGCGGGGGTCGAAGAACAGGGCATTGATCAGGGACTCGGCGGAGTCCAGCGTGGGGGGCTCGCCGGGGCGGAGCTTCCGGTAGATCTCCAGAAGCGCCTCTTCCCGGGTCTTGCAGGTGTCCTTCTCCATGGTGGTCACCAGCAGGGGCTCCTCTCCGAAGAGGTCCAGGATCTCGGCGTCGGTCTGGGGACCCACGGCGCGGATGAGGCAGGTGATGGGCAGCTTCCGGTTCTTGTCGATGCGGACGTTGAAGATGTCGGACAGGTCGGTTTCATACTCCAGCCAGGCGCCCCGGTAAGGGATCACGGTGACGGCATAGGTGATGTTGTCGGCCTTGTCGGCATTGCGGGCATAGTAGACGCCGGGGGACCGGACGATCTGGGAGACGATGACGCGCTCTGCGCCGTTGATGACGAAGGTGCCGCCCTTGGTCATCAGGGGGAAGTCGCCCATGAAGATCTCCTGCTCCTTGATCTCCTCGGTCTCCTTGTTGCGCAGGCGCACGCGGACCTTCAGGGGGGCGGCGTACGTGGCGTCCCGGGCTTTGCACTCCTCCACGGAGTACTTGGGCTTTTCGTCCATGGTGAAGTCGATGAAGGACAGCTCCAGGTTACCGGCGTAGTCGCTGATGGCGGCTACATCCCGGAAGACCTCCTGGAGACCGGTGTCCAGGAACCACTGGTAAGAATTCTTCTGAATCTCCAGCAGGTTGGGCATATCCAGCACTTCTTCATGGCGGGCAAAGCTCTTGCGCAGGGTTTTTCCGTAGTATACATCCTTTACCATTGCTCTTGACCAGTCCTTTCCTTAAAAAGGTGTCGTAATCCTACTGCTTCCTTACGGCCGGCTTCTTTGTTGCCGGCTTGTCAGCGGCAAGCCGCTGAAAATTGCGATCACGCGGGGGCGTGGAAAAAAGTTTTCGTTGCCTGTTGTCTTTTTCATTGATTTCTGCTATACTATCTCCAGACTGGGAAGGTATTCCGTCCAATTCCGCAGATAAAATCAATATATTTTATCATCCAGGCCTGGGAAAGTCAATCTTTTCTTTGGCTTTTTTCTTTTTTTTCGGCAATCTTGGAGAAACAGCCAGCCGCAGCCCCGGAAATGGGGCTGCGGCTGTTGATTTTTTTCGGGACGAACAGGGCCCCGGATTTTTCTTTGCAGGAATTATTTCGTTTTCTGGGCGTAGGCGATGATGATGTCCGCGCAGGCCTCCTTGCCGATGGGGCTGCTGTTCAGGGTCAGGTGGTAGTTGGCCAGGTTGCCCCACTTGCCCTTGGTCAGGTAGTGATAGTAGGACTCCCGGGCAGCGTCGGAGTGGCGCACCCGGCGGACAGCCTGCTCCCGGGTGTCCCCAAAGGTGTCCATGGCGTACTTGACCTTGTCGGCCTCCTCAGCGTAGACAAAGACGTTCACCAGGTTGGGGAAGTCCCGGAGGATGTAGTCCGCGCCCCGGCCCACAATGACGCAGGGACCCTGCTTGGCAATGTGGCGGATGGTCTGGGCCTGGGCCATGATGGCCTGGTCGTAGGAGGAGGCGGAGCCGCTGGGCATGAGCCAGTTGAAGAGATTCCGGGCGCCGGAGGTCTCCTCGGTGTCGTGGATCATCTCCTCGCTGAAGCCGGTCTTTTCCGCTGTCATTCTGATGATGTCCTTGTCATAGTAGGGGATTCCCAGCACCTCGGAAATCCGCTTGGCAATGGTCCGTCCGCCGGCGCCGTATTCCCGGCCGATGGTAATGATGTTCTTGCATTCACTCACAATAATTCCTCCTCGCTCCATGGGGGGTACCCCGGTTCTCATCTCCAGCTCTTGATGGTTTCTCTGATGTCTTCTTCCGCCTGGCGCAACTGGGCTTCCACGTCCACGCCCCACACATCCAGGCTCTCTGCCGCGGCCCAGTCCAGCTGGGAGATGCCCAGCATGCCGCCGCACAGGGTTTTTACATAGTCAAAGCCGCAGTTCCGGTCGGCGATGGGGCCGCCGGAGGTGGTCACATAAAACAGCCGCTCCGCCTTGCACAGGCCCTGGGGCCGGCCATCCTCGGTGTAGCAGAAGGTCAGGCCGCAGACGGAAACCTGCTCCAGGTAGCACCGGAACATGGCGGGAAACTGATACTCCCAGTAGGGCACCCCCACCAGGATCAGGTCGGCCTCCGCAAACTGCCGGGCATAGCGGAAGACAGCGTCGTCAAACTGTTCCGCCTGCTCCAGGGCGTGGCGGCGGGCCAGCCGCAGGCCGTTGAGAGGCTGCACGTCCTCCCGGTCCAGGTTCACTTCCTCCACGGTTATGTCGCCCAAGGTCTGCTTCATCTGGTCCAGAGCCACCCGGCACAGGCGCAGGGTTCGGGACTCCTCTCCCCGCAGGCAGCCGTTGACAAACAGGATTTTCATGGTACCTCTTCCCTTTCTTATTTCCTGTTTTGATTGTAGCATAGATTTTCCTCCGGCGCAATAGATGGCCTTCTCCCCTGCCGGAAACCGGCAAAAAAAGAGCGCACCGCATGAAGCGATGCGCTCTTTGCACGTTTACCATTACACCAGCTGGATGATTGCCATTTCGGCCGCGTCGCCCTTACGGGGGCCCATACGCACGATCCGGGTGTAGCCGCCGTCGCGGTTCATATACTTCTGGTTCATCTCGGTGAACAGCTTGTGAGCCACGTCCTCCTTGGTGATGAAGGCCAGAGCCTGACGGTAAGCAGCCAGGTCATTCTTCTTGGACAGGGTGATCATCTTCTCGGCCAGAGGAGCCACTTCCTTGGCGCGGGCCAGAGTGGTCTTGATCTGACCGTTCTCCAGCAGGTAGGTCACCATGGCTCTCAGCATAGCCTTCCGCTGATCGGTGCGCTTACCGAGCTTACGGTTACCGGACATGTTGGTTCAACTCCCTTCGGTTTTGATGGTTCGGCATGTTCCGAACCTGGGGTCAATTGTCATCACTGGCCAGGGACAGGCCCATCATAGCCAGCTTGTTAATTACTTCTTCCAGAGACTTCCGGCCCAGATTACGAACCTTCATCATCTCGTCCTCGGTCTTGGAGATCAAGTCCTCAACGGTGTTGATGT
>JAEDJB010000116.1 GCA_016296565.1 Oscillospiraceae bacterium
AGGCGAGGTGCCTTAGCACAGATTTCTCTAATTGTCAATGCGTGAAATCATACGATGGGTGGTCAAAGCCCCCCTCTTTTCTACATTCATTATGAAGAGCTCTTTAGTCTAGTAGAAGGGGGCCTGCATGATGGCCACTGAAACAGTACAAAATAGCGGTGGAGGCGAAGTAACTCAAATGAACGAAATCAAGTTGGGTGATGCGACTTACCTTGTCCACCGCACCTTTTCCGGAGACCGGACAGTCTCTGACCTCATTGTGGATCGTCTTGTCCACGAAAAAAAAGAAAAGACTACCTTTGACGAAAGTACAGACGATGCCGTATAATACCCTTAGTGGGTCGGTTCGTCGAAGGAGGTTAATGTGAGAACCGACATTCGCAGAATTGCATTTGCCTACCTGCGACTTTCCAACGAGGAAGCGGCTGAGGGTGAGTCTTCCAGCATTAAGAACCAGCGTATGATCATTCAGGATTATTGCGACCGGAATGATATCATTTTGGCGCGGGTATTCGCTGATGATGGATGGTCTGGCGGCAACTTTGATAGACCGGCATTCCAGGAAATGATTGCACTCTTAGAGCAGGGCAAGGCAAATATCGTCATTACAAAAGACCTTTCGCGACTCGGCAGAGATATGCGAGAGGCCAGCTACTATGCTGAGCAGTTTTTCCCAGAGAGAAATATTCGGTATCTGACAGTAGCAGATAACTTTGACACTGAGCAAGAGAACATTATGGCACCGTTCCAATTTGCCATGAATGAAGTCTACCTGCGGGATGGGTCAAGAAAAGTGAAAGAGGTCCTGAAAGCTAAGCGTGAGAAGGGGCTGTATTGTGCAGCTGCTCCGTATGGCTATGAGAAGGATCCCCGAAACAAGAACCGACTAATCCCGGATGAGGAAACCGCTCCAATTGTTCAGAGGATATTCGATTGTGCCGCAAGAGGCGACTCAAGTCGAAAGATTGCAATGGATCTGAATGATGATGGCATCATTCCTCCGTTGAAGTATAAGGTGCTCTATCAAGGAAACTTCTCGGAAAATGGGGCTGCCAGAGCTTCGGATCTTTGGAACTATACGACAGTAAAGCGGATCCTGAAGAACTCTGTTTACCTTGGGCATACGCTTCTGGGTAAGACCAAGAAAGCCAGTGTCAAATCCAAAAAGAAGCTCCATGTGCCGAAAGATCAGTGGGCAGTAACAGAAAATACGCACACGCCAATAGTATCTCAGGAGCAATTTGAACTTGCTCAGATCAATTTGGGGAAAGGTTCACTTGACTTCCGGCAGTATGACCAGGTGCGCCGAAGTATCTTCTCCGGAATCGCATTTTGTGCGAAGTGCGGACATGCGCTATGTTCATGCGGAACAGTCTATAAGGGAGAACGCGAAAAGTACTGGTATCTCTCATGTATAAAGCAGCGTCAAGATATCGCCAATCCCTGCACCGGCGTCAGAATCCGGTACAGCGATCTTGTTGAAGTAGTCCGGCAGGATTTGAACGCTTTGATAGACCTGAGCCCTGAGAGCAAAGAGGCAGTCATCCGCGAAGCAATGCGGAAAGCCGGCGATGACAATCTGATCAAAGCAAGGCAGATCCAGCTGCAAAAGGCCAGAACGCGTCTGGCAACAATCGATAAGATCATCACAAAGCTCTACACAGATAATGCGGAGGGCAAAATTGATGATAATCGGCTGGAGCGAATGCTGGAGGATCTGCAGAAGGAGTCCTGCGGACTTGAAAAGATTGTTGCCAGTCTGAGTGGTATCGACCCTGTCAGCGAAGCTCAGCAAAGCTACAAAGCATTTTTCAATCTGACAAGCAAATACACGCATATTGAGGAACTCGATCGGGATACGCTGGTTACCTTCGTAAAGCGAATCGAGGTAGGGCCGAAGATCCTACCTGATGGAGCAGTGAAAGCAACGCATCGGAATCAGCCTTTTCAGCAAAGTGTTCGTATCTTTTATAAGTTCATCGGTGAACTTGATGATTTCTCGCTTCGTGATTTGCCAACTCAGGCCGTGACCTGACTTGTTGTGATTGAAAGCTATATGCTCTCTTGTTCCCCAAACAAATGATCATCCCCTTTGATGTTGTAGAGACTTACATCCAGGTCGGTGTACCTCGAACATCTTATTTTCACCGAAAAAGGCGAGTTTAAGATGTAGTGGGAACATCAAGGGAGGTGGGCGTCAACCTGAAGGAGGGCTACAACGGCGACCTGACCAGCCGTGAGGCCGGCTCTGTGGGCGGCCAGATGGTCAAGAAGATGATCGAGTCCTACGAGAAGAACCTGTAAGCCACCCCTGTGCAAAAAAAGCCCTCCGGCATAAGCCGGAGGGCTTTTTCAAGTGGGAAAGGACTTAGCCGAAGATCACCAGCAGGCAGCCGGCGGCCACGGCGGAGCCGATAACGCCGGCCACGTTGGGGCCCATGGCGTGCATCAGCAGGAAGTTGGAGGGGTTGTACTTCTGGCCCACCATCTGGGAAACGCGGGCGGCCATGGGAACGGCGGACACGCCGGCGGAGCCGATCAGGGGGTTGATCTTGCCGCCGGAGAGGACGCACATGAGCTTGCCGAACAGCAGGCCGCAGGCAGTGGCGAAGATGAAGGCGGTGAGGCCCAGAACGATGATCTTGATGGTATCAAACTGCAGGAAGCTCTCCGCCTTGGCGGTGGCGCCCACAGAGATGCCCAGGAAGATGGTGACGATGTTCATCAGGGCGTTCTGGACGGTGTCGCTCAGACGCTCGGTGACGCCGCACTCCTTCCACAGGTTGCCCAGCAGCAGGCAGCCCAGCAGGGGCGCGGTGGAGGGCAGCACCAGGATGGCGATGATGGCCACCACGATGGGGAAGAGGATCTTCTCGGTCTTGGAGACGGGACGCAGGGTCTCCATCTTGATCTTGCGCTCCTTATCGGTGGTCAGCAGCTTCATGACAGGGGGCTGGATCAGGGGAATCAGGGCCATGTAGGAGTAAGCCGCGATGGCGATGGGGCCCAGATACTCGGGAGCCAGGATCTTGGTCAGCCAGATGGCGGTGGGGCCGTCAGCACCGCCGATGATGGCGATGGAAGCGGCAACGTTGGGGGCAAAGCCCAGCAGGGTAGCCATCAGCAGAGCCACGAAAATACCGCCCTGGGCAGCAGCGCCCATGAACAGGGAGGAAGGACGGGCGATCAGGGGGCCGAAGTCGGTCATGGCGCCAACGCCCATGAAGATCAGGGAGGGGTACAGGCCGGTCTTGACGCCGATGTACAGAATATCCAGCAGACCGCCGTGGCGCAGCACCTCGCCGTAATTGATGCTGTTGGTGATCCACATCTCAGTGTGGTAAATCTCGGAGCCGGGCAGGTTGGTCAGCAGCATACCGAAGGCGATGCCCACCAGCAGCAGAGGCTCGAATTTCTTGACGATACCCAGATACAGCAGCACGCAGGACAGGAAGATCATGATGAGACTGCGGATGTCCATCAGAGCAAAGCCGGAAGTCCCGATGATGCCATTAAGGGTTCCAGTAAAAAGTTCCATGGAAGTCTCCTTTAAAATTTAGGATTCAAGCGGGATTCAGGCCAGATCCACCACGGGAGCGCCGGCTTCGATCTGGTCGCCGACCTTGACGTAGATCTTGGAAACGGTACCGGCAGCGGGAGCCATGATCTCGTTCTCCATCTTCATGGCCTCGAAGGTGACCAGAACGTCACCGGCGGCCACGGAAGCACCCTCGGTCACGGGGACGCTCAGGATCTTGCCGGGCATGGGAGCGGTGACGGAGTTGGCACCGGCGGCGGGAGCAGCGGCCTTGGGAGCGGCAGGAGCGGCCACGGGGGCGGCAACGGGAGCGGCAACGGGGGTCACGCTCTGGATGCGGGCGGCAGCGGGGACAGCAGCGCCGGCCTTGTTCTCGACAACCTGGACATCATAAGCCTTGCCATTAACGGTGATGGTATAAGATTTCATGTTGATTTTTCTCCTCTAAACTTAAAGTTTTAATCAGTTTAATTGGTGTTTCCTTGAAATGGATCAGTCCAGGTCCTCGCGGTTGCGGACCATGGGGTTTCTGCCTTCGATGGCGGCGATGGCGGCGGCGATGACAGCCATCAGCTCACCGTCATCCTGCTTGGGAGCAGCGGGGGCAGCGACAGCCTTGGGCGCGGCAGCCTTGGCGGCAGCGGGCTTCTTGACGGCTTTGCCCACCACGGTGCCCATAATCATCGTTGCTGCGTACAGGATCAGCAGAACAGCGAACACGATCAGCATACTGACAATGCAGACGATGCCGGCGGTGCCCATGCTCATAGAATCATGGATCATGCGATTTGCGTTCCTTTCTTCACTTTTTGGCCCTCCGCGGACGCGCCGTACGCGCGTCCGCGGATACGGTCTTACTTATTATTCAGGCTGTTCCACTCGCGGATCACGCGGGGAGTCATCATGTGGTGGAAGGGGCAGATGGACTTGGGGTTCTGATAGGCGGCGCCCACGAAGGCGGCGATGTAGTTGCGCAGGTCGGAGAGCTTGACGATCTCGTCCACCAGGCCCTGCTCGGCGCAGGCCATGGGGTTGGACTTGGCGGCGTAATCCTGGATCAGGGCGTTCATCTTGTCGATGGTGGGCTGGAGATCCTTGCCTTCCTTCTTGTCCTTCACCAGGCGGCGGGAGTACATGGCGGTAGCGGCGGTCTCACCGTGCATGACGTAGATCTCGGTGGCGGCGGTGCCCAGAGAGAACACGTTGCGGTTGGTGCCCTGAGGGCCGCCCATGACATAGTGGGCGGCAGCGGTGCCCTTACGCATGGTGACCTCCATCTGAGGCACGTCGGCGTTCTGGATGGAGTAGATCAGGGACTGGCCCAGGCCCAGCAGCTCGGCTTCCTCGGCGGGGTCGCCCACGTCGATGCCGGTGGTATCCTGGAGCCACACGATGGGCAGGCGGTCACGGGCGCAGAGGGTGACGAACTCGTTCATCTTGATGAGGCCCTGGCGGTACAGCTTGCCGCCCACGCCGATGGGGCCGCCGGAGGAGGGATACTCGGGATAGTTGGGGATCAGGCCCTGATGGTTGGTGACCACGCCGGTCAGCAGGCCGTTGACCTTGGCCAGGCCGCAGACGATCTCGGGGCCGTAGCCCTTCTTGAACTCCATGAACTCGCTGTTGTCGAAGAGGCAGCCCAGAACGTTGCGGACCTCATAGAACTGCTTCTGGTTGGCGTTGAGGTTGGTGTAAAGATCCTCGGCCTCATAGAGGGGCTCCGCGGGATCGGCCACGCGGTAGAAGTTCTCGTTGTAGGCGGGCATGGCGTCCATGTACTTCTTCAGAGCGGCAATAACGCCCTCTTCGCCGGAGTAGACCTCGCGGAAGAAGCCGGTCTTATCGAAGTGGACGTGGACAGCGCCGGGGGGGTCCACCTTGCCGGCGTTGACGGTGTTCTTGATGATCTCCTCAGCGGCCTCCTGGTCGATGTAGCCCTTGGGCTTCATGCCGCCCACGATGCCGGCGCCGCCCACGGCCATGTTGGCCTTCTCATGGGCGATGAGGATGGTGGGGCTGATGGAGTGGTAACCGCCGCCGGCGGGGTTGGTGCCGTAGATACCAACCAGCACGGGGATGCCCATCT
>JAEDJB010000117.1 GCA_016296565.1 Oscillospiraceae bacterium
GTGGTCACCAGCTCGTCCCGGTCGTTGCGCTGCTCCACGGAGACCACGCAGATACGCTTTCCCACCTTCACCGGGGTGGCCCGGCAGAAGAGGTAGGCCCCGTCGGCAGGCCGGAGGAAATTCACCGTGCTGCCCTGGGTGACGCACATTTTCCCGTGGGGCACCAGGCTGTGGCCGGCGATGGTGTCCGCAAAGGCCACCAGCATCCCTCCGTGGACGGTGCCGTACTGCTGCTGGTTGCTCTCCCGGATCATCATGATCCCCTCGGTCCGGTCCTCTTCCATCCGGATCAGGTGGATGCCGTTGTCCACCGCCCAGGGGTCCAGGCCCCGGATGTGTCCCAGCTGGGGGTCCTCCCCCACAAAGAACCGTCCTTCTTTAACGCAGGAAGCCATTGAGGATCTCCTCCTCCGCTTCTTCCTCGGTGAGGCCCAGGGTCATGAGCTTCAGCAGCTGGTCCCCGGCAATGCGGCCGATGGCGGCCTCATGGACCAGCTGGGCGTCGGGATCGTTGGCAACGATGGCGGGAATGGACTGGATCTTGGCCTGGCCCATGAGGATGGCGTCGCACTGGACGTGGCCGAAGCCGGGTGCGTCCCCGATCATCCGGGGGTAGAACACCTGCTCGGAGTCGTCCTGGGCAACGGACCGGGAGATCACCCGGCCGGTGGCCCCTTCCCCGGCCAGATAGATGTCCATCTCGGAGGTAGCCTTCTGGCGGCCGTGGGTGAGCAGCTTCTCGGTGACCACAGCCTCGGCGTCCTCCTTGGCCACGATCTTGGTGTACCGCTTGGTGGAGTCCACCCCCCGCAGCTGGGTGGTGTCCAGCTGGATGGAGGCGCCCTTCTCCAGGTAAACCACGGTCTCCGGGTTCATGATCCGCTCGCCGGTGCCCTCGCCCTCGCCGTAGTGCTTTTCCACATACTGCACCTTGGAGTTTTCCCCAACATAGAAGGTATGAACCCCGTCGTGCTGGGATTTTTTCGAGCCGTCGTTGTGAATGCCGCAGCCGGCCACGATGACCACGTCGCAGTCGGCGCCGATGTGAAAGTCGTTGTACACCAGCTCATCCAGGCCGGTCTCGGTGATGATCACGGGGATGTGCACCGACTGGCGCTTGGTGCCGGGCTTGATGTAAATGTCAATGCCGGGCTTATCCTCCTTGGTAACAATCTGGATGTTCTCCGTGGAGTTTCTGGAGTCCAGCTTGCCGTTTTTGCGGATGTTATAGGCCCCCTTGGGGGTGCCCTCCAGGTCTGCGACCTCCCGCAGAAGGTCGAGTTCTGCCTTGCTTCGTGCCATGTTCAGCCCTCCTCCGTCTGGTGACAGCCGGCCCCGGGCTGCAGGAAGCTGCAGCCGCCGGTTTCCGTCATAATGTGGGCCATAAGCTCCTCCTTGGGGCCATGGCGCACCACCTGACCGCCAGAGATCATGACGATCTCATCGGCCAGGTCAATGATCCGCTCCTGGTGGGAGATGACGATGATGGTGTTCTCCCGCCGGCCGTGGAGGATGCGGAAGGTCTCCGTCAGCTTGGCAAAGGACCACAGGTCGATGCCTGCCTCCGGCTCGTCGAAGATGAGCAGGCCGCCGGGGCGGGCCAGGATGGTGGCAATCTCAATGCGCTTGACCTCGCCGCCGGAGAGGGAGGCGTCCATCTCCCGGTCGATGTAGTCCGCCGCGCACAGGCCCACCCGGTTCAGGTAGGAACAGCACTCGTCCCGGGTCAGCTTTTTGTTGCCGGAGGCCAGCTCCAGCAGGTCCCGGACCCGCAGGCCCTTGAACCGGGGCGGCTGCTGAAAGCCGTAGCTGATGCCCAGCTTGGCCCGCTCGGTGATGGAGAGGTTGGTGATGTCGGTCCCGTTCCACAGGATCTGCCCGCCGGTGGGCTGGACCAGACCCATGATGCTCTTGGCCAGGGTGGT
This sequence comes from Oscillospiraceae bacterium, assembly GCA_016296565.1. Lineage (GTDB taxonomy): Bacteria > Bacillota > Clostridia > Oscillospirales > Oscillospiraceae > Evtepia. The sequence goes on from JAEDJB010000117.1 coordinate 1,926, forward strand.
CTTGCCGCCGCCGTTGGGACCGGTAATGACAATAAACTTATTGTCGGAAACAGTCAGGTCGATGCCCCGGAGGATGTCCGTGGAGACCCCGCCGTCCTCGACCTGATAGGAAAGTCCTTTCAGTTCCAGCATATGATATAGCTCCTTATCGCTATTTTATCCTTATCAAAAGAGGGCGCGCCTGGGCGGCCCTTTTCTGAATGAGAAATTATACCATAAAATCATGGGTCAGGCAATAGTCCCCTGTTGATTTCCCCGGCAGACTGCACATGAAAATTTTCAGACGAAACTATATGCCCATTCAATATTCGTCATCCTCAACAATATTTCCGTAGTTGTATTGACTTTTCGTACAATTGCGGTACAATCAAACCTGGATTGTTGCTTTTTTTCGGCAGGTTTGCCAACGGAATAGAGAGAATGAGAGGACGCGAAAACATGATCGAACGACTTGGCTTCGACAACGAGAAATATCTGGAAATGCAGTCTGAGCATATCCGCTCCCGCATCAGCCAGTTCGGCGGAAAGCTGTACCTGGAGTTCGGCGGGAAGCTCTTCGACGACCACCACGCCTCCCGTGTGCTGCCGGGCTTCCACCCGGACTCCAAGATCCGCATGCTCATGCAGCTGAAGGACCAGGTGGAGATCGTGGTGGCGGTGTCCGCCATGGACCTGGAGAAGAGCAAGGTCCGGGGCGACCTGGGCATCACCTACGGGTCGGACACCCTCCGCCTGATCGACTCCTTCCGGAGTTTCGGCTTCCAGGTGGACAGCGTGGTTCTCACCCGGTTCAGCGGCCAGCCCGCCGCGGAAATTTTCCAGTCCCAGCTGGAGAGCCTGGGCCTGAAGGTCTATCGCCACTACCCCATCGAGGGCTACCCCTACGACGTCCCCCGGATCGTCAGCGAGGAGGGCTACGGCCGCAACGAGTTTGTGGAGACCTCCCGCTCCCTGGTGGTGGTCACCGCCCCCGGCCCCGGCAGCGGCAAGATGGCCGTGTGCCTGAGCCAGCTCTACCACGAGCACAAGCGGGGGGTTCAGGCGGGGTACGCCAAGTACGAGACCTTCCCCATCTGGAACCTGCCCCTGCGCCACCCGGTGAACCTGGCCTATGAGGCCGCCACCGCGGACCTCAACGACGTGAACATGATTGACCCCTTCCACCTGGAGGCCTACGGGGTCACCACCGTGAACTACAACCGGGACGTGGAAATCTTCCCCGTGCTGAAAACCATGTTTGAGCGGATCTCCGGCTCCTGCCCCTACCAGTCCCCCACAGACATGGGGGTGAACATGGCCGGGTACTGCATCATTGACGACGAGGCCGTGTGCCAGGCCTCCAGGGAGGAAATTCTCCGCCGGTTCTACACCGAGCAGTGCCGCCACCGCCGGGGCCGCACCGACGGCAGCGCTGTGTACAAGATTGAGCTGCTCATGAAGCAGCTGGGGCTCACCCCCGAGAGCCGGGCCGTGGTGGCTCCCGCCCTGGCCGTTGCCGAGCGCACCGGCGCCCCCGCCGCCGCCATGGAGATGCCCGACGGCAAGATCCTCACCGGCAAGACCTCCTCCCTGCTGGGCTCCTCCTCTGCCCTGCTCTTAAACGCTCTGAAGTATCTGGGGGGCATCCCCGACGAGGTCCAGCTGATCTCCCCCTCGGTGATCGAGCCGGTGCAGAACCTGAAGGTCAACGTGCTGGGGAACAAGAACCCCCTGCTGCACATCGACGAGCTGCTGGTGGCCCTGTCCATCTGCGCCGTGAACGACCCCAACGCCAAGCAGGCGGTGCGCCAGCTCCAGAAGCTCCGGGGCTGCGAGGTCCATACCACCGTCATCCTCTCCGAGGGCGACGAGGACAGCTTCCGCCGCCTGGGGGTCCGCCTCACCAGCGAGCCCAAGTATCAGACCGCCAAGCTCTACCACGGCTGAGCGAAATTCTCTTTCCCCTGTTGCAGGGCGGGCTGCCCTCAGCCCGCCCTGCACATCCCCTTGTCTACCACAATCCGAAAGGAGTTATCACTATGTCCAAAACCTATATCCCCGCTGACTACGCGCCCCTGCTGAACCTGTATGACACCCAGAAGGCCATCGCCCTGCTCAAGCGGGTCTTTGAGGACACCCTCTGCGGGAACCTCCACCTGCGCCGGGTCTCCGCCCCCCTGTTTGTGGAGGCTGCCTCCGGCCTGAACGACAACCTGAACGGCGTGGAGCGCCCCGTCTCCTTTGACGTGCCCGCCGCCCAGCGGGACGCCCAGGTGGTCCACTCCCTGGCCAAGTGGAAGCGTCTGGCCCTGCACAACTACCACTTCCCCGTGGGCGAGGGCCTGGTCACCGACATGAACGCCATCCGCCGGGACGAGATTCCCGACAACCTCCACTCCATCTATGTGGACCAGTGGGACTGGGAAAAGGTGATCGCTCCCCGGGACCGGAACGTGGACTATCTGAAAAAGACCGTGCAGGCCATCGTGGCCGCCATAGCCGACACCCAGAGCACCATCCAGGCCGTGTTCTCCCAGCTGTCCGGCCTGCCCCGGATCTCCAAGGAGGTCACCTTCGTCACCTCCCAGGAGCTGGAGGATAAGTACCCCGACCTGACCCCCAAGGAGCGGGAGGACGCCTGGCTGAAGGAGCACCCCACCACCTTCCTCATGCAGATCGGCGGCGCCCTGAAGTCCGGCAAGCCCCACGACGGCCGCGCCCCGGACTACGACGACTGGCAGCTCAACGGCGACATTCTCCTGTGGAACGAGACCCTGGGCCACGCCATCGAGCTGTCCTCCATGGGCATCCGGGTGGACGCAGAGTCCCTGGACCGCCAGCTGACCATCGCCGGCTGCGACGACCGCCGGGAGCTGACCTTCCACAAGATGCTGCTGAACAACGAGCTGCCCCTCACTATCGGTGGCGGCATCGGCCAGTCCCGCCTGTCCATGTTCCTGCTGGGCAAGGCCCACATCGGCGAGGTTCAGGCCTCCATCTGGGACGACGAGACCATCCAGGCCTGCCAGGACGCAGGGATCATCCTGCTGTAATCACAAGCATAACGGCACACAAAACCCCCGCGCTGGTGCTCCAGCGCGGGGGTTTTCACGTTGACAGGTTTTGTCGAAAATGGTAGAATCGTCCTGCACACGGGTGCTGCTGCAACGGCAGGCGGTTTCGGCCACATCCTCCGAAAGGAGGTGAGGCCATGCCTATTACCATTACGATTCATATCGGTAACTATACCGTAACGATTCGTATAAAAAGGTGAAACCGCCACTCGGCAAAGTGACGGTTTCTAGTATTTAGCAAATCGTTTTCAACCGGGCTGAAACCGCTTGCCGCAGTGCCCGTGTGTTTATTATACCATACCCCAATCCCCTGTCAAGGTTTTGGCAGGGCTTTTTGTTGACAGCTTTCGACGGCAATGGTAAAATCACTCTGCACACGGGTGCTGCTGCAACGGCAGGCGGTTTCGGCCACATCCTCCGAAAGGAGGTGAGGCCATGCCTATTACCATTACGATTCATATCGGTAACTATACCGTAACGATTCGTATAAAAAGGTGAAACCGCCACTCGGCAAAGTGACGGTTTCTTAAATAACTTTTTAGAAACAACACCGGGCTGAAACCGCTTGCCGCAGTGCCCGTGTGCTTATTATACCATACCCCGACCCCCTGTCAAGCCGTTGGCAGGGCTTTTTG
>JAEDJB010000007.1 GCA_016296565.1 Oscillospiraceae bacterium
GGTTTTCCTCCTTTGGGGTTCTTTGATATCAATACCATTATAGTATGTTAACCGGAGTTTTTCAATGGAAGATGGAAATTTTAGGGAGTTTTAAGGGGTGACCCCCGCCGGGAAGGCGTACACATTGACATTTCCCCCCGCCTATGATACCTTTAACACAGTAAACTGAGTGAAACGGAGGGCTTTCTTATGAATGCTGACCTTCCCGTCCTGTGCCGCCAGCTGCGGCGGGATATTCTGGAGATGACCCACGCGGCGGGCTCCGGCCACCCCGGCGGGTCCCTCTCCGCGGTGGAGATTGTCGCCACCCTGTACTTTGACGTGATGCGCATCTGGCCCGACCGGCCCGACGACCCCAACCGGGACCGGTTCATCCTCTCCAAGGGCCACGCCGCCCCGGTGCTCTACGCTGCCCTGGCCCGGCGGGGATACTTTGACCCCGCCATCCTGCCCACCCTGCGGCAGCTGGGCTCCCCCCTCCAGGGGCACCCCCACATGTCCAGCCTGCCGGGGCTGGACTGCTCCTCCGGCTCCCTGGGCCAGGGGCTGTCCATTGCCAACGGCTTAGCCCTGGCCGCCCGGCGGCAGGGCCGCCCCTACCGGACCTACTGCCTGCTGGGCGACGGCGAGGTCCAGGAGGGCCAGATCTGGGAGGCCGCCATGACCGCCGCCCACTTTAAATTGGACAACGTCTGCGCCATCGTTGACAACAACGGCGTCCAGCTGGACGGCAACACCGCCGACATTATGGGCGTGGAGCCCCTGGGGGACAAGTTCCGCTCCTTCGGCTGGCATGTGCTGGTGATCGACGGCCACGACCTGGCCGCTCTGGAGCTGGCCTTCCGCATTGCCGGCACCACCCACGGCCGCCCCACCGCCATCATTGCCCAGACGGTGAAGGGCAAGGGGGTCTCCTTCATGGAGGGCCAGTGCGGCTGGCACGGCAAGGCGCCCAACGCCCAGGAGCTGGCCGACGCCCTGGCGGAAATTGAGAAAGGAGGGGCCGGCGCATGAAAGACGTGAAGATGATCCCCCAGCGGGACGGCTACGGCCTGGGCCTGCTGGAGCTGTGCAAGGACCGGCAGGACGTCATGGTTCTGGACGCGGACGTGGCCGCCTCCACCCGCACCAACTGGGTGCGGGACCAGTACCCCGACCACTTTATGAACCTGGGCATCAGCGAGCAGGACATGGTGGGCACCGCCGCAGGCCTGGCCCTGGGGGGCATGATCCCCTATGTGTCCACCTACGGCGTGTTCCTCTCCGGCCGGGCCTTTGACCAGATGCGCACCACCGTGTGCTACAACAACCTGAAGGTCCGCTTCGGCGGGGCCCACGCGGGCATCTCCGTGGGGCCGGACGGAGCCACCCACCAGGCCCTGGAGGACCTGGCCCTGGCCCGGGTGCTGCCCAACATGACGGTGATCGCCCCCTGCGACAGCGAGGAGACCCGGAAGGCGGTCATCGCCGCCGCCGACATCGACGGCCCCGTTTACTTCCGCTTCGGCCGGGAGGCGGTACCCCTCATCACCGATGAGGACACCCCCTTCCAGATCGGCAAGGCCCGCCTGGTTCAGGACGGCAAAGACTGCGCCGTGTTCGCCTGCGGGGCCATGGTTTACGAAGCTCTGCTTGCCGCCGAAACTCTGGCGGAGGAGGGCATCTCCCTGCGGGTGCTGGACCTGCACACCGTAAAGCCCATTGACGAGGAAGCCATCCTGGCCGCCGCCAAGGAGTGCGGCTGCATCGTCACCGCCGAGGAGCACCAGGTCAGCGCCGGGCTCTACAGCGCTGTTGCTGAGGTGGTGGTCCGGGGCTGCCCGGTGCCCATGGAGGCCGTGGCCGTCCAGAACACCTTCGGCCAGAGCGGTCCCCCCGCCGACCTCATGGAAAAATACGGCCTGAACGCCGCCGGTATCTGCCAGGCTGTCCGCCGGGCGCTGGCGCGCAAGGCATGAGACGGATTCTCCCGGCCCTGGCTGCGCTGGTTCTGGCCCTGCTGGCTCTGGGCGGCTGCTCCATTCTGGAGGCCGCCGCGGTGGACCCGCCCCCGGAGGACTATGTCTCCCAGGACACCGGCTTCCGGTACACCCGGGACCAACTCACCGGCCAGGAGCAGTACATTTACGACCAGCTGCTGGCGGGCCTGCAGAACCAGGAAGATCGGATTGAGGGGCTCTACCCGGACAGCGACATGATCCAGGCCGCCATCCGGGCCATCGACCGGGACTGCCCGGAGCTGTTCTGGTTCTCGGGCACCGGTCAGATTGAGACCTCCCTGGTGGGAGACACCCCCATGGAGGCCGCCTACCTGCCCAATTATGTGATGGACCAGGACCAGCGGGCCGACGCCCAGACCCAGATCGACCGCTGGACAGCGGACTGCTTTGCCGGTCTGCCCGCGGGGGCCTCGGACTATGACAAGGCCCTGCATGTCTACGAGTACATCATCGACCACGCCAACTACCAGGTGGTGGACGACAACTCCATTGTAAACATCATGGTGGAGGGCAAGGGCCTCTGCGGGTGCTACGCCAAGACCGCCCAGTATCTGCTGAACCAGCTGGGGGTGCCCTGCGCCTACATCAGCGGCCAGGCCGGCGGGGAGACCCACGCCTGGAACCTGATGTGGCTGGACGGAGTCCCCTGCTGGATGGACGTCACCTGGGGAGACCCGGTGTTTGAGGGGGGCCAGCCCACCAGCGGCCCGGCCTACGAATACTTCGGCCTGACCACAGAGGACCTGCTGCGCACCCACACCCTGGACGGCACGGTGTCAGTGCCCGACTGCACCAGCCAGGACTACAACTACCTCCGCCGCAGCGGCCTGTACTTCGGCTGGTACGACCCCGCCGGAATCACCGCCGCCATGGAGACCGCCCTGGGGGAGGGGTGGAACAAGCTCCCCCTGCGGTTCGGGGACGACGGCTATCAGGAGGCGGTGAGCGTTCTCTTTGACCAGGGGCAGCTCCACCGGCTCTTCCGGGCCGCCAGCGAAAACACCGGCGTGGCCCTGGACCTGACCCAGTCCATCTGGTACAGCCGCAATGACGAGATGTGCACAGTAACGGTGAATATCCCCTATTAAACAAGCAAAAGGCGTGACCATCATGGTCACGCCTTTTGTCTCAAACTTTTTCCAACCACATAAACACCAGCCAGCATTTCAGCGATTGATATCCCCAGCAGAAGTCCTGAGAAAAAGTCTTTTACATTGGACCCGCCAACTGTATGAGAAAGGGCCTGCAATGCAATTCCCATTACGATCAGCAAGATTCCGTAGAGCAGGTTTTTTTGCTTTTCCAATTCCTGCGTTCTTTTCAGCAGGTCCATAATCTGCTCTTCATCATATGCACGAACACTGCTTTTCCCCATATCTTCCCCATCCATCAGCTCTGCAACTGTGATTTCCAATTCTTCGCATAATCTTTTTACGACAGAGTAATCGGGCAGACATTTTCCTGTTTCCCATTTTGAAATCGTTTTATTGGATACCCCAAGCCTTTCTGCCAGCTGCTCCTGTGTCAGGTTTTTTGCTTTTCTCTTATGGGATATATACTTTCCCGTGGTTTGTTGATTCATTTTGCTTGCCTCCACCTGTTGTTTCTGGTTAAAGCATATCCTATTTGGCACGAACACAACATCCCTCATTGGGAGAATATCCGTGGAATCACGAAGGATGCCTGCAAATTTCGCCTTGCAGGTCTGTTCGGTTCCATCATATTACAGAGCAGGATAAAATACAAGAACAGCCACAGCAGGGTAACCTGCTGTGGCTGCTGCCTGTCTTATGCACGCCGCTTTTTTCAGTCAGGGTTCCGTCCGTTCCATGGAGAAGTCCATGGTGATCCAGTCCCCTTCCTCCTGGGTCCGGCAGAGGACACGGACGCCGAAAAGGGTCCGGTCGAAGCTGGGGAACCACTGCCCGCTGATCTCCTCCAACAGCTGGTCCACCTGGCTGTTGAAAAGCTCCGTCCGGTACTCCGGCTGGGCGCAGACAAAGGCGATGATGGCCAGGGACATAATGTCCTGGTGCTCCCGCAGGAGCATGGTTCCCACGTCCCCCTCCAGATGGAAGGACAGGCCGGTCATGATCCCGTTTTCCTCCTGGAACGTAAGCTCCGGCGGGCCGCCAAACATCAGGTCCGCCATCACAATGACGTTGTCCGGCTGGGGCTTGGCTTTCCAGCCCTGTTTGGTGAGGGTGTAGCCGTTGTCTATCCCGTTCTCTGCGGCCAGGTGGTTGTAATTTTCGCAGAACTGGGCCACGGTGAGTTCCCCCCGGTAGTTGGGATACTGGGCGTACAGCAGCAGCGCCGCCACAACCCCCAGCAGAGCCGCCAGCACCGCCGCCCACAGCAGAACCCGCCAGGGCTTTTTGTCCTTGAGCACCAGGACGGAATCCGCCTCCCAGGCCAGCTCCTTTCCGTCCTCGCAGGCGTCGTAGCTTTTGAAGTTCCGCACCCACTGGTAGCCAGGAATCCCCAGGCCCATGCCCCGCACCAGCACCAGGCCGGTGCGCTGACAGGCGTCGTTGTAGCTGAGCAGTCCCCCGTCGGGGTCTGTCACCCGAAGGCCCCAGATGGCCTTGCCCGGGGTGGTGCCCAGGCGGGAGAGGAACACCGGCTCCAGCAGGAACATGGTGGTCACGGACAGCACCAAAAGCAGCAGGCTCCATCCCAGGCTCGCCCCGGACACCCGGATGCCCAGGACCAGAAACAGGGCGCACCAGAAAACCCGGTACAAGGTCAGGTCCAGGCTCCGGGCAAAATACCGCCGCCAGGGGGCCTGCACCCGGGGAAGCTGGTCGGCGGTCAGCTCCGGGGTCCCCTCCTGGGCCGCCTGCTCCAGCTGGGCCAGGTATCGGGGAGCGTCCAGGGTGTCGTAGCGCGCCCCGTCCCCTTTCATACCCCGGCACACCGCCTCGGACCGGGCCAGCTGGGCCTGGTCGGAAGCCAGCCGGACCAGGTTCCGGTCCAGGGCCTCGGCCAGGGAGCACTGGCCCAGCTGAACCTCTTTGATCTCCTCCAGGGTCAGGTGGAGGGTCCGCAGAAGCTTGATGCGCTGCAGTTCCGCCAGGTTCTCCTCCGAGTAGTCCCGGTAGCCATTGGGGCGGCGCTGGGGGGTCAGCAGGCCCTCCGCCTCATAGAAGCGAATGTTGGCCCGGGTCAGTCCGGACCGGGTCTCCATCTCCTTGATCGTCATGAGCTTGTCCTCCTTCTCTCATCTTTCCCAGACAGGATACGGTGTAAAGCCCCTTTACAGTCAAGGGCATCCATGAGAATTTTACCATACAGATCTGCGCAGCGCAACCAAACCCCCGGCAGCCGCCGGTTTAATCGCAGTGGTCCGTGTGGTCCGTGTGGTCAGTCCCTTCCATCCCGGACAGCAGGTGCAGGTCCTGGCCGCACTCTATTTCCACACAAGGGACCTGTTTCCCGTCCCGGGTGATGGTGAGCTTGGGCTTCTTCTCCCCGCACCAGCTGAGCACCAGATACACCCCCTGGTCCGTGTCCGTCCGGGTGTATTCTGCCTCCATGCCGTGATGCAGGAAGCTCTCGGTCTCGCCGGTGGACACCAGATCCAGCTCCGTGTGGGGCAGGTAGAGAAGGCAGGTCCACAGGGTCTCCCCGCTGCCAGTCTGATCCTGAGACACCATGGCCCACAGCTTGCTCTCGTCCTGGAGGGCCTGCTCCTTTAAGCCCATCTGCCCCAGGCCCATCTCACGGGTTTCCAGATAGAACTCCCACTCGTCGTAAAAGGCCGTGTGGGAAACCCCACTGCTCCCGGTCACCGAGTACGCCCCGAAGTTCATCATCAGCAGCACCAGAAAAGCCACGGGGACGAGGATCACCACCGCCAGAATTTTCCCCAGGGCCTTGTCCTTGGGCTTCACCGGCGGGGTGACGTCCAGCCCCTCCCCCTCCAGGGGGGCGGCGCACTGGGGGCACACCTTCCACCCGGCCTCCACCGGCGCGCCGCATCGGGGGCAGGCAGCCTTCAGCCGGGCCCCGCACCGGGGGCAGACCACATAGGTCTCCTCCACTGCTCCGCCGCACCGGGAGCACTTCCAGTCGGAATGGCCCCCCCGCACCAGCAGATAGATGAGAAAGCCCAGGAAGGTGGGGGCCAGGGCCGCCACCAGAGCCCAGAGGGGGGCGTTCATCCCCCGGCGCTTGGCGTCCCGGTAGGTGTAGACCCCCAGGAGAATGGGGATCACCAAAAACAGGGGGACCAGCAGCAGGGTTACAGCAACGATACTCATGACGTCAGAAACCTCCTTTTCCGGGTGTAGGTCAGGGCCACCACTCCGCCGCCGGCGGTGGACAGGCACAGGTAGACAAAACAGGCCAGAGCGGCCAGGGGCTGGACGGGATACAGGGTAAAGCCCAGCACCACCAGGCAGACCTGGGTGAGCGCAGCCGCCAGGGTCACCAGGGCGGTCTGGCGGCGGAGCCGCTTCTCCTCTGCCCTGGCCCGCAGGATCGCCTCCGTCAGGACAGGGGGGCTCACGGCTTCAAAGTCATAGATCGGGGTCATTTCCCAGCACCTCCTTCAGCTTGACCCGGGCTTTGTGCAGCCGGGATTTTACCGTCCCCGGAGGGACCCCCAGGACCTGGGCGGCGGAGTTCACGTCCATGTCCTGGAAATAGTACAGGATCACCGCCACCCGCAGCTTCTCCGGCAGGCCGTCAATGGCCTGGTGGAGAGGGCTGTAGTCGGGTTTTTCCGGGGCGGGAACCAGAGAGAGCAGCTCGTCCTTCTCCTGGCTGGTGGAAAAGCCGTTGAACACCGGACTTCGGGCCAGCCGCCTCAGGCGGCTGCGGTAGGTGTTCACGCAGATGCGGGTGACCCAGGGCAGGAAGGGCCGGGTGGGGTCATACTGGTCCAGATGCTCCAGAGCCTTCACCCAGGTGTCCTGATACAGGTCCTCCGCGTCGTGGGGGTGGGCGCAGAGGGTGAGGCACAGCCCATACAGCCGTTTCCCATATTGCCGGATGTACTGGTCCATCGCTCGCGCCTCCTTTCATACTGATTCTTGATGAAAAATCATCAAGAATCCCGTGTGCTGCGCACACTCGCATCGTGCTCACGCACGCTGCGCCGTCTCATACAGTTCTTGACGCGCTTTGCGCTATAAAAAGCTCCGGAAGCTTTTTATCAAGAACTAGTATCATATAGACATACGCCTGAGGACGGAGTATGGTTCACCGGGAAGCAAAAAAGGATGGCCCGGAGGCCATCCTTTTTGATTTTGTGGGAATTACTCCTCCACCTGGGGCAGGGTGGCGAAGCTCTTTTCCAGTTCTTCGTCGGTGGGGATATAGTCGCCCATCTCCCCGTTGTTGAACTTCTCATAGGCCACCATGTCGAAGTAGCCCGTGCCGGTGAGGCCGAAGACGATGGTCTTTTCCTCGCCGGTCTCCCGGCACTTGATGGCCTCGTCGATGGCCACCCGGATGGCGTGGCTGGACTCGGGGGCGGGCAGGATGCCTTCCACCCGGGCGAAGTACTCGGCAGCCTCAAAGACCTTGGTCTGCTCCACGCTGGTGGCCTCGATGAGGCCGTCGTGGTAGAGCTGGCTGACGATGCTGCTCATGCCGTGATACCGCAGGCCGCCGGCGTGGTTGGCGGAGGGGATGAAGTTGCTGCCCAGGGTGTACATCTTGGCCAGGGGGCAGACCTTGCCGGTGTCGCAGAAGTCATAGGCGTACTTGCCCCGGGTCAGGCTGGGGCAGGAGGCGGGTTCCACGGCGATGATCCGGTAGTTGGCCTCGCCCCGGAGCATATCCCCGGCGAAGGGGGAGATCAGACCGCCCAGGTTGGAGCCGCCGCCGGCGCAGCCGATGATGATGTCGGGCTTGATGCCGTACTTGTCCAGGGCGGCCTTGGTCTCCAGGCCGATGACGGACTGGTGCAGCAGCACCTGGTTCAGCACGGAGCCCAGCACATAGCGGTAACCCTCCTGGGTGACAGCGGCCTCCACGGCCTCGGAGATGGCGCAGCCCAGGGAGCCGGTGGTGCCCGGGTGCTCGGCCAGGATCTGACGGCCCACGTTGGTGGTGTTGGAGGGGGAGGGCGTGACGGAGGCGCCGTAGGTGCGCATCACTTCCCGGCGGAAGGGCTTCTGCTCATAGCTCACCTTCACCATGTACACCTGGCAGTCCAGGTCCAGGTAGGCGCAGGCCATGGACAGGGCGGTGCCCCACTGACCGGCGCCGGTCTCGGTGGTGACGCCCTTCAGGCCCTGCTTCTTGGCGTAGTAGGCCTGGGCGATGGCGGAGTTCAGCTTGTGGCTGCCGGAGGTGTTGTTGCCCTCGAACTTGTAGTAGATCTTGGCGGGGGTCTTCAGCTTCTCCTCCAGGCAGTAGGCCCGGACCAGGGGGGAGGGACGGTACATCTTATAGAAATCCTGGATTTCCTGGGGGATGGGAATGTAAGGGGTGGTGTTGTCCAGCTCCTGCTGCACCAGCTCGGCGCAGAACACCCCTTCCAGCTCCTGAGCGGTCATGGGCTGGTGGGTGCCGGGGTTCAGGAGGGGGGCGGGCTTGTTCTTCATGTCAGCCCGGACGTTGTACCATGCCTTGGGCATTTCGTTTTCTTCCAGATAGATCTTATAGGGGATTTCCTTCTTTGCTGCCATGATGGTCAGCTCCTTTCTCGTAAAGGGAGGGGAACAAAAAAACGCCCCCGTCCCTTGCATTGTTTTTGCAGGGACAGAAGCGACGAACTTCTGCGGTGCCACCCGGCTTGGCGCGGTCTCGCGCCCACTCAGCGCACTCTAACAAGTGCCGGCACGTGGTAACGGCGTGCTCTCTCCCGTCTCCCCTACTGGCCTTGCGGCGTTGGGTTCGCCCTCCCGGGTCCATTCGCCAGGTCCGCACTGGGCTGCGCTTTCACCATCCGCAGCTCGCTTTGTCAGGCAGAATTCTGGGTACTCTTCCCGTTCACCGGTTTAGTTGAGTGAAGTATAGCACGTCCGGCCAGGGTTGTCAAGGGTTTTTTCAGGACAGTTTTGGGGGCACTTTGGGTCTGGTTGCTTTTGCCAGCTCCCCCAGAGGGGGAGCCAAGAAAAAAAGAGAGACGGTTCCCGTCTCTCTTTTCGTTATTCCCAGGTGCAGACATAGCTCCAGAGGATCTGGTCACCCTCCTGGACTTCCAGCTCCCCGGCGCCGGTCATGACGGTTTCGCCGTTTACGGTGTAGGTCCAGCCGGACAGGTCGCCCCCGTCCCCGGCCCGCAGGCCGCCGATGCCTTCCACATAGCCGCTGCTGGCCTCCACAGCAAGCCCTGCCTCCTGGCAGGCTGTCTGCAGCGCGTCCAGCACGGTCTCTCCCTCGGACAGGGTGACCTGGGTTTCCGCCAGCAGCCAGCCGTCCTCCGGCAGCAGCTCCCGGGCTTCCTCTTTCACCAAGTCAATATCCTCCAGAGCGGGCTGGACGGACACCGCCAGGGTGCAGGTCACCCGGGGCGCTTCGGTGGTGGCCCCGGTGGAGGCGTCCTCCCCGGTGATCAGCCCCTTGATGGACCCCCAGAAGGGCATCACCAGCAGGATCACCAGCAGGACCACGGCGATGAGAATATTTCTTCTGTTTTTGTTCATACGCGATTTTTCTCCAGCTTCCCTACCGCCGCCTTGGCCGCGGCCTGTTCGGCTTCCTTCTTGCTGCGGCCCTCACCGGCGCCGATGGGCTGGCCGTTGAGCAGGACCTCCATGGAGAAGGTCTTGGCGTGGTCCGGGCCGCTCTCCCCCACCAGACGGTAGGACAGCACCTGGCCGCTCTCCCGCTGGACCAGCTCCTGGAGGGCGGTTTTATAGTCCCGCCCGGCGGCGGTTTTCTCCCGCTCCTGGCGGATCACCAGGGTGTGGATCAGCTTCCGGGCCTGGCCGATGCCGCCGTCCAGATAGACCGCGGCCAGCATGGCCTCCACCGCGTCCGCCTGGATGGAGGGCCGGTGGCGGCCGCCGCCGCTCTCCTCCCCCTTGCCCAGCTTCAGGTAGCTGCCCAGGTCCAGGGACTTGGCCACCTCCACCAGGCTGCTCTCGCACACCAGAGCCGCCCGGATGCGGGTCAGATCCCCCTCGGGCAGGTCCGGCCGGGTGCGGTAGAGGTGGTCTGCCACCACGAGACCCAGAATCGAGTCCCCCAGAAACTCCAGCCGCTCGTTGCTGGGCATCCCCTTCTCCCGGTGCTCGTTGGCATAGGAGCTGTGGGTCAGGGCGTTTTCCAGCAGTGTGGGATCGCGGAAGGTGTAGCCGATCTTCTCTTCCAGGGTCTTCATGGTGTCCGCTCCTTTCGATATCAAACCGCGGCCCCCGCCAAAGGAGACGGGGGCCGGCAGGCAGGTTGCGCTGTTATATTATAAATCCAGCTTGCGCTGCAAATAGCCGACCAGGTCCCCCACCGTCTTGATGGTGGCCAGGTCCTCTTCGCTCATTTCGCCGATGTCAAATTCCTCTTCCAGAGCCATAGACAGCTCTACGATATCCAGAGAATCGACGCCCAGATCTTCCTCGAAGTTGGTGTCCATGGAGATACTGTTCGCGTCCACGCCCAACTGATCCGCAATCAAACCTTTCAGCTTCTCTAAAATCATACCATACTGCTCCTTTTGGAATCCGTTTCGCCGGAAATACTGTTCTGTTAAATTCCAAAGTGGTTATTTAACTGCTCTTTACTATAGGGATAATTTCATGTGCTGTCAATAGGCAAATTGGAAAAATCCAGGCAAGTCGCCGCGGTTCACTCTCCGGCCTTAGCCTTGTTCAGGCGCATGTACTCCACATTGTCGGTGATGTCCTGAATAATCCCCGACTGAGCCACCGAAACCGCCTGGCGCATGGCGTTGAAAAAGGCGTAGGCGTTGGAGGAGCCGTGGGCCTTGATCACCGGCTTGGAGATGCCCAGCAGGGCGGTGCCCCCGATCTCTCCGGGGTCAAACTCCTTCTTGAACCCGGCCACCTTGTCCTTCAGCAGCAGGGCGGCCAGCTTGCTCTTCCCGCTGGACAGGAGCATCCCCTTGAGCCTGCTGGAAAAGAGCAGGGCGCAGCCCTCGAAGGTTTTCAGGAAGATGTTGCCGGTAAATCCGTCCGTCACCAGCACGTCCACCCCCTGGCTGATGGCCTCCCGGCCCTCCACGTTGCCCACGAAGTGAATCCGGCCCTCCTCGTGGGCCTTCTGGAGCAGGGGGTAGGTCTCCCGGTGCAGGTCCAGGCCCTTGCTGGGCTCCACGCCGATGTTCAGCAGGCCCACCCGGGGCTTTTCCACCCCCAGGAACTTCTGGGCGTAGTAGGAGCCCATAAAGGCGTACTGGAGCAGATACTCCGGGGTGCAGTCGGCGGTGGCGCCGCAGTCGATGAGGACCATGCCTCCCGAGGCGCTGGGCACCACAGGGGCCAGCGCCGCCCGGCGGATGCCCCGGATGCGCCCCACGGTAAGGGTGGCCCCGGAGAGCAGGGCGCCGGTGCTGCCGGCGGAGACGAAGGCGTCCCCCTCCCCGGCCTTCAGCATCCGCAGGCCCACCGTCATAGAGGAGTCCGGCTTGTCCCGGAAGGCCCGGGCGGGGTTATCCTCCATGGTGATAACCTCCTGGGTGTGTACGATCTCCATGCCCTTGGGCAGGGTTTTGCGGCCCAACTGCTCCAGGCAGGCCCGGATGTCCGGCTCCCTGCCGGTGAGGACCACGTCCACACCCAGCTTCTCTGCCGCCTGGATGGCCCCTTCCACCGGGGCCAGAGGGGCGTTGTCGCCGCCCATGGCGTCCAAAATGATCTTCATGTCCGTTCCTTTCTGCTTCTCAAGCCAGATCCATGGCGTCCAATGCTTCCAGCGCCCGGCGGGAGAGCTCGGCGTTCTTGTTGCGCTTTCCCTTGACCCGGTAGCCCAGAGGCGGCATGATGCCGAAGTTTACGTTCATGGGCTGGAAATTGGTCACCGATTCGTTGCTGATGTAAAGGGCCAGGGCGCCGATGGCGGTCTCCTGGGGGAAATCCGCCGGGGCCTTGCCCTGGATGCGCCGGGCCATTTCAAGGGCCGCCAGACAGCCGGAGGCGGTGGACTCCACATAGCCCTCCACCCCGGTGACCTGCCCGGCAAAGCAGATCCGGGGCTCGGCCTTCACCCGGTAGTACCGGTCCAGCAGTCGGGGGGAGTCCAGATAGGTGTTCCGGTGCATCACCCCGTAGCGGACAAACTCGGCGTTTTTCAGGGCGGGGATCATGGAGAACACCCGCTTCTGCTCCGGCCAGGTCAGGTGGGTCTGAAAGCCCACCAGGTTGTAAATGGTGCCCGCCTCGTTGTCCCGCCGGAGCTGGACCACGGCGTAGGGCTCCTTCCCGGTCTTGGGGTCCGGCAGGCCCCGGGGCTTCAGAGGCCCGAAGCACAGGGTCTGCTCTCCCCGCCGGGCCATGACCTCCACGGGCATGCAGCCCTCAAACACGTTTTTATCCTCAAAGCCGTGGACGGGAGCCTCCCTGGCCTGGGACAAAGCCTGCCAAAAGGCCAGGTACTCCTCCTGGCTTAGGGGGCAGTTAATGTAGTCGGGGGTCCCCTTGTCGTACCGGGAGGCAAAGTAGGCGCTGTCCATGTCCACACTCTCGAAGGTCACTAAGGGGGCCGCTGCGTCATAAAAGTGGAGATAGCCGCTGGCGGGATACCGCTGGGCGATGGCCTGGGCCAGGGCGTCCGAGGTGAGAGGGCCGGTGGCCACAATGACCTGGCCCTCGTCGGGCAGCTGGGTAACCTCCCCTTCCTTTACCTGAATGAGGGGGTGGGTGCGCACCGCGTCGGTAATGGCCTGGGCAAAGCCCAGCCGATCCACCGCCAGGGCGCCCCCCGCGGCCACCCGGTGCTCGTCGGCGCACCGGAGGATCAGGGAATCCAGCCGCCGCAGTTCCTCCTTCAGCAGGCCCACCGCGTTTTCCAGCTGGTCGGACCGGAGGGAGTTGGAGCACACCAGCTCCCCGAACAGGTCGGAGTGGTGGGCGGGGGTCTTTTTCTCCGGCTTCATCTCCCAGAGCACCACGGGAATGCCCCGCTGGGCCAGCTGCCAGGCGGCTTCACACCCGGCCAGGCCCGCGCCGATCACCTGCACCTGCTCCATCATCCGTCCTCCTCCGTCGTCTCCTCCGCCTTCTTCTTGGTGGTCTTTTTCGTGGTGGTTTTCTTGGCCGCCGTCTTTTTGGCGGTGGTCTTTTTGGCGGCGGGTTTCTTCTCCTCCGCCCCGTCTGCCGCCTTGGCGGTCTTTTTTGCCGTGGTCTTTTTGGCCGCAGGCTTTTTCTCAGCCGCCGCTTTTTTGGTGGTTTTCTTGGCCGGCTTCTCCTCCCCGGTCTCCGGGGCGGCGGCAGGCTCAGCGGCAGCGGTTTCCTCGGTCTTTTTCTTCCGGTAGCCCCCCCGCTTTTCCTCGGGAACAAAGGCGGCGCAGCTTTCGTTGATGCAGAAGGGTTTTTTAAAGCCCCGGCCGGACTTTTTGAACATGGTCCAGCCGCACTCGGGGCAGCTGTCCTTCACGGGCACGTCCCAGGTCATAAAGTCGCAGGCCCGGCCCAGCTTGTCTCCGTTGCGCTCGCAGCCGTAGTAGGTGTAGCCGTTCCGGGAGGTCTTTTTCAGCAGGCGGCTGCCGCACTTGGGGCACTTGCCCGGCATCTCAATGACCAGGGGCTTGGTGAAGGTGCACTCCGGGAACCCCGGGCAGGCCAGGAACCGGCCGAACCGGCCGGATTTCACCACCATCTGCTTGCCGCACACGTCGCAGATCTCGTCGGAAAGCTCGTCAGGAACCTTGATCCGGGTGCCGTCCAGGTCCTTTTCCGCCTGGGTCATCTCCCGGCTGAACCCCTGGTAGAAGTCCTCCAGCACCGACTTCCAGTTCTCGTCGCCGCTTTCCACCTTGTCCAGGCGGTTTTCCATGGTGGCGGTAAAGTCATAGTCCACAATGTCGTGGAACTTATCCTTCATCAGGTTGGTGACCACCTCCCCCAGGGGGGTGGTGTGCAGATACTTGCCGTCCTTCACCACATACTCCCGGCTCATAATGGTGGTGATGGTGGGGGCGTAGGTGGAGGGGCGGCCAATGCCCCGCTCCTCCAGGGCCCGGATGAGGGTGGCCTCCGTGTACCGGGTGGGGGGCTGGGTGAACTTCTGCTCGGGCTTCACCCCGGCGTTTTTCAGCTCCTCCCCCTCCTTCAGGTTGGGCAGGGGGGTCTGGATCTCGCTGGTCTCCTCGTCCTTGCCCTCCTCGTACACCGCCAGAAAGCCCGGGAACTTCACCTCGGACCGGCTGGCCTTGAACACATACCCGGCGCTGGTAACCTCCAGGTTCACGCTGTCGTAGACGGCGGCGGCCATCTGGCTGGCCAGGAAGCGGCTCCAGATGAGCTTATACAGCCGGAACTGCTCCGGGGTCAGGTCCTTTTTGATGCTCTCGGGGGTCAGCTCCACGTTGGAGGGGCGGATGGCCTCGTGGGCGTCCTGGGCCCCGGCCTTGGTCTTGAACCGGCGGGGGGTGTCCGGCAGGTACTTCTCCCCATACCGGGCGGCGGCAAACTGCCGGGCGGCGGCGATGGCCTCGTCGGACAGGCGCAGGGAGTCGGTACGCATGTAGGTGATGAGACCCACGGTGCCCTCGCCCTGGATGTCCACGCCCTCATACAGCTGCTGGGCGATGGACATGGTCCGCCGGGGGCTCATGTTCAGCTTCCGGCTGGCCTCCTGCTGGAGGGTGCTGGTGATGAAGGGGGGCGCGGGAGAGCGGCTCTTGTCCTGGCGCTTGATGGAGCTGACCTGGAAGGGGGCGGTCTGGATGGCGGCCAGAACCTGGTCCACCTGTTCCTTGGATTTCAGCTCCACCTTCTTCTCCCGGCCGTAGAACTGGGCCTTGAAGCTGCCGGTGTTGGGGGCGATCCGGTCCAGCAGCACCTCCAGGGTCCAGTATTCCTCGGGGACGAAGGCGCGGATCTCCTCCTCCCGCTCGGCCACCAGGCGGGTGGCCACGGACTGGACCCGGCCGGCGGACAGGCCCCGGCGGATCTTCTTCCACAGCAGGGGGGAGAGCTCATAGCCCACAATCCGGTCCAGAATGCGCCGGGCCTGCTGGGCGTCCACCAGGTTCTGGTCAATGTCCCGGGGCGCGGCGATGCTCTCGGTAACCACCTTTTTGGTGATCTCGTTGAAGGTAACCCGGCTGGCCTTGTCCTCCGGCAGGTCCAGCAGCTCCTTCAGGTGCCAGGAGATGGCCTCCCCTTCCCGGTCCGGGTCGGTGGCCAGGTACACCTTGGCGCTTTCGTCCGCCGCGTCCTTCAGCAGGGCGATAGTCTCCTCCTTCCCCTTAATGGGCTGGTAGTCCGGCTCGAAGCCGTGCTCGATATCTACCCCCATCTTGCTCTTGGGCAGGTCACGGACATGCCCCATGGAGGCCAGCACCTGATAGTCCGGCCCCAGATATTTTCCGATGGTCTTTGCCTTAGCCGGTGACTCCACGATCACCAGATTCGTTTTTGCCACGTTGTAACCTCCGTGTTTCGTTCCGTTGCGCTATGGTTTCAGCCGGGCGTTACACGCGCCGGTCTGTTGTTTCCTCTTTTAAAATCACCAGGGCCTCATACCCCCGGCCGGGGTGCTGGTTCACCAGCTGCCGGACCTGGAGCATGGTGAGGGCCGACATCACCCGCCGGGCGGGAATGCCCGTCTCCTCCACCAGGTCGTCCGCCGTCCGGGTGACCTCTCCCTGGAGGGCCCGGAGAAGGGCGGCTTCGTCGTCCGTGCAGGCCTCCGGGTCCTTCCGCAGGTCCAGCACCAGCTTCTCCGGCTGGGGCGGGGCCTGCTCCTCTCTGGCCGCTTCCCGCTGGGGTTCGGCAGGCCGGTTTAGCCGGGCCTGCTCCGCCTGGGGCGGCAAAGGGGCTCTGGGATGCAGTTTCGCCGGATAGAGGAATTCATATTCCTCCAGAATATCCCAGGCGTCCTGGATCAGTTTGGCCTCGCCCCGGCGGATAAGGCCGTTGGGTCCCCGGCTTAGGGGGACGTCGATGTTTCCGGGGACGGCAAACACGTCCCGGTCAGACTCCAGGGCCCACCGGGCGGTGATGAGAGAGCCGCTGGTTTCCGTCCCCTCCACCACCACGGTTCCCAGGCTCAGACCCGCCAGCAGACGGTTCCGCACCGGGAAGTGGGACCCCAGAGGCGGGGTGCCCGGCGGGTACTCGCTGAGCAGGGCTCCGGCAGCGGCCACGTCCTCGTAGAGATCCTCTCTCCCCCAGGGGTAGACCACGTCGATGCCGCAGCCCAGCACAGCCAGGACCTTGCCTCCGCCGCTGAGGGCACCCTCCAGGGCGGCGGTGTCGATGCCCTGGGCGGTGCCGCTGACCACCAGTGCTCCCTGCCGGGCCAGGTCCAGGCCCAGACGCCGGGCAATCATCACCCCGTAGGGGCTGGCCTGCCGGGCACCCACCAGGGTGATGGCGGCCTCCTGGTCCACCTGGGGAAGGGTCCCCTTCACATAGAGGACGCAAGGCGGGGCGGACAGCTGGCTCAGCCGCTGGGGATAGTCCGCGTCCTGAAGAGTGAGCACCCGGACCCCCAGTTCCTCACACTGGTGGAGGATCTGATCGGCCTGGTCCAAGCTCTTGTCCAGCAGGGCCTTCCGCACCCGGCTGGGCAGGCCTTCCACCCGGTCATAGGCCTCCTTATCCCCATGGTAGACGCTTTCCGGGGTGCCGAAATGGTCCAGCAACCGCAGGGCGTACATGCCCGGGGCGCTGCCCCGGGTGGCCAGCCACAGCCAGTGCCGCAGGGAACTCATGGACAGCGCCTCCTTTTTCCTTTATTCCGGTTCCCCGGGCAGGGTCCCCTGGCACATCTGCCACAGGACCACCGCCCCGGCGGCGGCGGCGTTCAGGGATTCGCACCGGGCCGTCATGGGGATTTTGATGGTTTTTTCACTTTGGTCCAGCACCTGCTGGCTCACCCCCCGGCCTTCGCTGCCGATGACCACGGCGGCCCGGGTCAGGTCCACAGCCCGAATGTCCCGGGTGTCCGCCCGCAGGGCGGTGGCGTACAGGGGTAGGTCTGACCGGGCCAATAAGGCGGTTAAGGTATCTAAGTCCCCCGCCCACACCGGCAGGCGGAAGCAGGCCCCCATGGTGGCCCGGAGGGTCTTGGGGCTGTAAGGGTCGGCGCAGCCGGGAAGGAGGAACAGGCCGTCCGCCCCGAAGGCGTCGGCGGTCCGCCACAGAGTTCCCAGGTTGCCCGGGTCCTGAAGGCCGTCCAGCACCAGGTACCGGCTGCCCGGCAGGGTCTCCGGAGCAGCAAGCTCCGGCAGGGCGCACAGGAAAAGGACCTTCTGGGGGGTCTGGGTGGGGGCCACGGACCGGAGAAGGTCCGGGGGCACCGCCACCTGGCGGACCGGGCCGGGCAGGCTGGCCGGGGGCTCATACCCCTGGGCGCACACCAGCACCTCCAGCTTTGCCCCCCAGCGGAGGGCCTCCTCCAGCATTTTGGGTCCCTCGCACACCATCTGGCCGCTGGCGTACCGGTACTTCCGGTCTGCCGCCAGCTTGCGGATGTGGGTGATGAGGGGGTTGGTTCTGCTTGTGATGGTCTCCATATTCACTCCAGCGCAAGAATGCGCTCATTGCTCTCGTTGTTGCCCAGGGTGAAGATCAGGTCTCCCGGCCGGAAGGCGTAGTCCGGCTCGGGCACCGGCTGGATGGAGCCGTCCCCGCTCTGGATGGCGATGATGTTCACCTGGTAGGTTACCCGGACGTTCAAGTCCCGGAGGGTCTGCCCCACCCAGGGGGCGGGGACCTTGAGCTTCACGATGCCGTACCGCTCAGTAAGCTCGATATAGTTGAGGATCTCCCGGTTGGCCAGGGTGCGGGCCAGGTTCCGGCCGCTCTCGTGCTCGGGAAAGACCACCTGGTCCGCCCCGATCCGCTGGAGGACCTCCCGGTGGCTGTGGTTTCTGGCCTTGCAGACGATCCGGGGGATGTTCAGTTCCTTCAGGTTCAGGGTGATGAGGACGCTGGTGCCGATGTCGCTGCTGAAGGCCACCACCGCCCCGTCCATGTTCTTGACCCCCAGCATCTGGAGCACCTCCGGGTCCTGACAGTCTCCCACCACCGCCTGGGTCACCTTGTCGGCGATGCGCTGGACGGCCTTCTCGTCGGTGTCGATGGCCAGAACCTGGTGGCCCAGGGCGCACAGCTCCTCCGCCACCGCCGACCCGAATCGGCCCAGGCCGATGACCACAAATGTCTCCATAGGAAGCCTCCTTAGCCTATCATGATATCGCAGCTGGGGTACTTGAGTTTATCTCCTCCGCCCCGGGGAATCATAAAGGCCAGGGAGAAGGACAGGATGCCCACCCGCCCCATATACATAAGGGCGATGATCACCAGGCAGCTGCCTGCCGACAGGGTTCCCGTGAGGCCGGTGCTCAGCCCCACGGTTCCCAGGGCGGAGACCACCTCGTAGAGGATGGGGAGAAACGCGCCTCCCTCCCCCAGGGAGAGGCCCATGGCGCAGACGAAGCCCGCGGCGATCACCGTTAAGGTGAGGGTAAAGGCGTTGAACACCTGCCGGGCGGGGATGGTCCGCCCCCGGAGGGTCACAACCTGCCGGCCCCGGAGGCCGCTGCGCAGAGCGGCGGCCAGCACCAGGGCGGTGACGGTTTTGATGCCGCCGGCGGTGGAGCCGCTGCTGCCCCCGATGAGCATGAACAGCAGGCACATCACCAGGGAGCACTCCCGCAGCCCCCCCTGGGGAAAGCTGGAAAAGCCCGCCGTGCGCAGGGTGATGGACTGGAAGAGGGCGTTTACCACCTTGTCCCCCGTGGACATAGGCCCCAGGGTGGCCGGGTTGCTCCACTCTGCCAGCAGGAAGTACAGCCAGCCCGCCAGGATGAGAAAGGCCGTCATGCCCAGAACCATCCGGGTGTACAGGGAGAACTTTTTCCACCGCCGCTGGCGGTAGATATCCTCCCACACGAAAAAGCCCAGGCCACCCAGCACCACCAGGGCGGCGTGGATCAGCAGCACCTCCGGCCGGTCCGCAAAGAGGGACAGACTGCCTCCCCGGGGGCCCATCAGGTCAAAGCCCGCGTTGCAGAAGGCGGACACGGCGTGAAACACCCCGTACCACACCCCCCGGGCCAGGCCGAACTCCGGCACAAAGCACCAGGACAGAAGCACCGCTCCGGCGCCCTCCAGGATGACGGTTCCCAGCAGGGCATGGCGGACCAGCCGCACCACCCCGCCGGTGCTCCGCAGCCCCAGGGTGGAGGCCAGCACCAACCGCTGGGAGAGGAGAATCTCCCGGCGGAAGAAGGTGAGCAGCAGGGTATACACCGTCATAAACCCCAGGCCGCCCAGCTGGATCATGCACAGGATCACCACCTGCCCGGCCAGGGACCACTGGGTGAGGGTGTCCGCCAGGGCAAGGCCGGTGACGCAGGTGGCGGAGGTGGCGGTAAAGAGGCTGGTGAGCAGCCCCGCGCTCTCCCCGTCCCGGGACATCACCGGCAGCAGAAGCAGCAGGGTTCCCAGCAAAATGACCGCCCCAAAGGACAGCGCCGCAATCCGGGCGGCGTTCATCCCCGGCCGGGCAGACCAGGCCAAGGTTTTCTCTCTCCAGATCCGTGCCAACTGCGCCCCTCCTGCTCTCCGGCAAACTGCACAACAGCATACCGACAGCCAGGCCGCCGGTATGCTGCTTGAATGTTATTCGATGGGTTTCATAGTGGGGAAGAGGATCACATCCCGGATGGAATCCGCTCCGGTGAGGAGCATGACGCACCGGTCGATGCCGATGCCCAGGCCGCCCGTGGGGGGCAGGCCGTACTCCAGGGCGTTGATGTAATCCTCGTCCATCATGCCGGCTTCCTCGTCGCCCTTGGCACGCATCTCCACCTGCTTCTGGAAACGGGCCTTCTGGTCGATGGGGTCGTTGAGCTCGGAGAAGGCATTGCCCATCTCGCTGCGGCAGATGAAGAGCTCAAACCGCTCGGTGAGTCGGTGGTCCTTGGGGGACCGCTTGGCCAGGGGGGACACATCCACGGGGTGCATGGTGATGAAGGTGGGCTGGATGAGCTTCTCCTCCACCTTCTGGTCAAAGCACTCGTAGAGGGCGTGGCCCCAGGTGGGTTCCACCCCGTCCATGTCCACGCCGACGCTCTTGGCGGCGGCAACGGCTGCCTCGTCCCCGTCGATGGCCATAAAGTCCACCCCCAGGTACTCCTTCACCGCCTCGGCCATGGTGAGCCGGCGGAAGCCGGGAGCCAGGCTGATGTTCTCGCCCTGCCAGGTCACGTCGTAGGTGCCCAGGATCTCCATGGCGGCCCCGGAGAGGAAGTCCTCAAACAGGTCCATCATGTCGTTGAAGTCGGCATAGGCCTCGTACAGCTCCACGGTGGTAAACTCAGGGTTGTGCTTGGTGTCCATGCCCTCGTTGCGGAAGATCCGGCCGATCTCATACACCCGCTCCAGGCCGCCCACGATGAGCCGCTTCAGGTGCAGCTCGGTGGCGATGCGCATGTACATGTCAATGTCCAGGGTGTTGTGATGGGTGATGAAGGGCCGGGCGGTGGCGCCGCCGGAGATGGTGTTCAGCACGGGGGTCTCCACCTCCATGTAGCCTCGGCCGTCCAGGAAGGACCGCAGGTAGCTCACCAGGCGGCTGCGGATCTCAAAGTTCCGGCGGGAGTCGGGGTTCACGATCAGGTCCACGTACCGCTGGCGGTAGCGCAGCTCCTTGTCGGTGAGGCCGTGGAACTTCTCCGGCAGGGGACGCAGGGACTTGGACAGGAGGGTCACGTCCTTGCAGCGGACGCTCATCTCCCCCCGCTGGGTGCGGAAGACCTCGCCCTTCACGCCCACGATGTCGCCGATGTCGTACTTCTTGAACTCGTTGTACACCGCCTCGTCCATCTCGTCCCGGCGGGCGTAGAGCTGGATGCGGCCGGTCTTGTCCTGCATGTCGCAGAAGCTCACCTTGCCCATGCCCCGCTTGGACATGAGGCGGCCGGCCACGGTGACCTCCTGGCCCTCCATGTCGTCGAAGTGATCCTTGATGTCCTGGGTGTGAGCGGACACCACGAACTTGGTCTGCTCAAAGGGGTCCTTCCCCGCGTCCTGCAGGGTCTTCAGCTTTTCTCTGCGTACCTTGAGGATCTGGGACAGATCCTGCTCCTGCTCCTGGGCCGGTTCCTTCTTCTTGTTTTCAGCCATGCTGTTCCGCTCCTTCTCTCTTTATCTCTGAATCGCAGTGATCTTGTATCGAATGTTGCCGGCGGGGGCTTCCACCACCACCTCGTCTCCGGCCTTCCGGCCCAGCAGGGCACGGCCGAAGGGGGATTCCTCAGAGATCCGGCCGTTCATGGGGTCGGCCTCCTGGGAGCCGACGATCTGGTAGGTCTCCTCCTCGGAGAACTCCAGGTCCTCCACCACCACGGTGTTGCCCACGTGGACAATGTCCATGTTCTTCTCCTGCTCGGAGATGATGGTGTAGTTGGAGAGGATCTCGTCCAGCTCCGCAATGCGGGAGTAGAGCTTGCCCTGCTCGTTTTTTGCCTCGTCATATTCGCTGTTTTCCGACAGGTCGCCGAAGGAGCGGGCTTCCTTGATAAGCTCCGCCACTTCCTTCTCCCGGACGGTCTTCAGATACGTCAGTTCCTGTTTCAGTTCCTCAAAGCGCTCTGCGCTGAGTCGGTATTCCTTTGCCATGGTCACACACCTTCCGATATCTGGGGGGCTGGGGAGCTGGCGCTCCGCCCCCGCGGGGTTACACATTATAAATATAGATAAATATAGTTTTCGGTTTACAGTTTAACCATTATAGGTAGTTTATTCCGGTCTGTCAAGAGCAACCCTTTTCCCTTCGCCCCAACCTCCCCTTTTTGGACAAAAAAAGTGGCTCCGGGGGACTTTTCTTGGGAAAATCCCCCGGAGTCAGGTCAAATTAGTTCTCCAGGTTCAGGGCCCGGATGGCCGCCTGGAGCTGCAAATCCTCCTCATAGGGCAGCTGGCCCACCAGGAGCTTCTCCTCCGCTTCCTGGGTGAGGGCCACCGAGGGGTCCGGGTCCAGGCCAGTGCCGATGAGGGAGACCCCGCCCCCGGTGTAGTACCGGGCGGTGGACAGGCCGATGGCGCTGCCGTCGGCCAGCTGGTAGAGCATCTGGGAGTATCCCTTGCCGGAGGTCTGGGTTCCGGCCACCACCGCCCCGGCGCTCTCCCGGAGCTGAGCCGCCAGAAACTCTGCCGCGCTGTAGCTCTCCCCGTTGACCAACACCGCCATGGGCAGGTCCACGCAGTCCGCGTCAGAGGTGTACACTGACTCCTCCCCGTCCTTGGTTCGGCTCACGAAGATATCCCCCTCCGGCAGCAGCAGGTCCAGGATCTGGGTCAGCTCGGTGACATAGCCTCCGGGGTTGTTCCGCACGTCCAGCACCAGGGCTCTCGCTCCCTGGCCGGTGAGCTCCTCCACCCCCTGGGCCACCAGGTCGGCGGTGCCCTCATAGAAGTTCTGGATGGTAATGAGGCCCACGTCCCCCTCCAGCATGGTCCACTGGGCGGTGATGCCCCGGACGGTGCGGCGCTCCACCTCCACCGTGCGGCGAATCCCGTCGGTGCCCTCCACCTCCAGCTGGACGGTGGTACCCTCGGTTCCCTTGATGGCGTCCATAATGGCGTCCTGGTTTTCCTGGGTGACCCCCTGGCCGTCCACTGACCGGATGATCTCCCCGGCGGCCAGCCCGGCCTCCTCCGCGGGACCGCCCGGGGTCACCGCCAGGATCAGCAGGCCGTTTTCCGCTCCTTCCCGGCTGACGGTAACGCCGATGCCCACATAGGCGTTCTTCCGGGTGTCCCGGACGTTTTCATACTCCTCGGGGGTTAGGTAGTAGGACCACCGGTCCCCCAGGGAATCCACCATGGCCTCCAGGGTGGCCTCCCGGTGGGCTGTGGTGTCATACTCCCCCACAAACTTCTCCCGGATGAGCCGGTCCGCCTGAAGAAGGGCCAGACCGTCCGTTCCGATGCAGGTCCACACCCCCGCCAGGGCGGCTCCGCCCCCGATCACCAGGCAGAGCACGCAGGCGATCACCGCCTTGGTGCGGGAGACGGTTTTTTTCGGTTTGGTCTGTTCCATAGACAAGTCTCCTTTCATCCCTTTCGGATGACCCAAAATCAAAAGAAGCGGCTGCCTCAGCTGCCGCTTCTTTGGCTTTCTTCCGTCTCGTCCCGGTCAGTAGGCCAGCAGGCCTGCCACCAGGGAGAGCACCAGAGACAGGCACAGGATAATGGCGATCACCGCGGCAACCCGCTTCTGAAACCGCATGGGGTCCCGGCCCTTTTTCTGCTTTTGCATGGGGTTCCTCCTTTATACTAGTTCTTGATAAAAAGCTGTCAAAGCTTTTTATAGCGCAAAGCGCGTCAAGAACTGCATGAGACGGCGCAGTGTACGTCAGCACAATGCGAGTGTGCGCAGCACACGGGATTCTTGATGAAACTGTTTCATCAAGAATCCGTATTATACTTTCAGGAACTTGCGGATGGCCAGAGCCGAACCGCCCGCGCCGATGACAAAGCCAACGGCCAGGAACACCAGCAGCACCGTGCTGGCCATGTCGGCGTAGGGAATCATGGTAATGATGGACAGAATGCCGCTCTCCTGCATGGCCTTGGCAATAAGGCCGTAAATCCCCCACTGGGCCAGGTAGGCCAGCACGCCGCCGAAGAGGCCCAGCAGCACGCCCTCCACCAGGAAGGGCCAGCGGATGAACCAGTTGGTGGCGCCGCACATCTTCATGATGGCGATCTCCTCCCGCCGGGTGAAGGTGGCAAGCTTAATGGTGTTGGCGATGATGAAGATGGAGATGACCACCAACATCACCACCAGGATGATGGCAATGGCGCTGGCCACGTTGCGCAGCATCACAAAACCGTCGGCAATTTCCAGGGAGGCCCGGACCTCGGCAATGCCCTCCACCTGCTCCACCTGGGCGGCGGCTTCGCTGAGGCCTTCAATCTCCTCCACGTGGATGCTGTACCGGTCCCGCAGGGTGGAGGGGTCCAGATCCTGGAACAGAGCCGCGTTGCCCTGCTCCGCCTGGAAGTTCTGCAAGGCCTCTTCCCTGCTGATAAAGGTGACAACCGACACGTTGGGGATGTTTTCCAGCCTGGTTTGCAGGCTTCTGGCCTCCTCCTCGGTGTAGCTTTCGTCTACGTAAGCAAGAAATTCGTTCTCATCCTCCAGGTCGCGGAGCATGTGATTGATGTTCACCGCCACCAGGGAGAAGGAACCCATAATCAGAAGGCAGGCCACGATCATACACACAGAGGCAAACGACATGAGCCCATGGGTAAAGATACTGCGGAAGCCCTCTTTGATATGATACCAAATTTGATTAGCGACCATTTCCGTAATACCCTCCCGAAGCATCGCTGATGATCCTGCCGCTCTCAATGGCCACCACCCGCTTGCTGAACCGGTTGACCAGCTCCCGCTCGTGGGTGACCACCAGGACGGTGGTGCCCATGTCGTTGATCTTCTCCAAGAGAGACATGATCTCCAGGGAGCGGGCGGGGTCCAGGTTGCCGGTGGGCTCGTCGGCAATGATCACGCTGGGGTTGTTGGCCAGGGCGCGGGCAATGGCCACACGCTGCTGCTCGCCGCCGGAGAGCTGGGTGGGATATTGCCGGCCCTTGCCGGTAAGACCCACCAGGCCCAGCACATAGGGAATCCGGCGCTGGATCTCCCGGGGCACGGCTCCAACGGCCCGCATGGCTACCTCCAGGTTTTCGTTCACCGTCTTTTTCTCAATGAGACGGAAGTCCTGGAACACCACCCCCAGGGTGCGGCGCATCAGGGGGATCTGCTTTTCGCTGATGTCGTTCATGTTGTAGCCGTTAACCATCAGCTGGCCGTCGGTGGCCTGGATCTCCCCGGTGATGAGCTTGATGATGGTGGACTTGCCGGAGCCGGAGGGCCCCACCAGAAAGACAAAGTCCCCGTCGTCAATCTGCAGGCTCACGCCCTTCAGGGCTTTCGTTCCGTTTTCGTACTCTTTGTGGATATCTGTCAGGCGAATCAAAGTAACACTCCTTCTCGATCACCGCCGCCTGGGCAGGGTCGATGGGATATCAGGAGTCGATACCCCGGGACACCAGGTACTTCTTCACCATCAAGGCAACCTTGAAGGTGATGGCGTCGTCGAACTCCCGCAGGTCCAGGCCGGTGAGTTTCTTGATCTTCTCCAGGCGGTACACCAGGGTGTTCCGGTGGACGAAGAGCTTCCGGGCAGTCTCGGAGACGTTCAGGTTGTTTTCAAAGAACTTGTTGATGGTGAACAGGGTTTCCTGGTCCAGAGCGTCAATGGGGTTCTTCTTAAAGACTTCCTGGAGGAACATCTCGCACATGACGGTGGGCAGCTGATAGATCAGCCGGCCGATGCCCAGGTTCTCGTAGTTGATGATGGTTTTCTCCGTGTCGAAGACCTTGCCCACGTCGATGGCCACGCCGGCCTCCTTGTAGGCCCGGGCCAGGTCCCGGATGTGGCCCACCACGGTGCCGATGCCGATGGTGGTCTTGATCTTCAGGGTCTGGGCCAGGGTGTCCTCGATGTTCTTGGCGATCTTGTAGATCTCCTTGCTGTCGCTGCCGTCGCTGAGCATCTTGATGACGGCAATGTCGGTTTCGTTGATGGAAATGACAAAGTCCTCCTGGCTGTCGGAGAACATGTTCTGGACCACGTCCACCGCGGCGATCTCCGCCGAGCCTACCTGGCGGACCAGGAAGACGGCCCGCTGGGCCTCCGAGGCAAAGTGGAGTTCCTTGGCCCGGACATAGATGTCCCCCAACAGAATGTTGTCGGAGATGATGCTCTTGACAAAGGCGGTCTTGTCGTACTTTTCCTCATAGTAGGTCTTGGCGCTGTTGAGGGCCACGGTGACCATGGAGCAGATGAGCTTGGCCTGGTCGTCGCTGCCCTGGACAAAGGCGGCATAGTCGAAGTGGGACCCCCGGTTGGCCAGAGGCTTGAAGGTCTTGTCCCCGTAGATAATCACGGCGGAATCGTTCACATTCAAGGCGGAAGCGGCGCCCTCCCACTTTTCTCCGATCCAGGTCAGCTGGTTGCAGGACACCACGGTCCCCTGGTCGTCCACGACGCCAATGACGCGGTCCGTGCACTCCTTCATTTGGAGCACGATGCTTTGAAAAACTCTGCTGGACATGTCTTTTCCTCCTGTCTCTATCTCTCAGAACCATGAAATCAGGTTCGTGATTTCATTCTGAATCCTGCGAAAGCGATAAGAACCAGCCGTTTGCAGAATTTCACGCAGTTCAATGGCTATTATTATAACGGTTCCCCGGAACGATTTCAATAGGTTTTTCGTGAATTTTTGTGGAAAACGCCGAAAATCTTCCCTTTACCGGCCCAGCGCGGCCCGCTCCTCTTGTGAAAGCATCCGCCAGCGGCCTGCGGGCAGGGCCGGGTCCAGGGTGAGAGGGCCCATGGACAGGCGCTTTAAATACATCACCGGCTTGCCCCGGGCGGCCAGCATCCGCTTGACCTGGTGGTACTTCCCCTCCCGCAGGGTCACAAGGGCCTGGCTGGGGTCCGCCAGAATCTCCAGCTTCGCGGGGCGGCACACCGTTCCGTCGGCAAGGGTCAGCCCCTCCCGGAAGGCTTCCTGGTCGGCCTGGTCCAGCTTGCCGTCCACCTCTGTGTAGTAGACCTTGTCCACGTGGCGGTTGGGGGCCAGCAGCTGGTGGGCCAGGGGGCCGTCATTGGTGAGCAGAAGAAGTCCCTCGGTGTCCTTGTCCAGCCGGCCCACCGGGAACAGGCCCATCCGCCGAAGCTGCTTGGGCAGCAGGGAGAGGACCGTCTCCTCCCGGGGGTCCTCGGTGGAGGAAATCACCCCGGCGGGCTTGTTCAGCATCACATAGACATAGGGCTCCGTGGAGATGGGGCGGCCGTCCACCGTGACCAGGGTACCCGGCTCCACCTTGTCCTCCGGCCCGGCGGGGCGCTCCCCCGCCACCTGCACCCGGCCCGCCTTGATGAGGGTCTTGGCCTCCTTCCGGGACCACCGCCCGGTGGCGGCCAGCAGCTTGTCCAGTCGTTCCATGGTGTTTTCCTCCCTTCCCCCGGAATCCAAGGGGCATTTTGTGTATTGTATCATAAATCCCGGGGCAAAAACATAGGGTAAGGCAAAGATTTCCCCCGCCGCGCCTTGCCCCGGCTCCGGCCCGGCAGGCTGCCTGCAGGCGATCCCATACCCTTCACCCCCAGGAGAGGAGCTGTCATTCATGTTCATTATCACCAAAAAAGTTCACCGGGGCCGGCTGGCCGTCAGCGCCATTCTGTTGGTTTCAACCATAGCCGTTCTGGGGGCCGGACTGGGGCTCACCCAGAACATCCAGGCCGCCGAGGCCGCCGCCCAGCTTCAGCAGCCGGACCCCACCGGCATCAGAAACGACCAGGACCGGGTGGCCTACCTGGAGAGCTTCGGCTGGCTGGTGGCTGAGGAGCCCGCCTCGGTGGAGGAGATTCTCATCCCCGAAACCTTTGACGCCTCCTACGACGAGTACCTGGCCCTTCAGTCGGAGCAGGGCTTTGACCTGACCCAGTACAGCGGAAAGACCGTGAAGCGGTACACCTACCAGGTGAAAAACTACCCCGGCCTTCAGGAGCACATTTGGGCCAGCCTGCTGGTATATCAAAAGACCATCATCGGGGGCGAAATTTATTGCAGCCAGGGAGACGGCTTCACCCAGGGGCTGGAATACCCCATGAAGAC